>CAKTQM010000001.1 GCA_934597125.1 uncultured Oscillospiraceae bacterium
TCCGCCGCCCGGGAGATCGTGTTTGCCGCCAATCAGGCGGGCTGCGCCTTTATGGGCGCGCCGCTGGTGGAGGCCACGGGCTCGCTGGAGAATTTCCACATTCGGGCCATGCTGCGGCACACGGATTATCTCAGCGCCTATACGGCCTGCGCCCGTGAGCTGGTGGATCGCCTGCTGGCGGACACGCCGCCGGTGCGGCAGCACCCTCAGCTGATGGTGCTGCACGCCTCCAACCGCAAAACCTCCAACACCATCGCCCTGTGGGAGCGGATGGCGCCCCGTCTGGCGGGGCGGGCGGAGGCCCGGGTCATCAGCCTGCGCAACGGCACGGTGGCCGACTGCAACGGCTGCGAGTTCCGCACCTGCCTGCACTTCGGCGAGGAGGGACGGTGCTTCTACGGCGGTGTCATCGTGGATGAGGTGTATCCCGCCATCGGGCAGGCCGATGGCGTGCTGTGGCTGTGTCCCAACTACAACGACGCGCTGGCGGCCAACCTGACGGCCTGCATCAACCGGCTGACGGCCCTGTTCCGCACCACACCGTTTTACGACAAGGAGCTGTACGCCATCATCGTATCCGGCTATTCCGGCGGCGACATCGTGGCCCAGCAGCTGATTTCGGCGCTGTGCATGAACAAGGCGTTCCGCCTGCCGCCCCGCTTTTGTATGCTGGAGACGGCCAACGACGCCGGTGCGGCGGTGAAGCTGCCGGGCATCGACGAACGGCTGGCGCGGTTCGCGGATCACATGTTTCGGTGAAAAAAATAAGCCCTCCCGTGAAGGGAGGGCTTTCTGCATAAAAGAAGGAAGGCATTTCCGATGGCAACCCCTCAGTCACGACTTTGTCGTGACAGCTCCCCTTACACAGGGGAGCATTTGAGCCGGTGCCGTATGACGGCCTTTCACGCCTCGTTGACGGCTTTCACGGCCCGGAGGAGCTTGTCCAGTTCCTCGGCCCGGGGAACGCGGAGACGGACGCTGCTGCGATCCAGCGGCTCAAACTCGCCGCCGGAGCAGGTGAGGACACCCCGGGCCATCAGCAGTTCCTGCAGGTTGGCGCGGGGGTCGCGGTGCTGCAGGAGGCAGATGGGGACGCGGTCGTCGGTGACGGCCATGGCGAGGTTTTTGCCGCAGGCGTCCCGCAGGGCGCGCTTCATGGCGGCGAAATCCGCGCCGTGACTGTCGGCATAGGTACGGTCGCTGAGGGCGGCGGCCGAAAGCTCGCGGGACAGCTCGCTCATCATATAGGGGTTGGAGACCTTGCTGATATAACGGATCAGCTCCTGACAGGTGATGATATAGCCCGCCCGCAGGCCCGCCAGGCCGAAGCCCTTGGAGAAGGTGCGGACGATGATGATATTTTTATATTTCGGCCCCAGTGTCACCGCCGACTCCTCGCGGGGCAGAAAGTCGCCGTAGGCCTCGTCTACGATGGCGTAGACCCCCAGCTCCTCGCACCGGTCCAGCACGCGGCTGATGTCGGAGAGGGACAGGGTCTGGCCGGTGGGGTTGTTGGGCCGGTCGATATAGACAAGACTGGTGTCGGCGCTGATGGCGTCCACCAGGTCGGACACCTCCATGCGCCAGCCGTCCTCCCGGCGGGCGGGAATGCCCACGTATCGCATGGCCATCATGCGGGAATACTCCACCATATCGGTGAAGGTGGGCAGGAAGCCCACCACCTCCGCGCCCTTCTTGGCCAGAATGTTGCACAGAAGGTACAGGGCCGACACGCTGCCGTCGGTGAGGACGATGTTCTCCGGCTCGATGAAGGCGTAGTCCGCCCAGTAGTCCACGATGGCCCTTTGGGGCGCGTCGGAGTGGGGATAGTGATAAAACCGCTCCGGATCGAAGGCGGCAAAGGCGGCCTTCACCGCGTCGGGAAAGCCGTAGGGGTTTACGCCAAGGGAGCAGTCCAGCGTGTCCGCCGCCGCGTGGGGCGTGTGGCCGGCATAGCTGCGCACCTGAGAGAGCAATTCGTTTCGGATCTTCATGGCGGGCCTCTCCTCTCGTTTTTTTACCTACAATGTACCGCAGAAGGCGGGCGATTGTCAAGAAAAGGGCGGGGAAAATCTCCGGAAAAGGGTTTGTTAATAAGTAAACAACCGTTTTTCGCTTTTTTTCTTGCATTTCTTGCCGCATCGGTATAAAATATTGAAGAATATTCACACGGAAAGGTTTTGCTCATACATGACTCACCCTTACAAGACCCGTGAAGGCGGCGCCACAGTCACCGTGTTTGTCCCCTATGACTGCCAGAACAACTGCCCCTTCTGTATCAATAAGCAGGAATATGCCGACTGCACCGGCTTTTCACTGGAGAAGATCATCGACTCGATCCGCACGCTGGACGCCATCACACCCCGCTGCGATTTCGTGTTTACCGGCGGTGAACCGCTGGCGGATCTGGACGCGCTGCAGCGGATGCTGGACGCCATCCCCGCCACCCACAAGGTGTATATCAACACCACGTTTCCGGTGCAGGCACACACCACGCTGGACGAGATGGTGGCCTTTACGGAGCGCAACCGTGACAAGATCACCTGCATGAACATCTCCCGCCATCTGCAGAAGTATGTGGAGGAGAGCCCCGATGAGGTGCTGGGCCGCATCGCCTGCCCCACGCGGATCAACTGCGTGCTGTACAAGCGCTATCCCGCCGACAAGCTGCCGGCCTATGTGGAGCGGTTTTTGCCCTACGGTATCCCCGTCCAGTTCCGGTATGACTACACCGAGACCACGCCGGAGAACCTGTATGACGAGGAGCACGATCAGATCCTGCACGATCTGCGGCGGCTGTTTACCTATAAGGGGCTGGACGGCTGCCGGATGCGCAACGGCTTCCACTTTGCGTACAAGGGTCTGCACCTGACGTATCACAAGACGCTGCCCTATTCCACCATTGTGGAGAAGGGGACGGACGGCGTGACCTACGACATTCTGTACGACGTGCTGATCAAGCAGAACGGCGAGATCCACAGCGACTGGACAGGCGTGAAGATGGACGTGGACGCCTATCGCAAGGTGGTGTACGAGCCGTACGATCTGAAGGTGCTGAACGGAACCATCGACTTTTAAGCTGGCGCAAAATCTTGCGATTTTGCTGCCAAAAGGATTTGCGGCCGGCTGCGCGCGTCCTTCGGACACACTGGCGGCCGAGAAGAATTTTTCTGACGCACATGTCGCCAGAAAAATGATCCAAATTGTTCGCCGCCTGCGGGCGGCGAATTCTGCGAAGCTTTTTTAACAGATTAAAATGACCGGCTGAAAAGCCGGCCATTTTTTTACAGCTCCCGTTTGAACAGGCCGTCCCGATTGCAGCAGGCGTATACGGCGCGGACGCCGCCGCGCTGGATGCGGGTCTGGGCGGGGCCCTCCGGATACAGGCGGATGAGCTGCAGGCGGTCATCGGACACGGCGGCCAGAAAGAGCAGGTGGTGCTGCCGTGTCATGGGGTGGTTCACGGTGACGAGGTATTCGTCCTCCACCGTTTCCACGGTGATGGCGTGGGAGTCCTCCGCCCCTTCCGCCTCCAGAGGCGGAAGGGTGATGCCGTGGCAGCTGACGGCGGCCTGACCCATGCTGTGCAGCACGTTGCCGCACAGGGGGCAGACATAGAAGTGGCAGCGGCGCATGTTGGCGGACACATTGGTGTTGACTACCGTGCGGCCCGACAGCAGCTCGGCCACCGAGACGCGGAGAGCCGCCGCGATAGGCTCCAGCAGGGTGATGTCCGGATAGCCGCGGCCCGTCTCCCATTTGCTGACGGTTTTGTCGCTGACGCTGAGGCGCTCCGCCAATTGGAACTGGGTGAGCTTTGCGGCTTCCCGCAGGGCCTTGATGGCGGCGCCGGTTACATATTGATCCATAGCGATATCCTCCTTATGTCCGCCATTGTACCGCGGCGGCGGAAAAGGCTACCTACGCGGGGTAGAGAGGAGGTCAGGCCCGCTCCTCGCCGGTGCGCTCCTGCTGGGGCGTCAGGGCCACGATGCGGTTGAAGTAGTGGTAGAAGGGGATCAGGATCTGGAAACCCGCAATGATATCATCCGCTAAGGCGGGGGAGAAGATGCGGTCGTCCAAGGGGCCCTCCCAGCGGAGGGAGAGAGACTTTTTCTGATACCAGGGGCGCAGAAGGTCGGACACCTGCCCCTTGCTGCGGGCGTAGTCGGGGCCGTCCAGAGTGAAGGTCTGCTGCCGGTTGAACTGCCGCACCAGCTTGGAAAGGGTCTCGGGGTGGGCGTCGATCTGCTTGCGGTAGGTCTCCATCAGGGCGGCGGAGGGCGACCAGAAGCCCAGACCGAAGCTGTAGTAATCCGGCCCCAGTTCGAACCAGAAGGTGGGGCGGCCCGTCCAGTCTTTATCACCGGTGCGGATGCACCACCACAGGTGATCCTTATAGGGCCCCCGGCCATGGAGACGGCGGGCGTCCCGATAGATGCGGGACACCTTCAGCAGCAGCGGCTCATCGGGCAGGGCCGCGTGGAGGGCGTCGTAGACCTGCTCTCCCAGCTCCTTTGTGGGGGCCAGGAAGGTGTTGAGATAGTCCTCCTTGTGTGCCAGGAACCAGCCCCGCTCATTATTGAAGCGGATGCCCCACATAAAATCCACTGTTTGCTGTGTAAAACCCTGAAATGCCATGGTATCGCTCCTTATGTTGTTTCTTTGGGTATTGTACCCAGTTTGGGGAGAAAATGCAAGGGGTCATAGATCCGCGGGGAGGGGCACCACCGCCTCCGGATGGCCCAGAGATACGGCGCGGTGCATGTCCGCCGCCAGCGGCGGCACGCTGCGGCGGAGATAGGCGGACAGCCCCTCGGGACAGTGGGCGCTGCGGAGAAATACCTCCGCCGCCTGAGAGAGCAGGGCTTCCGTCTGCTGCCGCGAGGCATCGGCCAGCAGGGCGGTCAGGCGGGGGAGGTCGCACCGGAGGGCGGCCACCGGCCGCCGCGTCAGCACGCAGCCAAGGGCCGCCGCCAGCACGGGGGCATACAGGTTCAGAAGCAGCTGGGGATAGCCCTCGTCAAACCCCAGCAGCAGGGCGTGGACGGTCTCCGGCGCAAAATAGCGGAGAAAACGGTTTTCGTGGGACAAACCGTGGAGGTAGTCCTCGATAAATTCAATGCCGTCCTTTTGCGGCGGGCCGAAAAACGGGGGATAGTCGGCGGTGATGTGAAGCTCCTGCGGAAAGAAGGCGGGGCGGTACAGCCGGAAAAAGCCGTCAATGCCGTCCGATAGTGTGGCGCGGTAGAACTCATTGCAGGTGGGGAACAGGTTTTTCTTCAACTGCCGGTGGGCGGCGCGGGCGGCCTGCAGCTTGCGGACAATGCGGCGCTGTCCCGCCTCGTACAGCTCGGACAGGGGCCGGCGGGCCAGCTGCGCCGCCGCGTCCTCCGGCGTGGGGGCGTCCTTCAGCGCCAGCGAGACGGAATAGAGCACGCCCTCCAGCAGCTGCTGCGCCCGCTCAGCGGGGAGGGAAGTGCTCTGCCCGCGGCTCCAGGCATCGCAGCGCGCCGCCAGCAGGGCAAGGCTCTCCCCCTGCAGGCGCAGCAGATCCGGCTGGGTCAGCAGTCCGCACCGCAGACTTTCCGCCAGCAGGGTGGAAAAAAGATCCTGCTGATCCAGCGCCAGCGGGTCGATAAGGCTCCGGCGGGTCAGATCATGCATGGCGGCCGCCTCCCGCCCGCAGACGGCGGGCCATGTCCGGCAGGGCGGTGCCCGTCAGCAGCTCCATGGAGCCGTGGCAGGGGCCGTCAAAGGATTGCTTCATATACCGCAGCAGCGCCTCATCCCCCACCCGATCCTGGGTCTCGCTTTTGAAGTAGTAAAAGGCGTCGGCCAGCTGGTGGAGCGTCTCCTCGTAATTCTCCGGCGTCAGGTAGGGGGAGTCGCAGAAGGTCAGGATCATCCGCCGCAGGATGGTGCCGCCCAGCTCCACGCGGCCCGTTTTGCGCAGGGCGGCGGAGCGGGTCTCCAGCAGGGCCTGGGCCTGCCGGGGCGTCAATTGCAGGCCGTAGGCGGCGGTGTCGTCGTTGCAGGCGAGGATCTCGCGGGTCTGGGCGGCGGCGGTCAGCTCGCCGCCGGAGAGCAGCGTCAGACGCAGATCAAAGGACATAGGGGTGCCTCCTTCCGAAAAAAGCGCGCAGAGCGAACCGCTCTGCGCCGTATCCATTTCTTCCTCTATATATTATACCACATTTTGCCGTTTTTCGCAAGCATTTGGGGCCAAGCCGGTATAAAATCCCCCGTCGGGGCGTACAATCTCCCTGAAAGCGTACAAGAAGGGGAGGGGTCTTACATGACAGACAGAAGATGGCGGAAATGGGAGCTGGCGGGACTGTTTCTGACGCTGATTTTGGGAAACCTACTGCATTTTGTATACGACTGGAGCGGACAGAGTTCCGTGGTGGCGGCCTTTGCCGCCGTCAACGAGTCCACGTGGGAGCATATGAAGCTGCTGGCGGTGCCCTGGATCGTGTGGTCGCTGGTGGAGGCGGCGGTGCTGCGGAAAAGCCGCCGTCCGGTGCTGATGGCCCGTGCGCTGGGGCTGCTGGCGGGGCTGTTGCTGATCCCGCTGGTGTACTATACCTATACCGGCGCGCTGGGAACCGGCAGCATGGTGGTGGATGTGGTGCTGTTCCAGGCGGCGGTGCTGCTGGCGGCGCTGGTGTCCTGGCGGGTGCAGGCCAGGGGAAGCCTGAACGGCGTCGGCTGGAACGTGCTGGGACTGCTTGTGCTGCTGGGGATATGGGCGCTGTTTGTCTGGTGGACGTACGACCCGCCGCAGCTGCCGGTGTTCATCGACCCCACCGACGGCACCCGTGGCCTGACGGTGCTGCGGGTCATTGGGGTATAGGTCGCGGGAAAAGAGACGGCGGAAGCCGTCTCTTTTCCTTGCCAAAGGGCGGCGATTGGGGTATAATGTAATATGAGTTTTCATCCCCAGAAGGGAGGTCGCATCATTGAAACAAATCGTGCGTAAGTCCGCCGTTCCGCTGTACGCGGCGGCGGCCACGTGGCTACTGTATGCGCTGCTGTTCCCCCTGTACCGGCTGCCCCACTATCTGCTGGCGGCGGGCGCCGCCGCGGTGGTGGGCGTTATCGCCCGGCTGCTGTGCCCCAACACAGTGGAGGAGGTGGAGGAGAAGCCCAGGCCCACCGGCAACGCCGCGCTGGACAAGATGATCGACGACGGAAAAAAGGCCATTGCCGAGATGAAGCGGCTGGACGACAGCATCGCCGATCCCACCATCTCCGCCCAGATCGTCCGTTTGCAGGAGCTGAGCGGTAAGATCTTCGCCCAGGTGGAGCAGCATCCGGAGAAGCTGCCTCAGATCCGCAAGTTCATGAGCTATTACCTGCCCACCACGCTGAAGCTGCTGAACGCCTATGACCGTATGGGACAGCAGGGCGTGGCCGGCGAGAATATCACCTCCACCATGCACAAGGTGGAGGACATGATGGCTGCCATCATCACCGCCTTTGAAAAGCAGCTGGACAACCTGTTCAGCGCCGAGGCGCTGGATCTGTCCACCGATATGGTGGTGCTGGAAAACATGATGGCCCGGGAGGGGCTGTCGGAGGATCCGCTGCACAGGGCCGTGCAGGACGCCCCCGCCCATGAGGAGGAGCAGGACGGCGGTACGACGCTGGAACTGTAATACAAACTGGAGCTGTAATACAAAGAGTATTTCAAGAAAGAAAACATACAGAAAGGAATCAAAACCATGACTGACAACCTGAATATGCCGGAACTGACCCTGTCCCCCGATACCGCTGCCGCCGCCGAGGTGCCCACCCTGACCCTGACGCCGGAGGCGCCCGTCACCCCCGCCGCGCCGGAGGTCAAGAAGGAAGTGGAGCCGGTGGTGCTGGATGACAGCATGCTCAACGAGCAGGAGCGCGCCGCCGTCAACGAATTCGCCAAGAAGATCGACGTGCGGGACACCAATCAGGTGCTGCAATACGGCGCGGCGGCTCAGAAGAGCGTGGCAACTTTCTCCGAGAGCGCGCTGGCGAACGTCCGCAACAAGGACATGGGCGAGATCGGCGAGGATCTCAGCCGCCTGGTGGTGGAGCTGAAGGGCTTTGGCGCCGAGGAGGAGAAGAAGGGGCTGGCGGGCCTGTTCAAAAAGACCGGCAACCGCATTGAGACCATGAAGGCCCAGTACAGCAAGGTGGAGTCCAACGTGGACAAGATCGCCCAGAATCTGGAGAGCCATCAGATTGCCCTGCTGAAGGACGTGGCGATGTTCGACCAGATGTATGAGCTGAACCTGAAATATTACAAGGAACTGACTATGTACATCCTGGCGGGCAAAAAGCGGCTGGCGGAGGTGCGTGCCGGCGAGCTGGAGGAGCTGCGCAAGAAGGCGGAGCAGTCCGGCCTTGCCGAGGATGCGCAGGCCTATAACGATCTGGTGAGCATGTGCGACCGGTTTGAGAAGAAGCTGCACGATCTGGAGCTGACACGCATGGTGTCCATCCAGATGGGGCCCCAGACCCGGCTGCTGCAGAACAACGACACCCTGATGATCGAGAAGATCCAGTCCTCGCTGGTGAACACCATCCCCCTGTGGAAGAGTCAGATGGTGCTGGCGCTGGGCATGGAGCACAGCCGTCAGGCCACCGCCGCCCAGAACGCCGTGACCGAGATGACGAACGAGCTGTTGAAGAAGAACGCCGACACGTTGAAGATGGGCACCATCGCCACCGCCAAAGAGGCGGAGCGCAGCGTGGTGGATATCGAAACGCTGCAGCACACCAACGAGCAGCTGATCTCCACTCTGGACGAGGTGGCCCGCATCCAGAAGGAGGGCGCCGCCAAGCGCAAAGCAGCCGAAGCCGAGCTGGGCCGCATCGAGGGCGAGCTGAAGCAGAAGCTGATGGAGCTGAGAGGGTAAAACCTTTTTCAAAGCCTCCCCTGTGCAAGGGGAGGTGGCACGGCGAAGCCGTGACGGAGGGGTTGTCACAAAAGGATGCGGTGAGAACTTGATGGCAGCTACGGCGGCATAGCCGCCGAGATCGCGGCTAAAAATATGCCATCGGCATATTTTTTTAACGCCGCGGCAATCCCTCAGTCAGCGCTCCGCGCTGACAGCTCCCTTTACACAAGGGAGCCCTGGCAAAACGACGATCTCCTTTGGAAAGGAGCAGCTTATGAAATTCTTCAAAAACCGCGCGGTGGCGTGGGTGGTGCTGGTGCTGGCCGTTGCGGGCAGCGTGTGCATCGGTTTGGCGCGGAAGGACAGCTTTCTGGACAGAGAACCGGTGGCGCTGCCGGAGGTCAAATACCAGCAGTGGATCTGCGACGAGGCAGGACTGCTGAGCGATGGCACGGAGCAGTTGCTGCGGGAGTACAACACCGCGTGGGATCAGAAGTATTACGCCGTGGTGGCGGTGGCCGCCGTGGACAGCGTCAACGGCTGGACGCCGGAGACGGCGGCAAAGCGCCTGGGCGCGGACTGGGGCCTGGGAGCCAACGACATGCTGCTGCTGATGGTGCGAAACGACGACTACTACGTGGCCTGCGGCGACAATGTGCTGCGGGTGCTGAACCAGTATGACACCATGCAGCAAAAGCTGAAACAGGCCATTGAAAGCCTCTATTACAGCGGCGACTTTGACGGCGCGGCGGCTGCCTTCTTCCGTCAGGCGGATGTGTTCTACGGTCAGGCGAATCTGGGCGGCTCCGGCGGTTACAGCAATGGCGGCGGCAGCTGGACGGCGCCGGCGAAGACCAACTCCGGTGGCGTGTCCGTCGGCGGCGTGGTGGCGCTGATCGTCGCCATCTTTGTGGTGTGGGCGCTGCTGGATCGGGTGCGGTATGACCGCTACCGCCGCCGGTACAGGAGCGGCATCGGCGTGATCCCCACCGTGCCCTATTATCCCATCTTCTGGGGCCGCGCGCTGCGTCCCCGTGCGCCGCGCCCGCCACGACCGGCCCATTATGGCGGCGGGCCCCGCCCGCCCATGGGCGGCGGAGGCTACCGGCCGCCCCAGAGCGGCTATCGTCCGCCCCGCGGCAATGGCCGCAGCGGCGGCTTTGGCGGGGGCGGCTTCGGCGGCTCCCGCGGCGGCAGCCGCGGCGGAGGTTTCGGTGGAGGCGGCTTCGGCGGCGGAAGACGGTAAAAAGCCAATAGGAAAAACCGCCCGCATACCTTTCGGTATGCGGGCGGTTTTGTCAGATTTACAGGGCGGCCAGGAGTTTGGTGCCCTTGCGTTTCAGCCAAAGGTACAGCGCGGCGGACAGCGCCAGCGTCAGCACCGCGAACAGCGCCGCGTAGACCACAAAGCCCAGCTTCCAGCCCAGGGCCAGATAGCCGCCGCACAGCAGAGCTGGGTACACAAAGCCGATCAGCAGCGCGATAGCCACGCAGCCGCTCTGCTTGATGGGGGTGATCTCGCTTGTCCAGGTCAGCACCGGCATTTTCAGTCCCAGCGTCAGGCACACCAGCGCGTAGAACAGCGTGTACAGCAGGGGCGTCAGCACCAGCATCAGCAGCTCCAGAGGCGCCAGGGGCGCGATCACCGCCGCGCACAGCACGCAGAACGCTGCGGGGATCCCCGTCAGCAGCACCTGCATCATCAGCTTGGCCCGCAGCGCCTGCCACGGCGTGATGGGCAGGGACTGCAGCTGCCACAGCCCCTTGCCCTCCAGCGAGACGGAGGGGGCCGCGGTGTTGTTCATGCTGGCCAGCAAGCAGATGGCGGCGGCCAGCAGCAGGGGGACGCAGTCCTCCTGCTCCGCAAACAGGGCGCTGAGCATGGGGAGGAACATGCCGCCCTTGACAAGCAGCGCCACGCCGCCGGCCATCATCAGCAGCACGCCCAGACCGCAGTTGAGCATGTAGTTGGGACTGGCGGTGAAATGGGCAAATTCCTTGCGCAGCAGGGCGGTGTCCGGGCCTGCCTGCCTGACCGTCTTCTCCCGATACACCGCCTTGGCGGCGGCGCCGGAGGCGGTGGCGATGTTCACGAAGCTGCGGGCGATGAGATACCACACCAGCGCCAGCAGGGCGATCACCACGGCGGAGACCACGGCGATGGCAAGGCCGTCGCCGCAGGCCACACGGCCGAACAGGTACAGGGGATAGGCCGCGTCCCGTATCTTCGCGCCATAGTCCACGGCGTTGAGCAGCAGGTCGCTGATGAGGCTTTGGGCGCGGAAATAGAAGAAATAGTACGCCGCGATGAACAGCAGCGACGCCGCGACGGTGACGAAGCTTTTGTGCTTCAGCTTCAGGCTGATCCTGGCTACCACCCAGCCCAGGGCGCAGGACAGTGTCAGCACGAACAGGGAGATCAGCGCCATCAGCACCACGCCCCCCAGGATGACGCCCGCGGTGACGGGCACGGTGAGCCAGTAGACGATGACGGCGGGCAGGATCACGATGATGGAATACATCAGACCCATCAGGTACACGCCCAGTAGGCGGGAGGTCATGATGACCCGCACCGGAATGGGCATGGACAGCAGCAGATCGTTGTCCTTGGCCAGATACAGGCCGGAATAGGTGTTGAACACGCTGCCGAAAGCGCCCAGCAGGATCGCCAGCAGCCCCATGATGACGAAATACAGCCACGCCATATCCGCCGCCGCCAGCGGCGCGCACAGGGACACCGACAGGAATGTGAACATCCCCCCCAGCAGGCCCGCCATCAGCAGGACGAACAGCACGATATAGGCGATGGTGCCGCCGCGGGAGCGGGCCTTGTTTTTCTTGGCATCATAGAAGTAGCTGCGGAAGATCTCCAGCAGCTGCTTTTTTAATAAGGTCTTAACCATTTATGCGTCCTCCTCCAGCTCCAGGAAGACTTCCTCGAGACTGTCGTCGCCCTTGACCTGTTCCATGGTGCCGGAGCGGATCAGCCTGCCGCCCTTGATGATGGCTACCTTGTCGCAGAGCTTTTCCGCCACCTCCAGCACGTGGGTGGAGAAGAAGATGGCGCCGCCCTGATCGCAGATCTCCCGCATCATGCCCTTGAGCAGATGGGCGGCCTTGGGATCCAGCCCCACGAAGGGTTCGTCCATGATGATAAGGCGGGGCTGGTGGATCCACGCGGCGATGATAGCCAGCTTTTGCTTCATGCCGTGGGAATAGGCGGCGATGGGCTGAGCCAGATCGTCGGTCAGCTCGAAGGCGTCGGCGTACTTGCGGATGCGCTGCTGCCGTTCCGCCGCCCCCACGCCGAACACGTCGGCGATGAAGTTCAGGTATTTGATGCCGGTCATGAACTCGTACAGGTCGGGATTGTCGGGGATATAGGCCAGCTGGCGCTTGCAGGTCAGGGGATCGGTCTTGATGGACTTGCCGTCAATGGTGATCTCCCCCTGGTCGAATTGCAGGATGCCCACCACGGATTTCAAGGTGGTGGTCTTGCCCGCGCCGTTGTGGCCGATAAAGCCATAGATCTCGCCGGGGGCGATGTGCAGGGTCAGATCGTCCACGGCCTTTTTTTCGCCGTAGCATTTGGTTAGGTGTTGGATGTCAAGCATAAGTTTCTCCTCTCTAAAAACAAGCGGCAGTCGTGCTTCTGTCAACGGATGATAGCATATGACGCAGCGTGACGAGCAAGGTTTTTTTGCCGCGGAAGCCGAAAATCTTTCAGGGTGGGCGTATTATAGCAGGGGGCGGAAAAAGAGTCAAGGAAGATGTGTCACCGGCGGAAAAACTCCGCAAGAATTGACACAAAGCATCCGCGGGGGCCGGAAAACGGCCCCCGCGGATGCGGAAGAGGGAGAGAACTTATTGATGACCCAGTGCCGCCGCCACAAAGCCGCGGAACAGGGGATGGGGCCGGTCGGGACGGCTCTTGAATTCGGGATGGAACTGAGCGCCCACGAACCAGGGGTGATGGGGAAGCTCCACGATCTCCACCAGCCGCCCATCGGGCGAGGTGCCGGTGGGGAGCAGGCCGGCGGCGGTGAGCCGCTCGCGGAAGTCATTATTGAACTCGTAGCGGTGGCGGTGCCGCTCGCTGATCTCGCTTTGGCCGTACAGGGCGCGGGCGCGGCTGCCCTGGGCCAGCACGCAGGGGTACTGGCCCAGCCGCATGGTGCCGCCCTTGGCGGCCACGCCCACCTGATCCGGCATCAGGTCGATGACGGGATGGGCGGTCTGGGGAGCCATCTCGGTGGAGTGGGCGTCGGCCCAGCCGGCCACATGGCGGGCAAACTCGATGACAGCGATCTGCATGCCCAGACAGATGCCCAGATAGGGGACGTTGTTCTCGCGGGCATAGCGGGCGGCGGCGATCATGCCCTCGATGCCCCGGTCGCCGAAGCCGCCGGGCACCAGAATACCGCCGCAGCCGGAGAGAAGCCGGGCCGCGTTGTCCTCCGTCACGGTCTCCGAGTCGATCCAGCGGATGTGAACCACCGCGCCGCAGGCGGTGCCGGCGTGGAACAGGGACTCCTCCACACTGAGATAGGCGTCGTGCAGCTGCACGTATTTGCCTACCAGAGCAATGGTGACCTGCTTTTTGGCGTTTTTGATGTCGCTGACCATGGCGGCCCAGTGGGTCATGTCCGCCGGCGGGCAGGAAAGACCCAGCTTGCGGCAGACGATCTCGTCCAGCCCCTCCTTCTGCAGCAGCAGCGGTACCTCGTACAGGGTGTCCGCCGTGGTGTTCTGGATAACACAGTCCTCCGACATGTTGCAGAACAGGGCGATCTTCCGGCGCATGTCCTCCGGAATGGGCACGTCGGAGCGGCAGACCAGAATATCCGGCTGGATGCCGATGCTCAGCAGCTCCTTAACGGAGTGCTGGGTGGGCTTGCTTTTCAGCTCGCCGCTGCCGGGGATCTGGACGATCAGGGGGACGTGGATGTACACCACGTTTTCCCGGCCCTTTTCCACCGCCACCTGGCGAATGGCCTCCAGGAAGGGCTGGCTTTCAATGTCGCCCACGGTGCCGCCGATCTCGCAGATCAGCACGTCCACATCCTCCTGCTCCATGGCGTAGATGTGGCTTTTGATCTCGTCGGTGACGTGGGGGATGATCTGCACCGTGCCGCCTAAAAAAGCGCCCTGACGCTCACGGTTCAGCAGATCCCAGTAGACCCGCCCCGACGACACGGAGCAGCGGCCTGTCAGGCTCTCATCCACAAACCGCTCATAGTGGCCGAGATCCAGATCGGTCTCGGCGCCGTCGTCGGTGACAAACACCTCGCCGTGCTGATAGGGGCTCATGGTGCCGGGATCTACATTCAAATAGGGGTCGAATTTCTGGTTGCGCACCCGCACGCCCCGCTGCTTCAAAAGCCGTCCCAGCGACGCCGCGCAGATGCCCTTTCCCAGTCCGGACACCACGCCGCCGGTGACAAATACATATTTCATACGCCGCTTTCCGTCCCTTCCGCGCCGGACGCTTGGCAGGAAACGAGACCGGCGCTCATCAAAATATGGTACATTGTAGTCGTATGATTTTCCGCCGTCAAGACGCAAATATCCCAAAATACGGTGGCAAAAAGTGCGGGATTTCACGCCATCCGCTGAAAATGAAAAAGTGCGGGAAAAGCCCTTGCATTCACCGGAGTGCAGTGCTAAAATGTAAAATACGCCACTCTGTTTTCGGAGTGGCTTTGCCATACCCAAAATGCACCGGGCCTTTGCTCCATAGGAAAAAGCAGATACCCCTGTCTGGGCGGTCAGCATAGTTTACTGTTCAGCACAAACACTCCGTCAAGAAGGAGAGTCAATTCGCACAGATGCAATACGTCCAACAATAGGAGCAGCCTTATGATCTGCTGAATGTGGGGGACTGCTTCCAAAGAGGTCTTATTTGCGACCGCTTTTTTATTAACGGAGAGGACATATTTCCATACGGTCATAAAGAGGGCAGGAGCCGCAGCTCCTGCCCTCTTTATGACCTCTCCGCTTTTCAAGAGATCGTGCCATTGTATGGTTGACTGGGGACGAGTCAAGATACTTAGCACGTTCTTTGCAGACAATGTGGTGAGTTTTTAAAAAACATGAGCTCCCGTCTTATTGGACAGGCCAACAACATATTCACTCACATGGACATATCCGCATTGTTGTGGCTTACCAAAAAATTACCCACAGTAATTGGACTAAGTCTACAAAATAGCCTAATAATTCTGCGCAATATTGTCTATTATTACAAAGAAAGAGATCAATTTTTGTCTATTACGAGTATTGCTTTTTTCACAAAATGTGGTTATTCTATAAGCACAACATGTCCAACAAGCCAACAGGATGAGGAGGGCAAAATGATACTGAATCGAGAAGAGATCAAAAAGATTATTCCCCATAGAGATCCAATGCTTCTGGTGGATACAGTGGAGGAACTGATTCCCAACAGACGCTTGACCGCAACGTTCTATGTCGCTCCGGAAAGAGAGATCTTTCGGGGACACTTTCCGGACGAGCCGGTATTTCCAGGTGTATACACGGTAGAATGTATGGCGCAATCGGCGGATATCCTTCTGCTGACGGAAGATCGCTATAGAGGACGGATTCCCCTTTTTTTGGGAATTAATAACGTGCGCTTCCGTCAAAAGATCCTGCCGGAAGATACTCTGACAATTGAGGTATCCATCCTGTCCGAGCGTGCTGAAAAATCCATTGCGACCTGTTTGGCCAAAGTCTACTGCCGCACGGAACTGGCTGCTGAGGGTGAAGTAACTTTAGCAATGCGGTAATTTGAATCGGGTGAAGCAAAATCTGCAAGTATTATAATATCTGTTTGGTAAAGGAGGTAGAATCATGCGGAAAACCGAAGTGACCATGGCGGGGATCCATTTTAAAAATCCGTTGTTGCTGTCGGCAGCGGATCACACCCATTCGTTGAACCAGTTGAAGACTCATATTGACAACGGAGCTGCCGGAATCATTCCTAAAACACTTTGTCAATTCCCCTATATGCTGGATCAAAAGAAGATCGCCCGTTATATGGTTTTTAGTTCCAGGCTCCAGCCCGTTCAGGGGAAGATTGACAGAGATTTTACGCTGATGTGTCGGGGCGGCATGATGAGTGAAGAAGAGGGATGGATGGATACGCTTGCCGAGGCAGCCAGCTACGCCGAGGATCACAATGCGCACATTATCGGAAGCCTGTGGGGTGAAGTTGACTGGATGGCCGAGAAAGCCGCCGAGATGGAGCGGCGCGGTATGCGCGGTGTGGAGTTAGACATCGGATGCCCGCATTTGGATGGCATCCACGCCAATGAATCCGTGGACAAGCAGGTGGATAATTTCCTTGGACGCTGCCAAGGTGTAAAGAAAATTGTCGATGCGTGCAATATCCCTGTCATTGTAAAAATGAGCGCAGACACAGGCGGAGAATGGGGGCCAATCATTCAGTACCTAAGAGAAATCGGTGTCGGCGGTGTAACCGTTCACAATCGTTTTGTCGGTTTTCTGCCGGATGTAGAGACACAGCATCCTTTCCTGGATACCTGGAGCGGTGTGGGCGGCCCCTGGGTAGTGCCGATCACCTGTTATCGCATCAATCAGGTGCGCAAGTTGGATCGAAACATGCCGATCCTTGCCACCAACGGGTGCTATGATGGATTGGACGTGGTGCGGTTTATGCTGGCGGGTGCTTCAATTGTACAGTGCGCCTCCGCACCGCTAATTCTTGGGCCGAACTGGGTAAGAAAGACCTTGCAGGAATTCCAGGCATATCTGGACAGAAAGGACATGGACGCGGCAGATCTGATCGGAAAGGCATCCGACAGCGCACTGACGAGAGACCAGTTATTTGATATTCACCGGATTTCCCAGGTGAATCATGAACAATGTGTCCGCTGTGGCATCTGTGTGGAGCGCTGTCCTTGGGAAGCTCTATCCCTCCAGGATGGAGTGGTGACCGTTAAGCCTGCTGCAGAGGGCCGGCACGAGGGGTGCATCGGCTGCGGCATGTGCACCATGGTGTGTCCGAAGCAGGCCATTCAAGTCGTTGACCGCCCCTGAAGGGGAGATCAAAACAATAAAAAGGAAAGGAACAACAAAAATGAAAAAGATTCTTGCAATGCTCCTCTCACTCACCATGGTCGTTGCCTTGGTTGCGTGTGGCGGAAACAGCACTCCCGCCCCTTCGAATGACCCCGCCTCCAACGAAGAAGCCACGGAAATCGTGATCGGCGTGATGGAGGATATTACAGGCAGTACTGGTCAGCAGGGTACCAGTGCCAGAAACGGTATCGAGGACATGGCTGCCGAAATCAACGAAGCTGGTGGAATCGGCGGCAAAATCAAGATTCGTCTGGTAGAGTATGATATCAAGGGTGATGTAACAGAGTCCATCAACGCCTACAAGCGCCTGTGTGAACAGGACAAGGCGAATGTCGTGATCGGCCCCCACATCTCTAATATCGGCATCGCTTTGGCACCTTTGTCTGAGACCTATAAGGTTCCTATTGTTGGTGCCTATATTGACGATAACTGCGTGCTGAACGACGCCGGTGAGGCCTATCGCTACATGTACATTGCCCAGCCCAGCGCCAGCCAGCAGGCAACCGTGATTGCCAATTTTGCCATGGACACTCTTGGGGCCAAGAATTTTGCCGTACTGTATAACTCCGGCAACTCCTATTCCACTTCGATGGCCAATCCTTTTATGGAATATGTAGAGTCCAAGGGCTGCAAGATTGTTGCCGCCGAGAGCTTTGCTGATTCGGATACCGACTATCGTACGCAGCTGACCAAGATTCTCTCCACGAATCCTGACGCCATTTATTTCCCCAACTATCCTGCGCAGGTTCCCACTTGCGTACAGCAGTCCCGTGAAGTCGGCCTGACCTGCGATATCCTGGGCGCCAATAGCTTTGTCCCCAATGTGTATCTGGCTGGCGAGGCTGCTGAGAATAACACGTATTTCCCGTACAACATTGCTTATGATGTAGATGCGATCAACGCCTATAATGATCAGTTTGTGGCCAAATATGACTTCGAAACCAACGCCCAGACCTATATCGCCATGGACGCGCTGTCCTGCATCGTGGCCGCCGTGGAGAAGTGCGGCGGTGTTGACTCCGAAGCCCTGACGGATGCGTTATCTGGCATCCAGGTGGAGGGCTGGATGGGCGAATTTACTCTGTCCGCCGATACACACATGCCCGTCGGACTGCCTATGGCGATTCTGAATGTTGTCGATGGCAAGCCTTGCACGGTCACGCGGTTTGAAACCATCTCCTAAATGCGAGTAAGCCGAACAAGAAGTCAATATCTCCGGTCGGGCATTTTTGCCCGACCGGAGATGCAAAAACGTTTGGCGAACTGGAGGAAATAGTATGCAATATCTGATAACCGGCCTGGCGATCGGTGCAGTCTACTCGCTGATTGCTGTCGGCTTCGCAATGATTTACAGTATTCTGAATTTCAGCAATTTTGCCCATGGTGTCATTATGGCGTGCGGCGGTTTCATTGGCTATTTTCTGAAAACCGCTGGATGCTCCTGGGTTGTCACATTTGTGTTGACCGCTATCCTCTGCGGTATATTGGACGTCGGTGTGGAATTCTTTGCTTTCCGCAAGCTGCGCATCAACAACGGCCCGCTGATTTACCTGTTTGTTGCCTCCATCACCGTCCTGACACTGATTCAGAATATTTTAGCCATCAAGTTTGGTAAAAATGTTTTTGGATTCCCCCCGCTGTTCAAGACCAATACGGTTGATATTTTCGGCGCGGTAGTCCCCAAAACATATATCCTCATGTTTGTGGTCAGCATTGTTCTGTTGATCCTGCTTAATATTTTTCTTCAGAAGACAAAGCTGGGAATTGCCATCCGCGCAGCTGCAACAGATTTGACCACCTGTTCCCTAATGGGCATTCAGGTAAACTGGGTAATTTCGGTTGCTTTTTTCATCGCCGGTGTGATCGGCGGCATCGCGGGTATTTTTCTCGGCATTAATTACACCGTCTATCCCCAGATGGGCCTTTTGGTGGTAAAGGGTTTTATGGCCTCTGTTATCGGTGGATTGGGCTCTCTGAACGGCGCCATTGCCGGCTCCTTCGCTTTGGGTGTCGTGGAAATGCTCTTGACTTATTTCTTTGGCGCAAGCGCGACTCCCATTGGAACGTTTTTGGTTATCATTGCGTTCCTGATCTTCAGACCGCGCGGCATTGCGGGTATTTCCGTTGAGCAGAAGGTCTGACGGTGAAGGAAGGAGACGAGAATGAGTTACTATCTGTCTATTTTTACCTTTGTGGGTATTTCGATTATCGGCGTACTCGGAACCTACATTGTCACAGGCTTGACCGGTATGTTTTCTCTTGGACAGGGCGCTCTGATGGCGGTCGGTGCTTATTGTTCCGGTATAGCCGTACTGAAATTAGGTTTTCCGATTTGGCTGGCATTCCTGTTTGCCATGTTGATAACAGGTGTCCTATCATTTCTGATTGGCGCTGTAGCGCTTCGCCTTCGCCAGGACTTTTTCTCTCTGGTCACCTTTGGATTTGGCGAAGCCATTCGTGCGGCACTGAACATCAGTGTAAAACTGACCGGCGGCGCCACGGGTTTACTTGGCGTTCCCATCAAAATCACTTTTCCCATTGTTGTAGTGAGCTTAGCTGTGGCGATTGCTGTTGCGGCCACATTGAAAAACTCCAACTTCGGCCGCAGATCCCTTGCGATCCGCGACAATGAACTGGCTGCCGAAACACTGGGTGTTGCTGCATATCACCACAAACTGACAGCTTTTGTGATTGGCTCGCTGTTTGCCGCGTTTGCCGGCTGCCTGTATGTGTTTTACACTTCTTATGTGGAGCCAAGTATGTTCGGCTGGCTGAAGTCTGCCGAGTGGATCATCATGGTGTTCTTTGGTGGTCGAGGCAGTATTACCGGTGCCGTTCTTTCCAGCTTGGTTCTGCTCAGCCTTCCGGAACTGCTGCGTTTTGCCGATGAGTGGCGAACGATTATCTACTGTGTTACCGTGATCATTATTCTGAGTTATCGTCCAAATGGAGTGATGGGTGATAAGGAACTATCGATCAAAGGGATTGTAAAGTGGCTGCGGAAACGCAACAACCGCAAGCTGGTAAGTGTCGGAAAGGAGGATGGGACAGATGCTGCAGGTTAAAAACCTTTCCAAAAACTTTGGCGGCGTGCAGGCTGTGGACTCCTTCAATTGCCAGGTCAATGAGGGCGAGATCGTCGGGATTATCGGGCCGAATGGCGCTGGCAAGACCACGATTCTGAATCTGATCTCTGGCATTACACCGGCGGATTCCGGCGATATTACGCTGGACGGCAAAACATTGCACCATAAGCAAAAATGGCAAATTGCCCGAAATGGTATCTCCCGCACATTTCAGAATATCCGGCTGTTTCCCAGTCTGGATATTGTTGATAACATTGAAGTAATTCTGGCAAACAAGGAAAAGAAAAGCTATGCCCAACTGCGGAAACAGGCAGAAGATTTGCTGCAGGAATTCGGCTGGACTGGGCCCACAAATATCAGCCCCAGCAATTTGCCTTATGGTCAGCAGCGCCGCATCGAGTTGATCCGCGCCATGGCCCTGCAGCCCAAAATTCTGATGCTGGATGAACCTGCCGCAGGATTGAACCCCAATGAAATTCAGGATTTGATGCAGTATATCCGACTGATCCGCGAGAAATACCGCGTGGGTATTATCATCATTGAGCACAGGCTGGAGGTCATCATGGGGCTGTGTGATAAGGTATACGTTGTATCATTTGGCAAAGAGATCGCGAACGGGACGCCTGCGGAAATTCAGAAGAATCCGAAGGTCATTGAGGCGTATTTGGGAACGGAGGATGAAGATGCTTGAAGTCAACCATCTGAGTGTGAACTATGGACACATTTCCGCCCTGCGTGATGCAAGTATCTGCGTCAATGATGGAGAGATCATCACGATCATTGGTGCAAACGGAGCAGGAAAGTCTACTATGCTCAAAGCGATCGCGGGGGTGATTACACCGGAAAAAGGTGAGATCCTCTATCACAAGAAGGCTCTGCCTCATATGGCAAACAAAGTGGCGAAAGAGGGCATCTGTCTGGTTCCGGAAGGACGACATGTGTTCCCCTCTCTGTCTGTCCGGGAAAACCTGATTTTAGGTGCCTATCTGCGGCCCAATGCGGAAATTGAACAATCCATCGAGGAAATATATACACTGTTCCCCCGGTTAAAGGAACGTGAAAAACAACGGGCGGGCACGTTGTCTGGTGGTGAGCAGCAAATGCTGGCGATCGGTCGCGGTGTTATGGGAAAGCCGAAGGTTATGCTGTTTGACGAGCCCTCCCTTGGGCTGGCTCCTCTGGTGGTACAGGAAATTTTCGAATTTTTCCCGCTGCTGAACCGGGAGCACGGCATCACAATGATTATTGTAGAGCAGAACGCCAAGATGGCATTCAAGGTAGCACATCGCGCATACGTGCTGGAAAACGGCATAATTACAAGGGAGGATCTGTCCGAAACGCTGCGCAGCGATCCTTCTATCGTCAAAGCCTATTTGGCGGGAAGCTAAGGTAAGAAAGGATAAAAGCATGAATTATCTGGAGAAAAAAGAAATCCCTGATTTCCCCTTGGAAGAGCCGTATTACGCGGACAACGTGAAGTGGACATCTAAATTCAACTTTGATTTCGAGGACAAGGCTCTGAAGCCCGAATATGTTCAGATCCACGACGTGACACTCCGTGACGGCGATCAAACCCCCGGCGTAGTGCTGTTGGAGGACGAGCGGGTACGCATTGCAGATGCACTTGCTGCGATGAAGGTTCCCCGTATTGAGGCGGGCATGCCGGTGGTATCGGCACAAGTGGAAAATGCCATGCGCCGCATGGTGGCAAAAAAGTACCCCGATAGTAAGATTTTTGCCTTTTGCAGAGCTATACAGAAGGATGTAGAGTTGGCGGTGGATATCGGCTGCGACGGTACCATCATTGAGTATTGTGTCAATCCCTATACGATCAAATACGCCTATAAGGATACCCCCCAAAAGCTGATCGACAAGTTAGCGGGCGCAATTAATTATGCCAAGGAACATGGCCTCTATACTTCCTTCATGGGTTGGGATTGGTTCCGTACTCCGGTGGAGTTTACCAGGTGGATCGTTTCAGAGTTATATGAAAAGACGGCGCTGGACGGACTTGTTATGGTTGATACATATGGCTGTGCTACTCCGGATGCCGTGGAGGGGATGTTCCGCCGGTTCAAGGAGTGGTTCCCGCGACTCCACTTGGAATTTCACGGGCACAATGACATCGGCTGTGGCAACGCCAATTGTCTGGCGGCGATTCGCGGTGGAGCGGAGGTGATCCACGGCGCAATCAACGGTCTCGGCGAACGCGGCGGCAACGTGGCAACAGAGGAAATGGCAATTGTGCTGGAAATCCACAAGGGAATCCACACTGGCATCCAACTGCATGAAATTATGGCCACCAGCGAGCTGGTATCAAAAATTGCCAAGATCGCCCTGCACTCCAATAAGTCTGTTGTTGGCGACCGCCCATATCAGTCCGAATCTGGGATTGCCATGGATATTGCCTATAAGCTGGCCCACAACGAGACAGTTGCCGTGAGTAATTATATGGCACCTGTGCATCCGTTTGTAATTGGACGCACCAAGGATGTTGAATTTGTCCTGGGCAAGAGCAGCGGAAAGAATTCAGTGCGCCTGTTTCTGGATAAATACGGCCTGGAAGCAACAAACGATCAGGTCGTGGAAATCCTCGATCATATCGTTGCGGAGGCGTTTGTTACCAAAGGCCTCGTTTCGGAAGAAACATTTCTCAAATTTGCCAAAGATGTTATTCGCGCATAAAACAGAAAGGAGAATATGCCATGAAAATCATTGATTTGACCGTGCCTCTCGACAAAGACGCCAGCATTTTCCCGGATCCAAAATATCTGCCGCCGGAGTTGACCTTCCTGTACACGCCGGAGACGGACTATATGAAAACTCGCTATTCCGGCCATATCAAGATGCATCTCCATACAGGTTCCCATATGGATACGCCGAAGCACTTTGGGTTTAACAGCTGTATTGATGATGCCAAGCTGGAGACGCTGTGCGGCGACTGTATCATTGTCAAGCTCCCTGTTGTGGAACGGGGCCCGATCACTGTGGATATGGTGGAGCCTCGGATGCCGGAGGGTGTGGAGACAAAGGGCAAACGGCTGCTGCTGATGTGCGGTTATAACAATCTGAATTGGGGCAAGCCTGATTATTTTTCAGACACAGCCTATGTCTCCGGTGAATTGGCAAAATGGATCGTCGAAAAGGGTTTCGTTTTGGTGGCGCTGGATATGCAGACCGACGGCGGCGGTGTCCTGGATACCCACAAAACGCTGCTGGGCAATGGGATCTATATTGCCGAGTGTCTGACAAACTACTATGCTGTGCCGGATGATTTGAAAACGGCCCAGTTAATTGTCGCACCGATCCCCTTCCGCGGCATGGAAGCATCTCCGATTCGGGCCTTCCTGATCTGCGACTGACAAAACGTGACAAAAAATGAATATGCCCTGCAACTTGAATCGTTGCCTGATCGAGATGTTTTGGATGGTTTGGCAAATTCAACAACATTAAAGAACGATTGTTTTTTCACTCTTGCGCATTTGCTCGCTTTTTTATATAATAAGGATTGAATATTGCCAGGCTTTGACAAAACAGGGCGAAAAGGTGAAAAAATGGAAATGACTACAGCCAAACCGATTGAAAAAGTACCACTGAACCAATATGTAGTGGACGCAATACTGGAAGCCGTTCGCAACAAAGAACTTAAACTGGGAGATAAGCTTCCTTCGGAGGGACAGCTATGCGAACAGTTTAACGTAGGACGCCACGTGATCCGGGAGGCCCTGCGTCGACTTCAGGAGATGTCTATTGTTGAGACAGCGGCGGGAAAGGGCACGTTTATCTGCTCTGCACCCCCAGAATCACTTGGCCCACAGGCATCAGCGCTGTTGCTGATTGGCTCGGTTGACAGCAAGGACTTGTTTGATTTCCGTCTTGCGATAGAGAGCTATGCGGCCTACTTTGCAGCGAAGAACATCACGGCAGACAACGCGGGAGATCTTACCGCGAGTCTCGAGGAAATGCGGCGTACCAAAGACAGCGAGGAGACCAGCAAGGATTTCTTAAGTGCCAATTATCGCTTTCATAAAGAGCTTGTAAAGCTCTCCGGCAACCAAATGTACATCATCCTGTATAACACGATGAATGATATGTTGGGCCAATTGGTTCGCAGCTATCCTTATTCAGCAGAAAGTACCCATGAGTCCTATCAGGAGCACTATCAGATTTATCAGGCGATTGTCAGCCACAATGCGGAACGTGCTTTCCAGTTAGAGCGGGAACATCTGTCCAGACTTCGTAAGAGGCGATACGGTGAAGACTCTATAAAGTAAAAGCAGAAAAATGCAGGGATTCTTAGGTTAAAGAATCCCTGCATTTTTGTTAGAAAGGAAATAAACACATGGAAAACAAATGCATGAAAGACTTTTTCCGCTATGCGGATATTGCGGATACAGCTATGCAGCACGGAACCCTTATTTCCCCTGTGCAGGCGGTATATCCCGACTGCACGATGGAAGATGCCTACCGCCTGCAGTTCTACAATACGGAGCGGCGGCTTGCCGACGGGTGGAAGCTCGCAGGCTATAAAGTTGGCGTCATTGCTGAAAGCGCACAGCGCGGCATGGGAACGCTGCAGCCGGTATTTGGCACACTCTATGACAGAATGATTCTGCGGAACGGCTCAAAAATCTCTCTTGACGATCTAAACGCGCCCTTGCTGGAAGTGGAGGTGGCGCTTATTGCAAAAAAGTCGGTGTGTGAACCTATCTTTACAGCAAGCGATGCCATTTCGTATATTCAGGAAGGCCGCATTGCATTTGAGGTGGTTTCCGGCCGCCTGAATAGACCAACTCCGAATGCCGTCGCGCTGATTGCTGACGGCACGGCAGCGCGATTCACAGTGCTGGGTGAGCAAAAACTAACGGGAGAAGCACTTGCTGATTTGGAGTGCGGAGAAGTGAATTTGCTTTTTAACGGAGAAAAAATTGAAAGCGGGAATCTGTCTGCTATCTTCGGAACCCCTCTCCGTTCATTTGTGTGGCTTGCCAATATACTGCTGGCCCATGGCAAGATATTGCAAGAAGGGAATATCGTCATGACAGGTTCTGCCACACGAGCAATGCCTATTCTGAATTATGGCAGATACTGCGGCGACAGTGAAAAGTTAGGTGCGGTAGAAGCCCTGTTTGCCTGACGAATCCGACGGAGAATAAATTAATAGGAGGAACATCCTTTATGATGACCGCGAAAGAATACATCGACTCCCTGCGCAAGCTGAACACCCGCGTGTATATGTTCGGCGAGAAGATCGACAACTGGGTGGATCACCCTATGATCCGGCCCTCCATCAACTGCGTGGCCATGACCTACGCGCTGGCCCAGGATCCCCAGTATGAGGATCTGATGACCGCCACCTCCAGCCTGACCGGCCACAAGATCAACCGCTTCACCCACCTCCACCAGTCCAGCGAGGATCTGGTGAAAAAGGTAAAAATGCAGCGCCTGCTGGGCCAGAAGACAGCCAGCTGCTTCCAGCGCTGCGTGGGTATGGACGCCTTCAACGCCGTGTTCTCCTCCACCTATGAGATCGACGAGAAGTACGGCACCCACTACCACGAGAACTTTAAGAAGTTCCTCATCTACGTGCAGGACAATGACCTGACGGTGGACGGCGCCATGACCGACCCCAAGGGTGACCGCAGCAAGGCACCCCACGAGCAGGCCGATCCGGATATGTACGTCCATGTGGTGGAGCGCCGGGACGACGGCATCGTGGTCTGCGGCGCCAAGTGCCACCAGACCGGCTCTATCAACTCCCACTGGCACATCTTCATGCCCACCATCGCCATGGGCGAAGCCGACAAGGACTACGCCGTGTCCTTTGCCTGCCCCACCGACGCCGAGGGCCTCTACATGATCTACGGCCGCCAGTCCTGCGACACCCGCAAGATGGAGGAGGGCTGCATCGATGTGGGCAACACCAAATTCGGCGGACAGGAGGCTTTGGTGGTTCTGGACCACGTCTTTATCCCCAACGAGTACATTTTCCTCAACGGCGAGTATGAGTTCGCCGGCATGATCGTGGAGCGCTTCGCCGGTTATCACCGCCAGAGCTACGGCGGCTGCAAGGTGGGCGTGGGCGACGTGGTCATCGGCGCGGCGGCACTGGCCGCCGAGTACAACGGCGTGGAGAAGGCCAGCGCCGTCAAGGACAAGCTCATCGAGATGACCCACCTGAATGAAACGCTCTATTCCTGCGGCATCGCCTGCTCCTGCGAGGGCTGCCCCACCAAGGCGGGCAACTATCAGATCGACCTGCTGCTGGCAAACGTCTGCAAGCAGAACGTGACCCGCTTCCCCTATGAGATCGTGCGCCTGGCCGAGGACATCGCGGGCGGCCTGATGGTCACCATGCCCAGCGAGACGGATTTCAAGTCCGACACGGTAGTGGGCAATAACGGCGAGACCATCGGCGAGATCTGCAACAAGTACTTCGCCGCCCGGGAGGGCGTCAGCACCGAGGCCCGCCAGCGGATCATGCGCTTCCTGGAGAACATGTGCCTGGGCGCGGCGGCTGTTGGCTACCGCACGGAGTCCATGCACGGCGCGGGCTCCCCGCAGGCCCAGCGCATCATGATCGCCCGTCAGGGGAACATTCAGGAGAAGAAAAAGCTGGCCAAGAACATCGCCGGTATCCAGAAGTAAGAGGGCGGTATGGACAAGAAGCAAGCGTGGCTCCAACTGGTGCGGGAAAAGTCCGACCACTATCTGAACCTGCACGACGGCGGCTTTGACGAGAAAATGCGGGCCCGTCTCGTGGACTGCGATTATGAGGCGCAGACCGTCACCTACGCTTTCCCCACCCAGGGCTGGCAGATCAACGAGAAGGGCGGCATCCACGGTGGCGCTATCGCCGGGATGTTCGATACGGCCTTCGGCGTGGTGGCCAACTTCACCGCCGGGGATAACGAGGCCACCACCACGGATATGACGCTGTCCTTCCTGCGGGGTGTGGATTTCGGCATGGAGCTGCGCCTGAAGGTGTTCATCGTCAAGGCGGGCCGCAGCCTCATCCGCCAGCGGGCGGAGCTGATCGACGCCGCCACCGGCAAGCTGCTGGCCACCGCCAGCGGCAGTTGGATGCCCTTATAAGAACCGTTCCGAAACAGAGTAAAAATATAGGAGAAACAACATGGATTTCAATTTGAGTCGTGAACATCAGCTGATCCGCAAGATGATGGCGGAGTTTACGGAAAAGGAAGTCAAGCCCATCGCGGCGGAGACCGATCGTACCTGCGAATATCCCCGCGAGAACATCGAGAAGCTGTTTGATTTGGGCGTCATGGGCATGTGCGTGCCCAAGGAGTACGGCGGCGCGGGCGCTGATCCTCTGGCCAGCGCCATCTGCATCGAGGAACTCTCCAAGCAGTGCGCCTCCACCGGCGACATCGTGGCCACCCACAACGGCCTGTGCTGCGACCCCATCATGAACTACGGCACCCCTGAGCAGAAGGCCAAGTACCTGCCCATGCTGACTACCGGTCATCATGTGGGCGCCTTCGCCCTCACCGAGCCCAACGCCGGCAGCGACGCCTCCAAGGGGCAGACCGAGGCCAGGCTGGTGAGCGACCACTATGTGATGAACGGCTCCAAGATCTTCATCACCAACGGCTACGTGGCCGATGTGTTCGTGGTGTTCGCCATGACCGACAAGAGCAAGGGCACCAAGGGCATCTCCGCCTTCATCGTGGAGAGCAGTTTCCCCGGCTTCTCCGTGGGCAAGCACGAGGAAAAGCTGGGTCTGCACGGCAGCCCCACCGCCGAGATCGTGTTCCAGGACTGCATCGTCCCCAAGGAGAATCTGCTGGGCGTAGAGGGCAAGGGCTTCTCCATCGCCATGGCCACGCTGGACGGCGGCCGTATCGGCATCGCCGCACAGGGCCTCGGTATTGCCGAGGGTGCCCTGGAGGAAGCCATCAACTACACCAAGGGCCGTGTCCAGTTCGGCAAGCCCATCTCTAAGTTCCAGAACACCCAGTTCACGCTGGCGGACATGGAGCTGGGCTGCGAGGCAGGCCGCCTGCTGACCTATCAGGCCGCTATCGCCAAGGGCGAAGGCAAGCGCTACACCAAGCAGGCCGCCATGGCCAAGCTGTTCACCTCCGAGCACGCTATGAAGACCACCACCAAGGTGGTGCAGCTGTTCGGCGGCTACGGCTACACCAAGGATTACCCGGTGGAGCGCATGATGCGTGACGCCAAGATCACGGAAATTTACGAGGGCACCAGCGAAGTGCAGCGCATCGTGATCTCCGCCAACATGGGTCTGTAAGAGGAGGGAAGAGACAATGAAGATTCTGGTTACCGTAAAGCAAGTTCCCGACACCAGCGGCAAGGTCGCTGTCAATCCGGAGATTGATTGTTGAACCTTGGGCGACCCTGGCTCGAACGATATCCTTCTAATAGATGGCTGGCCATTACATAGGCACGTCTTCACAAAAGGGATTTCGCGCCGACAAGCACGAAATCCCTATCCCCGCCTTGCCTTTTTCCGTTCCGTATGCTACAATAAACCCGCAAAACCGTAACATTTCCGAAAGGAGCAATACCATATGGAACTGCAAAATATCCTCAGCCGCGTGGATCACACCCTGCTGAGTCAGGGCGCCACCTGGGCGGAGATCAAGGCCATCTGCGACGACGGCGTCAAATACGGCTGCGCCAGCGTCTGCATCCCCGCCAGCTACGTCAAGCAGGCGGCGGAATATGTCAAGGGCAAGATCGCCGTCTGCACCGTCATCGGCTTCCCCAACGGCTACGACACCACCGCCGCCAAGTGCTTTGAAGCCGCCGACGCCGTGAAGAACGGCGCGTCCGAGATCGACATGGTCATCAATATCGGCTGGGTCAAGGACGGCCTGTACGATCAGGTGCTGGAGGAGATCCGGCAGGTGAAGGCCGCCTGTGATGGCCGTCTGCTGAAGGTCATCATCGAGACCTGTATGCTGATCGACGCCGAGAAGATCGAGATGTGCCGCGTGGTATCCGAGTCCGGCGCGGATTATATCAAAACCTCCACCGGCTTCGGCGGAGGCGGCGCCACCCGCGAGGATGTGGCCCTGTTCAAGGCTCACGTGGCTCCCCACGTGAAGATCAAGGCCGCCGGCGGCATCGCCAATTTGCAGGATGCCGAGGATTTCGTCAACCTGGGCGCCGACCGTCTGGGCACCAGCCGCATCGTCAAGGCCGTCAAGGCCATGGAAAAATAAGGAGGAACCACTATGCCTACCCCCCACAATAACGCCGTCAAAGGCGATTTCGCCAAAACCGTCCTCATGCCCGGCGATCCCCTGCGGGCCAAATTCATCGCCGAGACCTTTCTGACCGATCCCAGGCTGGTCAATAACGTCCGCGGCGTTCAGGGCTACACCGGCACCTACAAGGGTGTTCCCGTCTCCGTCATGGCCAGCGGCATGGGCATCCCCTCCATCGGCATCTATTCCTATGAGCTGTACACCCAGTATGACGTGGAAAACATCATCCGCGTGGGCAGCGCCGGCGCCATGCGGGCTGATCTGGAGCTGGGCAGCGTGGTGGCCGGTCAGGGCGCCTGCACCAATTCCAACTTCGGCGACCAGTACGGTCTGGGCGGCAGCTTTGCCCCCATCTGCGATTTTGACCTGCTGATGGCCGCCGTGGACAGTGCCAAGGAGCTGGGCGTCAAAATGCCCGTGGGCAACCTCTACTCCTCCGACACCTTCTATGACGCTGCCCAGCGCAATATGCGCTTCGCCAAAATGGGCGTCATGGCGGTGGAGATGGAGGCCGCCGGCCTGTACTGCACCGCCGCCTATACCGGCAAGCGGGCCCTTGCCATCTGCTCCATCTCCGACAACCTTGTCACCGGCCAGGAACTGTCCGCCGACGACCGCCAGACCACCTTCATCAACATGATGAAGATTGCGCTGGAGATCGCCGTGAAAATGGACAAACAGTGAATTTTTTGAGAAAAGAGGGCTTTTGTGCGCGCAACGCGCACAAAAGCCCTCTTTCTGCGGAATCCCACAAAATAGGTCTTGCTTTTATAAAGCACACCTGATAGAATAACACTGTATGGCGGTCAAGCCATGCAAAATCACTCCTGTCAGGAACGGGAGCAAAATAAAGAAAGGTAGATCAAACCATGAAAAAGTTTCTTGCTCTGATTCTGGCTCTGGTCATGGCGCTGTCCCTGGTCGCTTGCGGCGGCGGCAACAACAACTCCGAGCCCGAGAATCCCGACACCTCCGATGCCACTAATACCGAGTATAAGGTCGCGATGATCACCGACTACGGCGATATCACCGACCAGTCCTTCAACCAGACCACCTATGAGGCCTGCAAGGCCTTTGCCGAGACCAACGGCGTGGAGTTCAAGTACTTCAAGCCCGCTGGCGACAACACCGCTGACCGTGTCAGCATGATCGAAAGCGCCATCGACGAGGGCTTCAACGTCATCGTGATGCCCGGCTACGCCTTCGGCGAGGCCATCACCGAGACCGCTCCCAACTTCGCTGATGTCAAGTTCATCGCGCTGGACGTTTCCGCCGGTGACCTGGGCGCTGATTTCGAAGTTCCCGCCAACCTGTACTGCGCTGTTTATAAGGAAGAGCTGTGCGGCTACATGGCTGGTTACGCTGCTGTGAAGCTGGGCTACAAGAGCCTGGGCTTCCTGGGCGGCATGGCTGTCCCCGCTGTCCAGCGTTACGGCTACGGCTTCGTGCAGGGCGTTGACGCCGCTGCCGCCGAGATGGGCCTGACCGATGTCACCCTGAACTACGTCTATGGCGGCCAGTTCTTCGGTGATGCCGATATCACCGGCGTGATGGATACCTGGTACTCCAAGGGCACCCAGGTGGTGTTCGCCTGCGGCGGCGGTATCTATACCTCCGCTGTTGACGCCGCCAAGAAGGTCGAGGGCGCCAAGGTCATCGGCGTTGACGTTGACCAGGCTGGCGTGATCGCCAACTACGCTGCCGGCGAGGGCGCCGACGAGGCCACTGTCGAGGGCTTCAAGGCTCTGACCGTTACCTCCGCCATGAAGGGTCTGTATCCCGCCACCTATGACACCCTGACCGATGTCATCGTGAACGGCAACTGGGAGAAGTACTCCGCCAAGATCGACACCCTGGGTCTGGTCTCCGCTGACGATCCTTCCGCCAACTACGTGCAGATCCCCATGGACAGCACTCAGTGGGCTGACGGTGCGTTCACTCAGGACGACTACAAGGCTCTGGTTGCCAAGATGTTCAGCGGCGAGCTGACTGTCAGCGATGACATCACCAAGGCCGCTTCCGACTTCGCCACCGTCATCACGGTTGACGATCAGGGCGCCATCAAGGGCTAAACCTTACGCTTACATAAAGAAAGACCGCTTCGGCGGTCTTTCTTTTTTTGCAAAATTTGTTGAGACCGCCAAAAAAACTTTGCTTTACGCCGCAAAGTATAGTATACTGATACTATCTCATTGGTTTCCGTCCCCGCATTGTGCGAACCGCGGCGGGCCATAAAACGGAAGGAGGGCGAAACACTTTGGAATCACCGTATGCCATTGAAATGCTGAACATCACCAAACGGTTCCCGGGTATCATCGCCAACGACAACATCACCCTGCAATTGAAGCGGGGCGAGATCCACGCCCTGCTGGGTGAAAACGGCGCGGGCAAGTCCACGCTGATGAGCGTCCTGTTCGGCCTGTACCAGCCGGAGGAGGGCGTCATCAAAAAGGACGGTCAGGTGGTGTCCATCAAGGATCCCAACGACGCCAACGCCCTGGGCATCGGCATGGTACACCAGCACTTTAAGCTGGTGGAGTGCTTCTCCGTGCTGGACAATATCATCATGGGCGTGGAGCCCACAAAGCACGGCTTCCTGCAGAAGAAAGAGGCCCGCGAAAAAGTCCTCGCCCTCAGCGAAAAGTACGGCCTGCACGTAGACCCCGACGCGCTGATCGAGGATATCACCGTCGGTATGCAGCAGCGTACCGAGATCCTGAAAATGCTTTACCGCGACAACGAGATCCTGATTTTTGACGAGCCTACCGCCGTCCTCACACCTCAGGAGATCGACGAACTCATGGAGATCATGCGCAGCCTGTCGGCTGAAGGGAAGTCCATCCTCTTCATCTCCCATAAGCTCAACGAGATCATGGCCGTGGCCGACCGCTGCACCGTCCTGCGCAAGGGCCGCTACATCGGCACCGTAGAGACCAAGAACACCACCATGGAGGAGCTGTCCGCCATGATGGTGGGCCGCAATGTCAATTTCCATGTGGAAAAGCAGCCCGCCCACCCCGGCGAGGTGGTGCTGGACGTAGAGCATATGACCGTAGCCAGCAAGGCTCATAAAAACAACGCCGTCAAGGATGTCTCCCTGAAGGTTCACCGCGGCGAGATCGTCTGCATCGCCGGTATCGACGGCAACGGTCAGACCGAGTTCGTCTACGGTCTCACCGGCCTTGAGCCCCTGTCCAGCGGCAAGATCTCCCTGTGCGGCAAGGATATCACCCACGCCTCCATCCGCCACCGCAATACCATGGGCATGTCCCATATCCCCGAAGACCGCCACAAGCACGGTCTGGTGCTGGATTACACGCTGGAGGATAACCTGGTGCTCCAGCGCTACTTCGAGCCGGAGTTCACCAACAAGGCCGGCTTCCTGCGCCGCGATAATATCCGCAAGTATGCCCAGCGGCTCATCGACCAGTACGATGTCCGCAGCGGCCAGGGCCCCATCACCATCGCCCGCAGCATGTCCGGCGGCAACCAGCAAAAGGCCATCGTTGCCCGCGAGATCGACAAGGATCCCGAGCTGCTGGTGGCTGTCCAGCCCACCCGCGGTCTGGACGTGGGCGCCATCGAATACATCCATAAGCAGCTGGTGGCCCAGCGTGACGAGGGCAAGGCCGTGCTGCTGGTCTCTCTGGAGCTGGATGAGGTCATGGACGTGCCCGACCGCATCCTCGTCATGTACGAGGGTGAGATCGTGGGCGAGCTTGACCCCAAAACCACCACCCAGGAGGAGCTGGGCCTCTACATGGCAGGCGCCAAGAGAGATGAGGTGAAGGCATGAAAAAGAGTCTTCTGAAAAATAACGGCGTGCAGTCCCTGCTGGCGGCGCTGGCCTGCGTGGTTCTGGGTCTGCTGCTGGGCTATGTCGTGCTGCTGTTCATCAATCCCGACGGCGCCGGCGAAGCCATCTCCGCCGTCATGAAAAACTTCCTGACCTACAGCAAGCCCGAGACCCAGGCCAAATACCTGGGCAACACGCTGGTAAAAACCGCGCCGCTGCTGATGTGCGCCCTGTCCATCCTGTTCGCCTATAAGGTGGGCCTGTTCAATATCGGCGCTGCCGGCCAGTATTGCGCCGGCGTGGCACTGAGCCTGTACGCCGCTCTGGCGTGGCACTGGAGCTGGCTGCCCTGCATGCTGCTGGCTATGGTGGGCGGCGCGGTGCTGGGCGCCCTCTCCGGCCTGCTGAAGTCCTACTGCAATGTCAACGAGGTCATCTCCGGCATTATGCTGAACTGGATCGTCCTGTACCTGACCAACATGCTGCTGACCAACGTCAAGGAGGTCGCCAGCCCCTACACGCTGGTGCTGGCGGACGAGAACCCCTCCGCCCTGCTGCCCTCTCTGGGTCTGGGCGCACTGTTCAACGGCAATAAATACGTGGGTCTGGCCCTGCCGCTGGCCGTCGTGGTGGCTATCGTGGTGGACGTGGTGCTCAACAAGACCCGCTTCGGTTACGAGCTGCGCGCCACCGGCAATAACAAAAACGCCGCCAAATACTGCGGCATGGCGGAAAAGCGCAATATCATCCTGACACTGGTGATCGCCGGTGCGCTGGCCGGTATGGGCGCCTCCATGCTGTACCTGACGGGCTACGAACAGTGGCAGTGCTCCACCTCCTCCGTCCCCGGCATGGGCTTCAACGGCATTGCCGCCGCCTTCCTGGGCGGACTGAACCCCATCGGCACCATTCTGGCCTCCTTCTTCATCCAGCATATCACCGCCGGCGGCGCGTATGTGGATAAGACAATGTACTGCGCCCAGATCTCTGATCTGATCTCCGCTATCATCATCTATCTGTGCGGCTTCGTGCTGTTCATGAAGTACGCCATGAACACCGCCATCGCCAGACGCGAGGAAAAGGCCATTCTCAAGGCCAAGGCGGCAGAGGAAGCCTCTGCCGGTCAGGAAGGAGGGGATCAGTAATGGTACTGCTGCTGCAATATACCCTGACCTTTGCCTCCGTGCTGATTCTGGTGGCCCTGGGCGGCTGCTTCTCCGAACATTCCGGCGTCATCAACCTGGGCCTGGAGGGCGTCATGATTATGGGCGCTCTGGGCGGCGCGCTGGCTATGCGGTATATGCCCACCGGCTCCTCCGCCTTTTTGATGATCCTGGTGGTGCTGCTGGCCGCCGCGGTGTTCGGCACCGTCTATTCCAGCCTGCTGGCCGTGGCCTGCATCAACTTCAAGGCCGACCAGACCATTGTCGGTACGGCCCTGAACCTGCTGGGCACGGCGGGCGCCACCGTCATCGTCAAGGCCATCAATACTGCCTCCAATCCCGATGACGTGTCCTCCATCATCCAGTACGCCGGCGCCAAAAAGGCGTTTCTGGTGAACATCGGCTCCTTCGAGTTCAGCTGGTTCATGCTGGTGGCGTTCCTGCTGCTGGCGGCGGCCTATGTGGTGCTGTATAAGACCCGCTTCGGCCTGCGCCTCATGGCCTGCGGCGAGCATCCCCAGGCGGCGGACTCCGTGGGTATCAACGTCTATAAGATGCGCTGGGCCGGCGTGCTGATCTCCGGCATGCTGGGCGGTCTGGGCGGCATCGTGTTCATCACCGCCGGCGTCAGCGAATGGCGCTTCGAGTACGGCGTGGCCGGCTTCGGCTTCCTGTCTCTGGCGGTCATGATCTTCGGCCAGTGGAAGCCCACCCGCATCGCGCTGGCGGCGCTGCTGTTCGGCCTGTTCCGCGCCCTGTCCAACGTCTATACCGGCTTCGACTTCCTGAAAGCCCTGAACCTCCCCAGCCAGATCTACAACATGATGCCCTACATCATTTCGCTGGTGGTTCTGGCCTTCACCTCCAAAAAGTCCCGCGCCCCCAAGGCCGAGGGCATCCCCTACGACAAGGGCCAGCGATAATAAAATCTCCCCAAAAAACAGGACACGGATCCCTCCGTGTCCTGTTTTTTGGTGCCCGCTCAATGCCGCGACGGCGTGTCCGACAGCCCCAGCAGATAATCCGCCGTCACCTGATAATACTCCGCCAGCCGGATCAAATGCCGCAGCGGCAGCTCGTTGGCGCCCCGCTCATAGCGGGCGTACATGGTCTGAGACGTGCCCAGCACCTCGGCGATCTCCTGCTGGGTTTTATCGTGATCCTCCCGCAAATCACGCAATCTTCGCCGATAATCCATACTGCACGTCTCCTTTGTGCAGTATTGTAATCAGTACAATTGAAAAAGATGAATTTTAGTAAACATCTTTACTAAATAATCTTTTTATGCGGAAAATTGATACAATGGAGCAAAGGAGGCGGAGAAAATGGCAGATTATCAAAAAATGTACCTGCAGCTGTTTGACGCGGTGGAGCGCGCCCTGACCGTCCTGAACGCCACCGGCGCTCCCGTGGAAAAGGTGCTCATGGCGAAAGCCATCCTGGCCGCCGGCCAGCAGACCTGCGAGGATATCTACGTGGAGACCGCGGAGGAGTGACCCGCCCTCTCCGCAAAAAAATACGCCTGACCGTTCCGGTCAGGCGTATTTTTTGCGTTTCAGATGTTACTCGCCCAGCTGATGCTCCACCAGCTCGCTCAGTGCCTCCACGGCCTCGGTTTCGTCGCTGCCGTCGGCGATCAGGGTGATGGTGGTGCCCTTCACGATGCCCAGGCTCAGCACGCCCAGCAGGCTCTTGGCGTTCACACGGCGTTCCTCCTTCTCCACCCAGATGCCGCTCTTGAACTCATTGGCCTTCTGGATAAAAAAGGTAGCGGGTCTGGCGTGCAGGCCGACCTCGTTGTTCACGGTAACTTCCTTCGTATACATTGTCCGTTCTCCTTCACGTCAGAATCTCGGCCCGAACGCCGATACTCACACTATTACTATTATATCGAATCGGGGCAATATTGCAATAGCCATTCCCACAAAATATCGCGGCCGACCCGGGGAAAACCGTGTGAAAACTGTCACATTCGACAAAATTTTCCTTATTTCAGCTCCACCACCGTCACGCCGGCCTCGCCCTCGCCATACCGGCCCAGGCGGAAGGACTTCACCGCGCGGTTCCGCTTCAGCATCTCGTGTACCGCCTTGCGCAGCGCGCCGGTGCCCTTGCCGTGGATGATGGTTACGGTGCCCAGCTTCGCCATCACCGCCGCGTCGATGTAGTTCTCCACCACGCTCTCGGCCTCCAGCGTCTCCATGCCCCGGATGTCCAGCTCGGAGGCGGCCCGGGCCGCCAATTGGATCTGGGGCGACACGTTCTTCCGTGTCGCGGCCGCCGCCTGCTTCTTCCGTTTTTCGATCTCTTCGGCGGACTCCAGAAGCCGCACCTGCCCCGCCTTCACGGTCATCTTCATTTTTCCGGCCTGCAGCAGCATAGAGCCGTCGTCGTTGACGTTCAGCACCGTGGCGGCGGTCTTCACCCCCGCCAGCTCCACCAGATCGCCCGCGGCGATGGGGCGGCTGGGCGCGGGGGCCTCCGCCTCCTCGTCCCGGCTGTGCAGCACGGCCTCCGCCTCCTTCAGATCGTGGCGGATGGCGGCCTTGGCGTCGTTCACCTGCTGGAAGTTGGCCGCCCGGGTCTGCTGCTTCCGCAGCTCCTCCAGCTGGGCGAAGATCTCCTCCGTCTTCTGCTGGGCCTCCCGTACGATGCGCTTGGCCTCAGCCTCGCCCTTTGCGCGGGCGTTCTCCTTGGCCTTTTCCATCTGCTCGCGGAATACGCGGGCCTTGCGGGCGTCCTCCTCCCGCTGCTGCCACAGGCGGTTGGCCTCGGTCTGGGCCTTTTCCAGCCGCTGGCGCTTCTCCTCCAGCTGGGCCAGCACGTCCTCAAAGCGGAGGGACTCGCTGTCCATCTGGGCCTTGGCGTCGGCGATAACGCTCTCGTCCAGCCCCAGCCGCCGGGAGATGGCAAAGGCGTTGGATTTTCCCGGAATCCCCACCAGCAGCCGGTAGGTGGGCCGCAGGGTCTGCACGTCAAATTCACAGCTGGCGTTCTCCACCCCCGCCGTAGTCATGGCAAAGGTTTTCAGTTCCGCGTAATGGGTGGTGGCGGCGATCAGCGCCCCCTTGCTTCGGGCGTGCTGAATGATGGCAATAGCCAGCGCCGCGCCCTCCACGGGATCGGTGCCCGCCCCCAGCTCATCAAACAGGATCAGGCTGTCATCGTCCGCTTGCCGCAGGATCTCCACCGTGTTGGACATGTGGGCGGAGAAGGTGGACAGGCTCTGCTCGATGGACTGCTCGTCCCCCACATCCGCCAGAATGCGGTCAAATACCCGCACCGTGGAACCGCTGTCGGCGGGAATGTGCAGCCCGCACTGGGCCATCAGGCATAAAAGCCCCAACGTTTTCAGCGTCACCGTCTTGCCGCCGGTGTTGGGGCCGGTGATCACCAGCGTGTCGTAGTCGCCCCCCAGCTCCACCGTCACCGGCACGGCCTTGGCCTGATCCAGCAGGGGATGCCGCGCCCGCTTCAGGCTGATGGCGCCCTTGCGCACCACCTCCGGGCGGCTGGCGTTCATGCTGTAGCTCAGCTGGGCCCGGGCAAAGATCATGTCCAGATGCACCAGCATGTCATAGTCCAGCAGGATGTACTCCATAGCGTCGGCGCACTGGGCGCTCAGCTCCCGCAGAATACGCTCGATCTCCTTTTCCTCCCGGGCCTCCAGCTCCTTCAGCTCATTGTTGGCCTGCACCACGCCCATGGGCTCCACGAACAGCGTGGCGCCGGAGGAGGAGATGTCATGCACCAGCCCCGGCAGACTGCCCTTGCACTCCGCCTTCACCGGCACCACGAACCGCCCGTCCCGCTGGGTGATCAGCGCCTCCTGCAATACCTTGGCGTAGGAGGGGGAGGAGATGATCTTCTGCAGGATCTGCCGCCCCTTGCTGGCGGCGATCCGCATTTTCCGCCGGATGTCCGTCAGCTCGGCGCTGGCGGTGTCGGCGATGGTCTCCTCGTCTAAAATGGCGCCGTGGATGCGATCCTCCAGATACCGGTTGGTGTGCAGAGCGCTGAAAAACCGGTCAATGGCCGTGGCCTCGCCCTTGCGCTCGGCGTCGTATTCCGCCACCCGCCGCGCCGCCGTCAGCAGCCCCGCGATGTTCAATAGCTCCCGGGTGTTCAGCATGCCGCCCCGGTCGGCTCGCGCCAGCGGCTCCGACACGTCCTTCACCCCGGAAAAGCTGGGGGAGCCGTACAGCTCCAGCCGCTCCTTGGCGGCGTCCGTCTCGTCCAAAAGCCGCAGTACCTCCTGCCGCTCCACAGCGGGCGCAATGCGGCGGCTCTTTTCCCGCGCCGCCTCGCTGACCGCCCTGGCCGACAGCATCTCCAACACCGCCGGCAGTTCCAGCGTCCGTATGGATTTTTCAAATAATTCACTCATAATACTGTATCCTTAGTCAATACCTCTTTTGTCGGTAAACGTCATATTTCATAAAGCGGGTCTCTCAAGCCTCCCCTGTGTAAGGGGAGGTGTCGCGGCGAAGCCGCGACGGAGGGGTTGCCGCAGAGCCACAGCGGAACCCGTCAATGACGAATGTTCGCACCGCTCCGCAGGGGCGGACGCCCCTGTCCGCCCGCGCAGTAAGCGTAACGGGTGCAATAAAAGCGGTCATCACCAGTGGCTGTTTGCACCATACGGTACGCCAAAGCCTCCCTATGCAAGGAGAGGTGTCGCGGCTTCGCCGCGACGGAGGGGTTGCCGCAGGGCTGCCATGGAACCCGTCAATGACGAATGTTCACACCGCTCCGCAGGGGCGGACGTCCCACATGGTGAACGGTCAGGTGCGGTGGTCGGTGCGTAGGGGCGGGGTTCTACCCCGCCCGCCCGATCATACAGCAACTTCTTGCTTCTCTCCGCAGGGCCGATGCCTGCATCGGCCCGTCTTGGGTCATTCCCCGTCCTCCATGGGCAGCAGCGCCTTGTAGTAATCCAGCGTCCGGAACCCCCGCTCCAGCTGCACCGCGCAGAACGCCTCCGCCGCCCGATCCAGCATCACCAGCCCCGCCTTGTCCAGCGAAAAGCCATATAGCTTTTTCGGCGGGCAGTATAAAACATACCGCAGCGCCTGCACCGCCGCCGTCGTCAGCGGCAGATTCAGTCCGCTGCCGCCCGCGCGGCATCCGCCGCACCGCAGCACGCCCTGGGTCACGTCCAGCATGGGCGCCTCCGGCATCTCCCGTCCGCAAACGGCGCAGCCATTCACCAGCGGCGCGAAGCCCGCCTCCGCCAGCAGCCGCCACACAAAGGCCGCCTTCACCAGCCGGTTCGGCTTTTCCAGCGTCCCCAGGGCGAACAGCGCGTTCAGCAGCAGCGGCAGAATGTCCGCCGCCGCCATGGCGTCCTGGCATACCGCCTCCGTCAGCTCGGCGAAATACGCCGCCAGCGACAGCTTTTCAATGTCCCGCCGCACGCCGTCAAACAGCTCGATGGTGCCGGCCTCCGCCAGATAGTGCCACTCGCCCTTCCGCCGCAGCGTCATCTCGTCATAGGCCAGCAGCTGGCAGGCGGCGGTGTACTTGCTGCGCCGGCTCCGCGCCCCCTTGGCAATGACGCTGATGCGCCCCAGCTCCGGCGTCAGCACCGTCAGTATCTTGTCCGACTCCTTCGTCTCCGTCTCCCGCAGGATGAGACCCGTCGTCACGAATGCTCCGTTGTCCACGTCCCGTCCTCCGGCGGCGCGGCCTTGGCCATCAGATAAGCCTCCGGCGCGCCCGTGTCCCAAAATAACGTCCAGTAATCCACAGCATTCACCTCATGCATAGCATGACAGAAAAGCCGCGGCTTCATGTCTGGTAATTTACTCCTCGTTGAAGCCCTGGGCGCGAATGAAATTGACGTTGTCCCGCCAGTTCTCCTTCACCTTCACCCAGGCCTCCATGTACACCTTCGTGCCCATAAATTTTTCAATATCCTGCCGCGCCAGAGTGCTGATGCGCTTCATCATGTCCCCGTGCTTGCCGATAATGATGCCCTTGTGGCTGCTTTTTTCGCAATAGATGGTCACATCCAGATCAATGATCCCGCTCTCCCGCTCCGAAAACCGCGTCACCTCCACCGCTGTGCCGTGGGGGATCTCCTTGTCCAGACACTGCAGCATCTTCTCCCGCACGATTTCGGCGCACACCTGTGCGTCCGGCTGATCGGTAGTCATGCCGTCGGGAAACAGCTGCGGCCCCTCCTGAGCGTACTGCTGCAATTGATCCAGCAGTTCCTCCAGCCCGTCGCCCGTCCGCGCCGAGATGGGGATAATGGCGTCAAAGCCGTCATATACCTCGTTGTACGCGGCGATCACCGCCAACAGGTCGTCCTTTTTCTCCACCGTGTCCACCTTGTTGATACACAGCACCACCGGCAGCTGCTCCTCCTGAATACGCCGCAGCAGCAGCTTTTCCGGCTCCCCCACATGGGCGATGGGCTCCACCAGCAGCAGCGCGCACTCCACGGCGCTCAGGCTCTCCCGCACCACCTTTACCATATAGTCGCCCAGGCGGCTGCGGGGCTTGTGCAGGCCCGGCGTGTCCAGCAGCACAAACTGCGTGTCTCCCCGATTCACCACGCCGTAGATCCGGTTTCGCGTCGTCTGGGGCTTTTTGGATACAATGGCGATCTTCTCGCCCACCAGTGCGTTTGTCAGGCTGGACTTGCCCACATTGGGCCGCCCGCACACAGTGATCATCGCGGTCTTCGTAATGTTCATAAGGTGATCCTCAACTTTCTTTTGTTTGAGCAATGTGTATTTGATGGGATTTTAGAGGTGGGGCTATCCAAAGCCTCCCCCGTGTAAGGGGAGGTGGCGCGCAGCGCCGGAGGGGTTGTCAATCCCCCAATCACCTTCGGTGACAGCCCCCTTTACACAAGGGGGTCTTTGACGCGCACTCGGAAGCGCGAAACCCTCTTATCGTTCCAACCCCAGCTCCCGCATAATAACCTCTTCCCGTTCCCGCATCTGAGCCTTCATGACACCCTCGTCCAGATGGTCGTACCCCAGCAGATGCAGCACCGAGTGTACCACCAGATACGCCAGCTCCCGCCGGTTAGAGTGTCCGTATTCCCTGGCCTGCGCCGCCACCCGCTCCACGGAGATCACCATGTCCCCCAACGGCACCAGTCCCGTGCCGGGGTCGGCGCCCTCCACGTCGGGCAGCTCACCGGCCGTCAGCTCGAATTCCGGAAAGCTCAGCACGTCGGTAGGCCTGTCCACCTGCCGCATGTCCAAATTGATCTGATGGATGCCCGCGTCGCTGGTCATCAGCACGTCGATCTCGCAGGGGAAGTCCACCCCCTGCATGGCCAGCGCCGTGCGGATGACCCGCCGGATAAACGCCTTTTTCCCGTCTCCCACCCCGGGCACGTCGGCGGTGATGGGAATGTAGTGCCGCTTTGCCATCACTTTTTCCTCCTGTCCTCATAGCGGGCGTAGGCCTCAATGATCCGCTGCACCATCACGTGGCGCACCACGTCCTCCTGGGTCAGCTGGCAGATGCCCACGCCTTCCACATCCCGCAGTACCTTCATGGCCTCCTTCAGCCCGCTGATCTTGTCGCTGGGCAGGTCGATCTGGGTGATGTCGCCGGTGATGACTACCTTGGAGCCGAAGCCCATGCGGGTCAGAAACATCTTCATCTGCTCACGGCTGGTGTTCTGGGCCTCGTCCAGAATGATAAAGCTGTCATCCAGCGTCCGGCCTCGCATATAGGCCAGGGGCGCCACCTCGATATTGCCCCGCTCCAGATACTTCTGGTACGTCTCCGCCCCCAGCATGTCAAACAGGGCGTCATACAGCGGCCGCAAATAGGGATCCACCTTGGACTGCAGGTCGCCCGGCAGAAAGCCCAGCCGTTCGCCCGCCTCCACGGCGGGACGGGTCAGCACGATGCGGTTCACCTGCTTGTCCCGAAAAGCCGCCACTGCTGCCGCCACCGCCAGATACGTCTTGCCGGTGCCCGCCGGCCCCACGCCGATGGTAACGGTGTTGTGCAGCACGGAATCCACATACTGCTTCTGGCCGATGGTCTTGGGCTTCACGGGCCGGCCCTTGCTGGTAATGCAGATCACATCCTGGGTCAGCTCACTGATCCGCTCCGATTGCCCGCTGCGGCACAGGCCGATCACATAGCGCACATGCTGCTGGTTGATGGCCTCGCCCTTGGCGCTGAGGGTCAGCAGCGCCTGCACCGCCTTTTCCGCCAGCATCACATTTTCCGGCTCGCCGGAAATCACGATCTCGCCGCCGCGATTCACCACTTGCACCTGAAATTCCGTCTCCAGAAGCCGGATATTCTCATCAAAGGAGCCAAACAAATTGATGGCCTCCTCCATCCGTTCAATACTGATCCGTTGTTCCATATGATAGCCTTCTTTCTGAAAGGAAAATGTGTGGTAAGAAAAAGATCATTCCGCGCGGCCTACTCTTGCCTTTGATGCATGCACGCCCCAAGCCTCCCTTGTGTAAAGGGAGGTGGCGCGAAGCGCCGGAGGGATTGACCTGAGCTGGTGCGGTCGGGCCGACAGAGTCGTCGGCCCCTACGGAATTCTTCCGCACCTGTTCGTAGGGGGGCGGCGTCCCCGACGCCACGCCGTGCAGCGATTCGGCTCCTGCCGTCGCACCGCATGAGCTAAAAACATGCCACCGGCATGTTTTCTTTACGCCGTGACGGAGGGATTGCCGCAAGAGGGTGCAGTGGATAACTGCTGGATGCTACGGCAACATAGCCGCCGAGATCGGCACGAACCCATGCCACTGGCATGGGTTTTTCACGCGCCGACAATCCCCCAGTCAGCCTTACGGCTGACAGCCCCCTTTGCACAAGGGGGCCTTTTTTCGGGTGCGGTGAAAACTTGCTGGATACTACGGCGGCAAAACACCCCGACTACTCCGCCTCCACCGCCACAGACACTCCGATCTCCTCGCTGCACTCCGCCGCCAGCGTCACCAGCAGGTATTCCCCTTGCCGCGCCGTGGAGAAGCGGGTGCCGGTCACTGTGCCGCCCTCGGTCAGCATCGTGTCCAATTGGGCCAGCAGCTGGGCCTCGCCCTCGGCCTTTGCCTGGGCGGCGGTACGCTCCACCGTTCGGGTGTCCCACCGCGTGACCTGCTCCACCGCCAGCGTCAGCGGCAGCCGCAGGCCAAAGGGCAGGGTCAGCGGTCGATATGTCACTATTTTATCACAACCTGCCCCCAACATGCTACCCCTTCCGTATAAATTTATCCGTTGTTTTCCCACGTCCAGCGCCAGACGCTTCACACCGCGGGCCGTCTGGTATTTCTCCTCCACATAAAGGGGCACCTGCACCGACAGCTCATACCACGTTCGGGCATATACCCGACCCCGTCCCGACATGAACCGCACCCCGCCGGAGCGGGAGTCCGCCACACCGGAGATCAGCAGCTGACCCTTTGTCACCGTGGAGCCCGCCATCACCAGCGCCTGCCCGTCCAGCGTCTCCACGCGCATCACCAGCCCGTCCCGTGCCGCCACCACGTTGGACAGCTCGCCGCTGTCCGCGATCTCCGGCGGCCGCTTTCGCTCCACCACCTGCACATGGGCGGTACACCCCTTGATATTCACTGACAGCCACGAGATGTCCCGCAGCTCCAGCAGTACATGGTTGCGCAGATCCTCCTGATCGAAGCTCAGCGACCGTGTGCCGATGGTTACGCCGTTTTTCTCCAGCGTCCGCAGGATCTTCTCCGTGGGTACCGTCTCATTGCCTGTCACCTGAAAATCCCAGATAAAGGTGCTGCCGTACCAGAACAGCACCACCACCAGCGCCGCCGCGCCCCACAGTACATACCGCCGCCGCAGCCGCCGCGCCGTCACCGCCGCGCCCCGCTCCTCCAGCCGCGTCAGCGCCGCGCCGCACTCCGCCGCGGCCTCCACCAGCGCCGCCGCCCCCTGCCGGGTGGTATACAGGGTAAAGCGTTCCGCCGTCTGCCACGTCACGCCCCAAAAGGGGATGCCGTATACCCCGCACAGGTTCAGCACCCGCTCCGGCGCCGGACTCTCACATTGCAGCAGCACGCTGCCCCGCAGATAATTCCATACCTTTGCGTACATCGTCACTCCACCAGCTCGATTTTTTCAATGACCCCGTCGATCCGCAGCTCCTGCTCCGTCATGGCCTGCAATTGCAGTCCCCGCCCTGTGATGCGCACCACCACCGACCCGCCGTTGATGTCCACCGCCTCCGTGGAGTATCCCAGCACGCCCCTGTGGCGATCCATGTAAAAGGCGTGATTCCCCAGCAGCTCCATCCGGGGGATATCCGGCGCCAGCACCGGCGGCAGATCCAGCCGGTCGGCGGCCTCCAGCCCCTTTTGCGCCAGCCGTTTCCGCAGGCTCTCTCCCATTGTCCTCACCTCTGTGGATGTCTATGCGCCGCCGCCGGAAAACTTGCCTGTCCGGTATGTCCCAAAGCGCCGCCGCATAGGCTGTTGCGAGGTGAGGGAAGTGGTAAAAACCATCAAACAGGCCGCCGCCGCGGCGGCGCTGCTGGCGCTGATGGCGCTGCTGCTGCGGCACAACGCCGCGGTGGGCCAGGCGGTGCGCCAGGGGCTGCTGCTGTGCGGCACGTCGGTGATCCCGTCGCTGTTTCCTTTTTTGGCGGCGGTGTCGCTGGCCGTGGCCTGCGGCCTGTTTGACATCTTGCGGCGGCTGCGCCTGCCGGTGGGCGTCGCCGTGTTCCTGCTGGGCGCCGTGGGGGGCTACCCCATGGGGGCGCGGACGGCGGCGGAACTGTATCGGGCGGGAACGATCTCCCGCCCGGGGGCGGAGCGGCTGCTGACCTTTTGCAACAACGCGGGCCCGGCCTTTATCCTGTCCATCGCGGGCGTGGGAATATTTGGAAATCAAAAAATCGGATGGATCCTGTACGGGATCCATGTTCTGTCGGCCCTGCTGGCGGGAGGGCTGCTGGGGGGCGGATTCGGTGAAACGGGGAAAAGGGGCAATAACGGGTCAATAACCCCCGTTTATGTACCCATAACCCCCGTTAATGCACCGTTTTCTCCGGCTGTTTTTGTGTCAATTCTGCGAAATACCGCGTTTACCATGGTGAATATCTGTGGATTCGTCCTCTTTTTTCTGGCGCTGACGACTCTTTTCCGGCAACTTTGTCCGGTTATCCCCCCGCCGGTTTTTGGAATATTGGAGCTGACGGTGGGTATCACCACCCTGAAAAACGACGCCGTCTCCTTCTGTGCCGCCGCCGCACTGCTGGGCTGGGGCGGGCTGTCCGTCCACTGCCAGACGGCGGCGGTACTGGAGGGAACCGGCCTGTCTCTGGGGCGGTATCTGCTGGCAAAGGCGCTTCAGGCCGTGGTTTCCGCCCTGCTGGCGCTGGCGGTGTGCCGCTTTTTGTTTTAGCGAAAAAAATACGTGCAAATCCCTCCGCAACGCGCTATAATAGGGAGCAAATACGATCCCGATAAGGAGGGATAGCATGCGCATCACCGTAAAAGTCGGCACCTCTACCCTGGCTCACGCCACGGGGCGGCTGAATATCCAGCGGATGGAGAAGCTGTGCAAAGTCCTGAGCGACCTGAAAAACGCGGGGCATGAGATCATTCTGGTGTCCTCCGGCGCCATCGGCATGGGCGTGGGCAAGCTGAACCTGCCGGGGCGGCCCAAGGATATGCCCACCAAGCAGGCGGCCGCCGCCGTTGGCCAGTGCGAATTGATGTACACCTATGACAAGCTGTTCAATGAGTACAGCCACACCGTGGCCCAGGTGCTGCTGACCGGTGAGGACGTGAAAAACGAGCACCGCAGCCGCAACATGCGCAACACCATCTTCCGGCTGCTGGAGCTGGGGGCGCTGCCGGTCATCAACGAGAACGATGCCGTGGCTACCGATGAGATCGGCGTGGAGAACACCATTGGAGAGAACGACACCCTGTCCGCCATTGTGGCGGCGGCGGTGGGGGCGGATCTGCTGATCCTGCTGAGCGACATTGACGGCCTGTACGACAGCGATCCCCACAAAAATCCGGACGCGAAGCTCATCAGCACTGTGGCGGCCATCGACGACCACATCCTTTCTCTGGGGGGCGGCAGCGGCTCGGCTCTGGGCACCGGCGGCATGGCAACGAAGCTGCACGCCGCACAGGTGGCTACGGCGGCGGGCTGCGAAATGGTTATCGCCAACGGCCAGCGGCCGGAGCTTCTATACGACATTGTGGCGGGCGCGCCGGTGGGCACCCGCTTTCTGGCAAAGGAGGGCAAGTGACATGACGACCATTGACATTTTGAAAAAGACCAAAGGGGCGTGGAAGAGCATCTGCAACGCCTCCGCCGAGACGAAAAACGCCCTGCTGCTGGCTATGGCCAACAGCCTGGAGCGGAACCGCGCCCTGATTTTAGTGGAAAACCGCGCGGACATGGACGCGGCACGGGGACACATCTCCGATGTGATGCTGGATCGGCTCTATCTGGATGAGAAGCGGCTGGCCGGTATGGCGGAGGGCGTGCGGGCCATCGCGGCGCTGCCGGATCACACGGGGCGCATTTTGTCGGAGGTACACCGGCCCAACGGCATGACGATCTATAAGAAGCAGGTGCCTCTGGGGCTGGTGTCCATCATCTATGAGAGCCGGCCCAACGTCACCTCTGACGCGGCGGCGCTGGCACTGAAAAGCGGCAACGTGTGCATGCTGCGGTGCGGCAAGGAGGCCTACCGCTCCGCCCACGCCATTGTGCGGGCGCTGAAGGAGGGCATCACCGCCGCGGGCGGCGACGCCGACATTCTGAACATCACCGAGGACATCAGCCGCCAGAGTGCCGCGGACATTATGACGGCCAAGGGGCTGGTGGATCTGCTGATTCCCCGGGGCGGCGCGGGGCTGATCCGCTCCTGCGTGGAGAACGCCACGGTGCCCTGCATCGAGACGGGCACCGGCATCTGCCACGTGTATGTGGATGAATTCGCGGATCTGGAGATGGCGCTGCGGATCGTGGTGAACGCCAAGACCAGCCGTCCCTCGGTGTGCAACGCGGAGGAGGTGCTGCTGGTACACAGCGCCGTGGCGGAAAGCTTCCTGCCGATGCTGAAAAAGGCGGTGGTGGATGACCGGGCCGCGATGGGGCAGGTTCCGGTGGAGCTGCGGCTGGACAGCCGCGCGGCGGCCATCATTCCCGGTACGCCTGCGGGGGAGCGGGACTTTGACACGGAGTTTCTGGATTACATTCTGGCGGTCAAGGTGGTGGACGGCGTGGACGAGGCCATCGCCCACATTCTGGCCCGCTCCACCGGCCACAGCGAGTGCATCGTGACGGAGAACGCGGAAAACGCGGAGCGGTTCGTCAACGAGACCGACAGCGCGGCGGTGTATGTGAACGTGTCCACCCGCTTTACCGACGGGGGGGAGTTCGGCCTTGGCTGCGAAATGGGCATCTCCACCCAGAAGCTCCACGCCCGCGGGCCCATGGGGCTGGATGAGCTGAGCACGTACAAGTACATTGTGCGGGGGAACGGACAGATACGATGAATATAACAAAAAAGAGAGCCGTGGGGCTCTCTTTTTTCGTTGTCAACTGATGGTATTGGTTTCGCAGAAATCAAAGGCTCCCCCGTACAAGGGGAGGCGGCGCGAAGCGCCGGGGGGAACGAAAGGATTATGAAATAGATGAGTTGTCTATTCGGGATTCTATTGTCTGGACGATCTCGTGGGGCGCGATATCCAGCGCCTGGGCGATCTTAAACAGCGTGTCCAGGGTGGGAGCGCGAAGACCCCGCTCAATTTTGCTGTAATGAGTTCGATCCAGACCGGCCAGACCGCTTAAAAGCTCCTGCGACATGCCTTTCCTTGTCCGGTATTCCTGCAAAACCTGACCGATCAATACGGCGTCTACCACAAGATCACCTCCCGTTATGTATCATGATAACAGGAGGGGGCTTTTTCTTTGGGGCCACTTGACCTCAAAGAAAAAATCGTATATACTGACAGCGAGGAGGGATCGCGGTGAAAGTGGTTACGATTTGTGTGGAGAATGCGCTGTACGAATTTTACCATAGGGTTGGACAGCAGGCAGGCGGCCTGCCGCCCGCCAAGGCGAAAAGAGCAAAAAGCACCGAAAAGACGCGCTGGCAAGCGTGTTTGCGTATGTACGAAGGTAGTTACGTTGAACGGCGGGCGGGGTAGAACCCCGCCCCTACGGAGCGTCTCAAAGCCTCCCCTGTGTAAGGGGAGGTGGCCCTGTCTCGCTGTATTCAGGATTTTTCTTTTTTGTGCAGGGCGTTCAAACTTAGCTCTCCTGCCAATTTGAATAAGGTATCGCTGATAACTTGCTCAACCGGCAAATTTGTCTGTTGCCCGATTTTGCGATAAAACGTATAGAGGTAATCGGGAATGTGAATGGTGATCTCTTTCATAGGGAAAACGCTCCTTTTACTGCTGACAATAGAAATGGCTGTATAAAGCATACAACATTTTCAAATATTACGCAAGTGCGTACACGCATTTGCGTAATATTTTTTACAATTGCCGTGAGGTGATGGTATGGCGGTAAAAGACGCGGTGGCGGAGCGGTTCCGCCAGCTCTGCGACCAGCGGGGCATCAAAAGCAATGAACTGGCCAATTTGTCCGGTGTGACGCCCTCTACGGTGTATAGTCTGCTGGATCAGCGGCGGCGGGATATTTCCATTACCACCATCAAAAAGCTTTGTGATGGGTTGGACATCACGCTGGGGGCGTTTTTCTCAACGCCGGAATTTGACGGGCTGGAACAGGAAGTGCAATGACAGATAAAAAGCGAGACGGCTTGGGCCGTCTCGCTTTTTATTCCCGCCATTTTTCAGCGTCGGGGGAAAAGACGACGCGGATGGCGGGAGAAGTTTGGGTCTGGGGGACTGGGTCGCCGGCGGGGGGCTGCTTTTGCAGCGCCGCCCGCATGGCCGCCAGCTCCTTCATGGCGGCGGCCAGCTCCTTGACCTCTTTTATGGCGGTTTCATCGCCGGACATGCGGTCAGCCAGGTCGGCGCAGGCGCGGCTCAGCTTCTCCGCCGCCTGACGCATACGGCTCTCCCATGCCGTGGTTCTTGCCATGGATCACGCTCCTTTCGTCAAATACGGCGCGAATATTTGCGCCGCGTAGTCCGCCAGACAGTCTGTGCAGACGGCCTGGCCGTTGATGTGGTAGTAGGATTCCCCTGTGTAGATCTCTCCGCCGCACTGGGCGCAGACCGCGCTGACGCCTTCGTAAGACTGCATACCGGTCACCTCCTCGCCTGTGGCGGCAAAGAAAGAGGCTGTTGCCCTGCAAAAGGCAACAGCCAGAGGATTTTCACTTCTTTCCCAGCTGGTAGAAGGCCACGGCGCTGGCGGCGGCCACGTTGAGGCTGTCCACCCCGTGGGCCATGGGGATGCGCACCGTGTAGTCGCAGTGGGCGATGGTGCCGGCGGCAAGGCCGTCCCCCTCGGTGCCCAGCACCACGGCCAGCTTGTCCTGAGACAGCAGGCGGGGATCGTCGATGGACAGGGAGTCCTCCCGCAGCGCCATGGCCGCGGTTTGGAAGCCCAGTCGCCGCAGCAGGGCCATGCCGCCCTCCGGCCAGGGGGCACTGTCGGGGAAGTATGTCCAAGGGATCTGGAACACGGTGCCCATGCTGACGCGGACGGCGCGTCGGTACAGAGGGTCGCTGCCCTGAGTGCTGAGGAGCACGGCGTCCATGTTCAGGGCGGCGGCGCTGCGGAAGATGGCGCCGATGTTGGTGGGGTTCATGACGTTTTCCAGCACCGCTACGCGGCGGGCTTTGGCGCAGACCTGCTCCACCGTGGGCAGGTGGGGGCGGCGCATGGCGCACAGCATACCCCGGGTCAGTTTGAAGCCCGTCAGCTGCTCCAGCACCTCCAGCGGCGCGGCGTACACCGGGATATCCGCGGGGCAGCGCGCCAGCAGCTCCGCCGCCTTGCCCTCCACGTGCTTACGCTCCATCAGGAAGGACACCGGCACGCAGCCCGCGTCCAGCGCGCGGCCGATCACCAGGGGGCTTTCGGCGATAAACAGGGCGTTGGCGGGGTCGGCGCGGTTCACCAGCTGGTTTTCGGTGAGACGGGCGTAGACATCCAGCTGCGGCGCGTGGAAATCCGTGATCTCGTGCAGGTTCATGGCGGCATCCTCTTGTTTCCTTTCGCGGCGGTGATGCGAAATCGTTTATTTTTCGTGGACGATCAGTTCGGTCACATCGGGGCGGGAGTAGTGGCCGCAGGGGTCGAACTCCATGCGGGCACGGGCGGCCTGATCGGGGTCGATGTCGGCGTAGATGATGGTTTCGCAGTCCCACACCGGCTCGGTGACATAGTGGCCGTAGGGGTCGATGATGGCGCTGCCGCCATTGCAGGGGGCCTTGGGCAGGCGGGCGATCTCATCGGCGGCGGGGCCGTGGTAATCAGTGGGGTACATGTCCTTTGTGAAATACTGGTTCACGTGGAAGACGAAGCATTTGCCCTCGATGGCGATGTGTTTGATGGTGTCGTGCCACTCGGAGTTATTGTTGGTGTTGGGGCACAGGTAGAGGCTGACGCCCTTTTGATACAGGGCCACGCGGGCCAGGGGCATATAGTTCTCCCAGCAGATCAGGGCGCCCATGGTGCCCCAGGGGGAGTCCACCGTGGGGAAGTAGTCCCTGTCGGCGTCGCCCCAGACGATGCGCTCGGCGCCGGTGGGTTTGAGCTTGCGGTGGTTACACAGCAGCTTGCCGTCGGGCCCGAAGATCATATTGGCGCAGTAGAGGGTGCCGTTATGGCGGCCCCGCTCGGTATAGCCGATGGAGACGTAGGCGCCCGCCTCTTTGGCGGCGGCGCCGATGCGGTCGGTATCGGCGCTGGGGCAGAGGACGGCGTTATCGTAGTAAATTTTCCAGTCGTCACGGCACTCCTCGGTGCGGCTGCCCACGGTGAAGCCGTAGGTGAGGCCGTAGGGGTAGCAGGGGATCAGGGATTCGGGGAACACGATCAGCTGTGCGCCGTTTGCGCCGGCTTCGCGGATCTGGGCGCACACCTTGTCGATGGTGGCGTCCTTGTTGAACATCACGGGGGTGGCCTGTACCAGCGCCACGCGCAGCTTGTTTTGCAGATCTTTCATGGGGGAAGCCTCCTCGTTTCTTTTTTCGGTGTGTTTATCCTACCAGAAACGGCGGCGTTTGTAAATCGTCTTTTCCGCGGGAGGGCGGTTCCTTTCAAAAAAATTGCGAATACCATATATTAACAAATTGTGAGAATCGCGTATAGAATCCGATGCATTTCGTGAAAATCCTACAAAGTTTGTCGGTTTCACCGGCCGGAATATCCATAATTTGGCTGTTGACTTTCGCGGTTTGAAGTTCTAAAATCAGTGCCAACAAAACAAACAGCCGGAGGGAGTCCGGCTGAAACGACATAAGCGCAAGACCCATTTTTTACCATTGGCGTCAAGCGGCTTCGTCTTTCGGACGGAGCCGCTTTTCATTTTGTTCCATCCACACTTTGCACATTTGAGAAGGAGAAAAATTATGACTGCAATCCTTGCCGCGGCTGTCATCTTCGTGGTGTTCGCCGCAGGAGACATGATCTCCGCCAAAACAAAAGCAATCGTTTCCATGCTGCTGGTGGCCTCGGTGGTCTTTCTGGCGGGCTTCTGGACGAATATCTTCCCGTCTACGCTGTTTGCCGATTCCACGCTGCTGAGCATGGCCGGACTGCTGGTGACTATGCTGCTGGTGCATCTGGGCACCACCATCAAGCTGCGGGATTTCGGCGCACAGTGGCGCACGGTGATTATTTCCGCGCTGGCCTGCATCGCCATTTCCGCCGCGGTGTACTTCCTGGGCCAGCTGATCGTGGAACGGGGCTTCGCCCTGGTGGGCGCACCCATTCTGTCGGGCGGCGTGGTGGCTACCCTGCAGATGACCGAGATGGCCAGTAAGGCCAACCGCCCCGAGCTGGCGGTGTTCGCCACGCTGGTGATGTGCGCACAGGGCTTCGTGGGCTACCCCGTGGCGTCCCTGTGTTTGAAGAGCGAGGCCAAGCACCTGAAGCGGGACATTGACGCAGGTTCCGCGAAGCTGGTTCCCGTGGACGCGGCACAGACCACCGCCCGCAAAAAGCTGATCCCCGCCCTGCCTGACAAATACAACACCCCCAACACCATCATTGCCAAGGTCATTCTGGTGGCGCTGCTGTCCACCTGGGTATCCAGTCTGTTCAACGACGCGGTAAACAAGCTGGTGTGGTGCCTGATCTTCGGCGTGCTGCTGAAGGAACTGGGCTTCCTGGATGAGGATGCTTTGGGCAAGGCCAACGCCACCGGTATCGTGATGCCTATTATCACCCTGTCCATCTTCACCAATCTGGCCTCCGCCACCCCCGAAATGGTGGGCAGCATGGTATGGCCCCTGCTGGTGTGCGTGGTGATCGGCACCATCGCTTTCACTGTGGTATCCATTCTGGTGGGCAAGCTGTTCGGCTACAGCTGGCAGATGTCCGTGGCGATCGGCAGCTCCTGCCTGTTCGGCTTCCCCGGAACGGTGATCATCTCCAACGAGGTGTCCGAGAGCACCGGCACCACGCCGGAGGAGAAAGCCTACATCAGCGCACAGATCATGCCCAAGATGCTGGTGGCCGGTATGGTGACGGTGTCCATCACCTCCGTGCTGGTGGCGGGCGTCATGTGCAAGTGGCTGTAAGTGCCGCCGATTGAAAGGAGTCTTTCTATCATGTCTGAGATCAAAGCTTACGTCGAGAGCATTTTCGACGAACTGGTGGCTATCCGGCGGGATATCCACGCCCACCCCGAGGTGGGCATGACGGAGGTGCGCACCAGCGACCTGATCCGCAAAGAACTGGAAAAGATGGGCATGGACGAGGTACAGTCCCCGCTGCCCACCGCTGTTGTGGGGCTGCTGCACGGCGGCAAAGGCCCCGGCAAGTGCGTGGCCTTCCGGGCAGACATTGACGCGCTGCCTGTCCACGAGGAGACGGGGCTGCCCTTTGCCAGCCGGAACGAGGGCGTGATGCACGCCTGCGGCCACGACCTGCACACCACCATGCTGCTGGGCCTTGCCAAAACCCTGTGTCACCTGCGGGACAGCTTCGCCGGAACGGTGAAGTTCATCTTTGAGCCCAGCGAGGACACCATGCCCGGCGGCGCGCGGAAGCTGGTGGCGGCGGGCGTTATGGAGAATCCCCACGTGGACGCCATCTTCGGCCAGCACGTGTGCCCCTCCGAGAATGATACCGTGGGCACACTGAACCTGTACAAGGGCTACTTTACCAGCGCGGTGGATCTGTTCCACATCGCCGTACACGGCAAGAGCGGACACGGCTCCGCGCCCCACACTGCCCACGACGCCATTGCCTGCGCCGGATATCTCATTACCGTGCTGCAGACGGTGGTTTCCCGCCGCACCGACCCGCTGGCTACCGCTGTGCTGACGGTGGGTACCATGTCCGGCGGCGACGCGGTGAACATCACCGCGGGGGAGGCACAGATGGTGGCGGTGCTGCGCACCTTCGGCGACGAGGTGCGGGAGACGGCCATCGAGGAGGTCAACCGCATCTGCAAGGGCATCGGCATCGCCTTTAACTGCGACATTGAGGTGCAGCTGGAGGAGGGCTACGCCGCCACCTACAACGACAGCGCCCTCATTGATCTGGTGGAGAAGGCGGCTACCGACGAACTGGGCGAAAGCGCCGTGCGGCACATCAGCCAGCCCTTCTCCGGCAGCGAGGATTTCAGCTTCTTCGGCAAGCTGACGGGCACGCCCTGCGCCTTTATGATGATCGACGCGGGCCACGGAGAGAACCGGGTGTCTCTGCACAACGGCAAGATCGTATTTGACGAGAAAGTCATCGTCTCCGGCGTTTCCGCTATGAGCCGCGTGGCGATGGAGTATTTGGAGAAGTGATCTCTCCTGCTTCTTCGGAATAGAATCACCGGGCGGGGTACGCGATGCGTACCCCGCCCGGTGTTGTGTTTTAGGGTTGGTTAGGGCAAGGCTCCCCTTGTTGCAAGGGGAGCTGTCGGCGAAGCCGACTGAGGGGATAAACCGTGGCGGGACAATCCCTCCGTCGCGGCGTGAAGAAAACATGCCGGTGACATGTTTTTAGCCGCGATCTCGGCGGCTATGCCGCCGTAGCATCCATCTTGTTTTTGAGGGCACCATCTTATGTCGGCAGGGGGGCGGACAGAGTCGTCCGCCCCTACACCTGTCTACCGTGCCCTTTTCGCTTACCCCTCACTCCCCCGCCTGCGGCACGGGGATGGTTTGGTCGCCGAAGACGATATGATCCACCTGGGTCACGTCGATAGGGGCGTCAAAGCGGCAAGCCAGCGACACATAGTCCCCTCCTGTCGTCTCCCCTCCGCCAGTTTCCACATCCAATGTGCTGCCGTCTTTCATCACCAACGCAAAGTTGGTCACGCCGTAGCCCACATTGGTGCCCTCGACGATGGTTTCATCATACGGGTAGCTGTACTCGCCCACCACGGCCAGGGGCGAGATGCGGAAGTATTCCAGCGTGAGGGGATAGCCCGGCTCACTCCATACGCTTTCGGTAGTCCGTCCGGACGCATCCACATAGATCGTGGGCGACGGCTTGGCGTTCTGACCGATCTCAAAGCTCCAGTCGCCCTCCAGCAGCACCTCGTAGGGGAGATCCGTGTTCCAGGGCTTCCACCAAAGGTTGTGGAAATTCAGCTGCTTGGGTTTGCCGTCCGCAAAGGACAGGACGGTGACGTCCTCGCCCTCTGTTTTCTTGAGCTCGGCCATATCTCTGGAGTCCATATATTGTTCGGTAAGCTCTATCACTACCTCTACAACGTTGTCGCCGGGGGTCTCGTCGAACCAGTCAAAGCCGTAGCTCACTGCACGAATGTCGTATCCGTCGCAGGTGAGGAATTCTTCAAACACGCCCTCGCCAAACGGCTGCATGTTGCCCTCGCCCTCTTTGTAAGTGTACAGCTCCGTTCCCTCCGGCGCTTCGATGCGCAGGCGGAGGTAATAGTTGTTCTCGTCGCAGATGGCTGCCAGGGGGGTGATGGTGGTGCCGTTGCTGGTGACGGGCTGCAGTTCCGTGGTGCCCAGCTCCTCCATCACCTGCTTCTGCTCCGTTGTCAGGTCGCCGAAATAGCCCTTGAAGCTATCCGCCACGCCCAGCTTGGCGGCCACCACCGTGGCGGTACACAGCGCCGCCGCAACGGCGGCGATCAGCAAGCCCCGTGCGATACGGCCGGTCTTTTTCACTGCGGGGCGGCTGCCCTGCTGTTCTTCGATTCTTTTCATCGTCAGCTCCTCTATCCGGCGGAGGTCGGCCGCGCCGTCGGGGGAAAGCGTGATGCTGTCGTCGGCAAATTCGTCCATCAGATCATAGATGTTGTATTCCATGCCGCGCCTCCTTTCTCGTCCTTTTCATCGTGTCCCTCCCGTATCAGGAAGTCCCGCAGCTTTGCCCGCCCGCGGTTCAGCTTGGTGCGGACGGTGGATTCGTTCAGCGCCATGTCCGCAGCGATGGCGGCGGTTTTCTGGCAGTAGAAATAGAACCGCAGAAACACCTCGCGATCCACCGGACTCAGACTCAGCAGCGCCATGCGGACGCAGGCCGTTGTGTCCTGCCGCTCCAGCGCCGCCTCCGGCGCCCTGTCGTCGGTAATCAGGGCCATCTCGTCCAGGGGCAGGGTGTCCTGGGCGCGGCGCAGGCGGCTGCGGGCCGTGTTGCGGGCCACCGTGGCCAGCCATGACCGCACGGCCCTGGGGTGGAGTTTTCCCGCGTTGTTCCACAGGGCCAGAAATACGTCGGAGGACGCCTCCTCCACGTCGGCGTTGGACATGCGCTGGCCGATGATGTTGTAAATAATGGTGCTGACATACGCACCGTATTGATGGATGAACCATGCCAGCGCATCCTGAGAGCCCTGTTTCATCTGCCGCAGGGCCTGTTCCTCTGTCAAATCGCTCACTTCCTTCGGGAGTTCTGTTTTTTGACGGCCGTCATCTATCATAACGCAGGTAAGGGGATTTTGTCTCATGGTTTTGGAAAATTTGTGAAAATGATTATCAGGCTTCCATTGGGGCGGACAGAGTCGTCCGCCCCTACGGCTCGGCCCAAGTGATTTTTTCGGCAGACGCAAAAAAGTTCCGGAAGCCAAATGGCTTCCGGAACTGAAAAGACGCAATATAACGTTTAGCGCTTGGAGAACTGAGGTGCGCGACGTGCGGCCTTCAGACCGTACTTCTTACGCTCCTTCATACGAGGATCGCGGGTCAGGAAACCGGCCTTCTTCAGGATGGCGCGGTACTCGGGGTTCACCAGCAGCAGGGCGCGGCTGATGCCGTGACGCAGGGCGCCGGCCTGACCGGAAACGCCGCCGCCTTCCACGGTAGCAACGATATCCACCTTGCCCAGGGTATCGGTGGCGGACAGGGGCTGACGGACGACCATCTTCAGGGTCTCCAGACCGAAGTACTCGTCGATATCGCGGCCGTTGATGGTGATATTGCCGGAACCGTTCTCAAACAGATGCACGCGGGCAACGGAGGACTTGCGGCGGCCGGTGCCGTACTTGTAGGGATTCTTGGACTGATACATTCTTCGTTTCCTCCTTCAATTACTTGACCAGCTCGGGCTTCTGTGCCTGATGCTCGTGGGTGTCGCCGGCATAGACGTGCAGGCGCTTCAGGGAGTCCTTGGTAACGGTGTTGCGGGGCATCATGCCGCGGACGGCCACGCGCATGGCCAGCTCGGGCTTGTCCTGCATCAGGATGCGGTACTTGGTCTCCTTCAGGCCGCCGATCCAACCGGAGTGGGTACGATAGTACTTCTGCTCCAGCTTGTTGCCGGTCAGTACGGCCTTGCCGGCGTTGATGACGATGACGTTATCGCCGCAGTCGGCATGGGGGGTATAGGTGACTTTGCCCTTGCCGCGCAGCAGGTCGGCCACGACGACGGCGGTCTTGCCCAGGGGCTTGCCGGCGGCGTCAACGACGTACCACTTGCGCTCGATGTTGGCCTTGTTTGCCATAAAAGTGGACATGGTGTTTTCCTCCAAATTTATTATAATGTATTTTGCTTTACTTTTTCGTGTTTCCCTGCTAAAATCGTAGGGAAACGCGCCAAACGCGCAAGGATATTTATAGCATACCCGCGCCGGGATGTCAACACTGTTTTGAATTACCGTAAAAACATCTCGTGTTTTCTCTTGTTTTCTCTCGATATCTCCTGTTTTTGGAGTTTGCAATTTCGCTTTTGGAGGCACCATATGCAGCGTATTTTAGGACTTGTCCGCCGGTGTGTGGAGGACTATCACATGATCGAGGCCGGCGACCGGATCGCCGTGGGTGTCAGCGGCGGAAAGGACAGCCTACTGACGCTGGTGTCCCTGGCCCGCCTGCAGAAATTCTATCCCGTTCCCTTTACGGTGGAGGCCATCACCATGGAGATGGGCATGCCGGGGATGGATTTTTCCGGCGTGGCGCGGCTGTGCGAGGAACTGGAGGTGCCCTATACCCGGATTCAGGTGCCGGTATATCAGATCATCTTTGAGGAGCGGAAGGAGAAAAACCCCTGCTCACTGTGCGCCAAGCTGCGGCGGGGAAGCCTGAACACCGCCCTGACGGAGAAGGGCATCCGGAAGATCGCCCTGGGCCACCACTACGACGACGCGGTGGAGACGCTGCTGATGAATCTGCTGTTTGAGGGCCGCATCGGCTGCTTCCAGCCGGTGACGTATCTGGATCGCACCGGCGTGACCCAGATCCGCCCGCTGCTGTACTGCCACGAGGACGACATCCGCCGCGTGGCGCTGCGGGAGGGTCTGCCCATCGTCCACAATCCCTGCCCCATGGACGGCCACAGCAGACGGCAGGAGGTGAAGGAGCTGATTGCCTCGCTGGAGGAGCGGTATCCCGATTTGAAGCAGAAGCTGTTCGGCAGCCTGCAGCGGTATCCGCTGTACGGGTGGGATCTGACGAAGCTGGAAAAGTGAGGCGGCTCGCGTACGCGGGCGAATCAGGATTGGGAGGTATGACAGCGTGAAAAAGACAGTATGGGCCGTGATCGCCGTTGTATGTGTCTTAGCGGCGGCTTTCCTGCTGGGGACAGGCTTTCAGAAGAGGACGGATGTTCTCTTGACGGACTATTCCGTTGCGGAGGAGGGAACGGTGATCCGCCTTGACGTACAGGTGGCGTCATCCATGGGATATGTCAGGGGCTTCAAGGATGACGGCGGCGGTGTGAGGCCGCATTATCTGAATTTCTACCGCACCTTCGGCGGATTGAACAGCGCATGGGGCGCGGAAAGCTCATTTCTCCTCCCCATTGAGCCGGAGGATACGGAGGTCTATTTCAATCGCCCCGGCGGCGGGTATGAGCTGGTTTTGCAGAAAGATGCCGCCACCGGCGAATGGATAAGGCCCGCGGCGTAAAGGTTCGCCTGCCGCAAAACAAAAGCGGCAGGGCATGTGCCCTGCCGTGAGATAGCGTATATGGCTATGCATCGGCCAAAGGCCCCCTTGTGTAAAGAGGGCTGTCACCGAAGGTGACTGGGGGATTGTCGGTTGCCGGACAACCCCTCCGTCACGGCATACGCCGAGACACCTCCCCTTACACAGGGGAGGCTTTGGGCGGTGCTGCCGCACTTGTGCTTTTATGTACCCAGCACCCACTTCACCAGCAGAAGCAGGCAAAAACCGGGCAGGCCCAGAATTGCAACGGTCAGGGCGTTGAACAGGTTCAGGCCCAGGCTCAGTCCTGTGTAGGCGGTGGTGAGGTTCAGCGCCCACACGGCGCCGAACCCCAGAGCGGTGTTGCCTGCCAGCCGCAGCGCCAGCTTCAGCGGCGTTTTGAACAGCCGCCAGACGGCTACCAGCAGGAACAGCAGCACCAGCCCCAACGATACCATCTCTACGACCGACATGGCTTGCCTCCCTTCACGGCGGACGCCGCCATATAGCCGGTCTCGGCGGGCGCCGCGGCGCCGTCGCGGCGGTTCACCGGCATGCCGGAACGCTCCTTGACGCACCGCAGCAGATAATCGTATTTCGCTTTCAGGGCATTGATCTCGAAAATGCTGGCTTCCACCAGCTCCGGCTCGCAGACGTAGTTGAACCGGTCATAGGCCTCCTTCAGCTGGCGGTTGATCTGATCCAGCTCCTGCCGCAGCTCTTTGTCGGTGGGCCAAAGGATATCCTTCTTCGTTTTCGCCATTGCTATGTCCTCCTCGTTTGAGGCGGGGAGGCCATGCTTGCCCCGCCTTACAGTGTACGAGTAGTTTGGACAAATATGCCAGATCTTAACCCACAAATTTTGAAAGGAGCGCACCTATGACCCACGAGGACTATATGCAGGAAGCGCTGACGCTGGCCCGTGAAGCCGCGGCACAGGGCGAGGTGCCGGTGGGCTGCGTCATCGTCCGGGACGGCGCGGTGATCGGCCGGGGCCGCAACCGGCGGGAGGAAAAGCAGGCCGTCAGTTCCCACGCGGAGATGGAGGCCATGGCCCAGGCCAACGCGGCTCTGGGTTCCTGGCGGCTGGAGGAGTGCGACCTGTACGTGACGCTGGAGCCCTGCCCCATGTGCGCGGGAGCCATTCTGAACGCACGGGTGCGGCGGGTGTTCTACGGCGCACGGGATCGGGCCATGGGGGCCTGCGGCGGCGTGCTGAATCTGTTTATGGAGAATTTTCCCCACCACCCTCAGCTGGTGGGAGGAATTTTAGCGGAGAAGTGTCAGGCGGTGCTGTCGGAATTTTTCCGTGGTCTGCGGAAATAGAAAATTACGAAAAAGCGCAAGTTTTTGGAACATTTCGTGAAAATTTTTCGTCTTATAAACAGATGCCCCACTATTTTCAGGAGGTACGTTCCATGAAAAAGCTGATCTGTTTCCTTTTTGCCTTCCTCTTTCTGCTGAGCGCGGCGGGCTGCGGCGGGAAAGCCGTTGACAACACCTGGATGGAAAACCCCGATACCACCGTGAGCGAAATAGGTGTCTCAAGAATAGAGACGCTTTATTCCGGCGCGTTGAACGCGGATGATCTGCTGGGCTACGGCGACCGTCACTTCCCCATTTACAAATTTGACACGCTGGAGGAATTGACGCAGTTCAAGGATTCTCTGGAAAATCCGGAGCGCCTTTCTACCAGCCTTTACAAATATGATGGGATACCGTCCTTCAACGAGGCAACGGAACAATATGACGAGACGTTCTTCTCCGAAAACGCCCTGCTGCTGGTGTATGTGGTAGCCTCCAGCGGCACGTACCGCTTTGCGGTGGACGCCGTCACCGGCGACGGTGGGAGCCTGTGCGTTCACATTGCGGAAACGACTCACGCGGAAATCGTGACAGACGATGTGTCCGGGTGGTTCATCACCGTGGCTATTCCTGACAGCGCGGCGGCGGGGTACTCGGAGTTTGATGCTGTGCTGACCGAAGGATCGGATCGCTGAAGAGATGACAACACCCCGCCGCCCATATGGTGCGGCGGGGTGTGTGCTTTGCATGATCCTCGGCGAGCTGCAATCCTTTTGGCAGAAAAGTCGTCAGATTTTGCGCCAGTATCAATAAAAACCATAAAGCCGAAGGCGGAACGCCCTCGGCTTATTATGGCAGGAAGATTGATGAAAAAAGTTTTTTGTCTCTTGCAAGTATTAAGATACCCGAGGGTTGTTAAAAATCATCGTAAGGAATCATTACAAAAGTGTTAAATGTTTTCTCAAGTGCTGTTACAACTGCCGTTTCCCCCGTTTTCGCACCCGTTTCTCCCTACACTGACAGGGAGAAAGGACGTGAGGTATATGAAGCAGACCATCGCGGCGGGGGTGCTGTTGTGCATGCTGCTGTTTTTGCCGGTTTGGCTGGGGGCGGAGGAGACCGCGCCGATAGAGGAGCCGCCAGCCGCCGCCGAGCCGGCGACCGCGGAGAGCGGCGAGGGCTCTGACGCCGCCCACACGGTGCGGCTGTGGAACGGCAGCGCCGTGGAGACCATGTCGGCGGCGGAGTATCTGCGGTGTGTGGTGCGGGGCGAGATGCCCGCCACCTTTGAGATGGAGGCATTGAAGGCTCAGGCGGTGGCGGAGCGCACCTATCTCTATTACCGCATGGCGGCCGGAGCGAAGGAGAACCACCCCGACGCCGACGTGTGTACCGATTCCGGCTGCTGCACGGCGTGGCTCAGCGAGGAGGACGCCAGAGCCAAGTGGGGCGGCAAATTTGATCAGTACGAGGAGAAGATCGACCAGGCGGTGGCGGACACCGACGGACAGGTGGTGCTGTATGACGGCGCGCCTATCATGGCGGTGTTCCACTCCTCCTCCGCCGGCGTTACCGCCGGAAGCGGCGACGTGTGGGCGGCGGAGCTGCCGTACTTAGTCAGCGTCAAGACGCCGGAATCCCCCGACAGCGTGCCCAACTACTACAGCGTCAACACGTTTACCGCCGAGGAATTCCGCGGGATTTTCCTTAAGGCTCACGCCGATGCCCAGCTGTCCGGCGACACGTCCGGCTGGATCCGCGACGTGCTGATGACGGAGACGGGACGGGTGGCCTCCGCCACGGTGGGGGGCGTGTCCGTCACCGGCAAGGAGCTGCGGAGTCTGTACGGTCTGCGCAGCGCGGCCTTTACCGTGGAGACGGACGCCGGCGGCGTTACCTTCCGCGTCACCGGCTACGGCCACGGGGTGGGCATGAGCCAATACGGCGCCAACGAGCTGGCCCGGGAGGGGAAAACCTGGCGAGAGATCCTGGAGTGGTACTACACCGGCGTGACGATCGGGCTGTACAACGGGTGAAAAATGTGCTATACTGTATCGTTGTTTACAAAAAGTTCAGGAAAGACCCCTCATCTTCGATATAATCAATAGAAAAGACACAAAGACACATTGGGAGGCTTTTGTATATGGCACGCAACATCCTTGTGGTGGAGGACGACCACAACATTTCCGATTTGATCCGTATGTATCTGGAAAAAGAGGGCTTTGAGGTACGCATCGCCTATGACGGCGGCAAGGCCGTGGAGGAATATGACGCCAAGGCGCCGGACATGGTGCTGCTGGACATTATGCTGCCGGTGATGGACGGCTGGGCCGTGTGCGCCCATATCCGGGAAAAGGGCAAGACCCCCATCATTATGCTGACGGCCAAGGGCGACGTGACCGACCGGATCACCGGCCTTGAAATGGGCGCCGACGACTATTTGGTGAAGCCCTTCGAGATGAAGGAGCTGATGGCCCGCATCAACGCCGTGCTGCGCCGCAGCGAGATCCCCGACGACACCCGCAAGCGGCTGGTATACGACAAGCTGGTTATCGACCTGGACAGCTATGAACTGCTGGTGGACGGCAAGAAGGTGGACACGCCCCCCAAAGAGCTGGAGCTTCTCTACCACCTGGCCGTAACCCCCAACCGGGTGTATACCCGCAACCAGCTGCTGGACGAGGTGTGGGGCTTTGACTATTTCGGCGACAGCCGCACCGTGGATGTCCACATCAAGCGCCTGCGGGAAAAGGTGGAGAACGTCTCCGACCAGTGGGCGCTGAAGACCGTATGGGGCGTGGGCTACAAGTTTGAAGTGAAGCAGCCGTCATGATCGAACGATTCAAGCGAAGATTCAACAGCCTCTACTGGCATCAGTTTGCCCTGACGGCCGGTATGGTGCTGCTGACGCTGCTGCTGCTGGGCGTCAGCTTCTTCACGCTGAGCTACGGCACCACCACAGCGGAAAAGCGGGGCGAGATGCGCACCCGTGCCGAGCTGATCGCCCAGGTATCCGCCGACTACTTCGCCGCCGCGGGCGACGCGGGCATCGACGAGGGCACCGCGCTGCGCAAGCTGGCGGACATGGCCTCGCGGATGACGGATGTGGACTTTCTCATCTGCTCGGCCCAGGGCAATGTGCTGCTGACTACCGACGAGGATCTGGTGGGCCGCAGCATCACCATCCCCCAGGAGATCGTGGAGAATATTCTGGGGGAAAAGGCGCTGTATCAGGGCCGCAGCAATGTCAACGGCACCTACAGCGTGAAAAAGTTCGCGGTGGCCGTCCCTGTTTTGAGTAACGACAACCAACTGGTGGGTATCGTGCTGGCGGTGATGGATGAGTCGGAGATCATGCAGGTGTGGCGTTCCTTCATCGGCATGTTTTTGATGACCTCCGCCATCATTCTGCTGATCTCTTTTTTGGCCAGTTCCGTCACCTCCATGCGGCAGATCAAACCCATCACCGACATGGTGCAGGCCACCCGTGCCTATGCCGCCGGTGATTTTGACGTGCGTATTCCGGAGTTGGATCGCAGCGATGAGATCGGCGAGCTGGCCCAGTCCTTCAACGCCATGGCGGATTCGCTGGCGGAGACGGAGCGGCAGCGGCGGGACTTTATCGCCAATGTCTCCCACGAGCTGAAAACCCCCATGACTACCATCGCCGGTTATACCGACGGCATTTTGGACGGCACCATCCCGCCGGAGCGGGAGCGCCACTATCTGCAGATTATTTCTGACGAGAGCCGCCGCCTGAGCCGTCTGGTGCGGCGGATGCTGGATATCTCCCAGATCCAGTCCAAGGAGATGAAGAAGGAGGACTTCGACATCTGCGAGGTCATGCGCATCGCCCTTTTGAGCATGGAGCAGAAGATCAATGACCGCGGGTTGGACGTGGAGACCAATATTCCGGAGGATCCCACCATGGTGCAGGGCGACCGCGACCTGATCACTCAGGTGATCTATAACCTGCTGGAAAACGCGGCCAAGTTCGCCTCTGCCGGCTCCGCCCTGTATCTGGGACTGGCTACCAACGACGAAAAGGCCATTATCTCCGTCCGCAACCACGGCGCCACCATCGCACCGGAGGAGATCCCCCTGCTGTTTGAGCGGTTCCACAAATCCGACAAATCCCGCAGCGAGGACAAGGACGGCTACGGTCTGGGTCTGTACGTGGTGAAGACCATTCTGGCCCAGCATAAGGAGCATATCTCCGTCACCAGCGAGAACGGACTGACCTCCTTTGATTTTACCCTGCAGCTATCTTCCCCCCACAACACCGAGAGGTAACGCATATGGACGAATTGAAAAAGAATACCCAACCCCAGGCCGAGCCCCGGGAGGTGGTGGACTGGTACGTCCCCCCACAGGGCACCGAGGTGGTGGATTACTACGTTCACCCCCAGCCCCTGCCGGAGAGCATCCGCCCCGCGCCCTCCACACCGCCTCAGAGGAAAAAGCGGCCCGGTTTGTGGATCTTTTTGGGTATCATGGGGCTGGTGGCGGTGATTTTGGTGGTGGCCGCGCTGCTGTGGCGCGGCGCGAACGGCGACGGCGGCTACGACGGCGACGGGCAGGACAATCACGACGCCAGCAGCATCGTGGACATCTTTGCCGACCACAAGACCGCGATCCAGCGGGTGGAGGGCTTCGACCCCTCCGTGCGTCTGGCGGTCAACGACAGCCACGGCGACGAGCTGACCGCCCAGCAGGTCTACGCCGCGGTAAACCCCGCCACCGTGCTGGTGGTGGCACAGCAGAACGAAAAGGCATCTCTGGGCACCGGCATCATCATGACCGGGGATGGCTATGTGATCACCAACGCCCACGTGATCTCCGGCGGTGCGGAATGCTGGGTGGTGCTGGACACCGGTATGAGCTACGATGCGCTGCTGGTGGGCTATGACGCGGACGAGGACATTGCCGTGCTGAAGCTGGTGGACGCCGAAGGGTTGCCCACCGCGGAATTCGGCAACAGCGATCTGGCGGAGGTGGGCGATCAGGTCTACGCCATCGGAAACCCGCTGGGCATCGAGCTGCGCTGCACCATGACGGAGGGCATTCTGTCCGCCATCAATCGGGATGTGCAGCTGGAGGGGCGCACGCTGAACGTGCTGCAGACCACCGCCGCGCTGAATAACGGCAACTCCGGCGGCCCCCTGATCAACCGCTATGGACAGGTCATCGGCGTCAACACGTTGAAGATGAGCGGCAACGGCGGCGTCAGCGAGGCCACGGTGGAGGGTCTGGGCTTTGCTTTGCCCCTCTCCAACGTGTGCTATGTGGTCAATGACATTATCGCCACCGGCAGCTTCCGCGGAGTTCCCACTCTGGGCGTGATGGTGGCTACCATCGACGATCCGGACGGCGGCACCTTTGTGCGGGTGGAAAGCGTTACCGAGGATTCCCCCGCCGCCGACGCGGGTATGCAGGCCGGCGATGTGATCCTGACCGCGGATGGCCGGACTCTGTCCACCATTGACGATTTGATGGCGGTGCGCCGCGGGCACATCGCGGGGGAGAACTTGACGCTGACCCTGCAGCGAAACGGCCAGACCATCACCGCGGATGTGGTACTGCGGGCCGATAAGGGATAACAAAAAGCAGATGAGCCTCTTGCGGTTCATCTGCTTTTCTCTGTTTTTCTCACCAGCGTCAGCACTCCCATCACCAGCAGATAGACGCCGAAGGGCTTGCGCAGCACCGCCGTGTCCATGGCGGTGGCGGCCCAGGCGCCCAGCGCCGCCGTCACCACGCCCCAGGGGATGGCCTGACGCAGCGCCTGCCTGTCCAGCATGCCCGTCTTCCGGTGGAACAGCAGCCCCGCGCCGGCGGTGGGGAGAAAGTATAGCAGGTTGATGCCCTGAGCCATTCGCTGATCCACCCCCAGAAACAGGGTCATCACCAACAGCAGCAGCGTGCCGCCGCCTACGCCCCAGGCCGACAGAATGCCGGTGGCCGTTCCCACCAGCAGCGGCAGTACCCACTCCGTCACAGCAGATACCTCACGCCGCCGTACAGCAGGAACAGGGCGAAGATCCGCCGCAGCCACAGGGCGCTGACCTTTTGGAACAGCAGACCGCCCAGCGCGCCGCCGATACCGCCGCCGATCAGGTACGGCAGCGCCATCAGCCAGTCAAAGCCGCCCCGCAGCACGTAAATGGCCGCCGACAGCACGCAGAAGGGCAGGATCACCCCCACGCAGGTAGCCAGCGCCTGTTTCTGCTCCAGACCGCACCAGCGCGTCAGCAGCGGTACCATCACCATGCCGCCGCCACCGCCGAAGCATCCGTTTACCAGTCCCGCCGCCGCGCCGGACAGGCGCAGCTTTGCCTTTTGCTGCATGATACCGCCTCCTTTTGGCTATGTAAGACCGCCGGTGGGCGGTCTTTTGCGTCAGACGTTACATCTTGCGGAAGCTCTGGCAGTCGGTGCACTGATCCATGGAGGGGTTGGTCTCATGGGTGCCCACCTGAATGGAGTTCAGGCCGCAGCGATCCACGTCCTTGCAGTGGTGGGCGCAGCTGGTCACGGTGCAGTTGATGGCGCTGTTAGGGGTGCATTCGCAGCCGTCGTTGGTGCAGCCGCACTTTTCATAATTGCTCATTGTGGTTTCCTCCCGAATGAAAAAGTAAAGTCAGGCACGGAAAGCGTGGCTTTCCCTTTGCCTGACCATAGTGTGTCCGCGAAACACGGGAGTATGCAGTTGAAAAATTTTCAAATACCGAGGATGGCCGACGCCAGAGTGAAATAGATCAGCAGACTGGTGGCGTCCACAATGGTGGTGATGAAGGGGCTGGCCATCACCGCCGGATCCAGGCCGATCTTCTCCGCCAGCAGCGGCAGCGAACAGCCCACACACTTGGCGAAGATCACCACGAACATCACCGTCAGGCACACCACCAGGCACACCGACAGCGTTACCTCATCGTTGCCCAGCAGCACCCGATCCACCAGCTGCATTTTTACAAAATTGGCGGCTGCCAGCGCCGCGCCGCACAGGAACGACACCCGCAGCTCCTTCCACAGCACCGCCAGCACGTCGGAGAAATCCACCTCTCCCAGACTGAGGGCGCGGATGACAGCCACCGACGCCTGGGTGCCGGAGTTGCCGCCGGTGCCCGACAGCATGGGGATATAGGAGTTCAGCACCAGACAGGCGGCCAGCGCATTTTCGTAATGGGTCAGTATCATGCCCGTAAAGGTGGCCGACAGCATCAGGATCAGCAGCCAGGGCATACGGGCCTTCCAGGTGTCGAACACACCGGCGCGGAGATAGGGCTTGTCCGAGGGCAGCATAGCGGCCATCTTTTCGAAGTCCTCGGTGGTCTCCTCTTCGATAACGTCCATGGCGTCGTCAACGGTGACGATACCCACCAGCCGCTTCTCCAGATCCACGATGGGCATGGCAAGGAAGTCGTACTTGCTCAGCGCCTGGGCCACGTCCTCCTTGTCGTCGGTGGTCTTGGCCCACACCACGTCGGGATCCATGATATCCTCGATCAGGTCGTCCTCATCCGCCAGCAGCAGATCACGGACGGACAGCACGCCCAGCAGCTTGCGCCGGGGATCAGTGACGTACAGGATATTGATGGTCTCCAGCTCGCCGCCGATGCGGCGGATGCGCTTGAAGGCGTCCGCCACCGTCATGTCTTTTTTCAGGGACAGAAATTCCATGTTCATAATGGAACCGGCGCTGTCCTCGGGATACTTCAGGATCTCATTGATGGACTTGCGCATTTCCGGCGTGGCCTTGTCCAGAATACGGATTACCACGCTGGCGGGCATCTCCTCCACGATGTCCACGGCGTCGTCCAGATACAGCTCGTCCAGCACCTCCTTCAGCTCGGTGTTGGAAAAGCCGTTGATGAGCATTTCCTGACTCTCGCTCTCCAGCTCCACGAAGACCTCCGCTGCCGTCTCCTTGGGCAGCAGACGGTACAGGAGGGGCATGACCTCGGGGCCGGCCTCCTCCAGGATCAGGGCGATATCCGCGCTCTCCATGGGCAGGAACATGTCACGCAGCTCGGCATAGTGTTTATCGCGGATCATCTCCCGGATCTCGTCCAGCAGCGCATCCATTTTGTTTTCCAGATCGATCATGCTGCGTTCCTCCTTTCCATGGCGGTTTCTTCGTTTTCGGGCAGCAAAAAACACCCCAGCGCGGCAGGCGCTGCGGTGTAGAGGGAAGCCTTACGATGGTATTTTGCTTCTGCCCTACCGTTACAAGCTTTAGCATCGCGGGGCGGTGAAGCTACGTTAGATACTACCTTGGTTTCGATAGTACCTGCTCAAACCATCTCATGGTGTCTCCACCATTTCGCGGCAGCAGCCCATATCCCTCGCGGTAGCCTTACCTACCGGTGAACATATTCAGTTTATGTCAAAAAAAAGAGCTTGTCAAGAGCCGTATTGATTTTTTCTGCAAATCGAAAAAATGTTTTACGAAAACGCCTTGTGCGCCGCGACACAGTGTGGTATACTGTATTATTGACAAAAAATCGCATTTTATGGAAAGGGGGAGGCGGCGATGGGACTGCATGACGGGCATCGCGCCCGCAAAAAGGAACTGTTTCGCCGGCACGGACTGGACGGCTTTGCCGACCATGAGGTGCTGGAGCTGCTGCTGTACTACGCCATCCCCCGACGGGATACCAACGAGATCGCCCACCGGCTGCTGGGAAAATTCGGCTCGCTGCAGGGCGTGTTCAATGCCCCCGCGGAGGAATTGGCAAAGGTGGACGGCGTGGGCGAGAGCGCGGCGCTGTATCTGACGCTGCTGCCGGAGGTACACAAGCGCGCCATGCGTTCCGTGGGGAAGGAGCGGGTGCTTAACAGCGTGGACAAGTGCGGCAAATTCTTTCTGGAGCTGCTGGCGCAGGAGCGGCAGGAGATCTTATATCAGGCCTGTCTGGACGGCAAGGGCAAGCTGTTAAGCTGCAAAAAGCTGTCACAGGGCAGCGCGGACTGCACGGCGCTGTCGGTGCGGCAGGTGGTGGAAAACGCCCTGCTGTCCGGCGCCAGCGCCGTGGTGCTGGCCCACAACCATCCCAGCGGCGTGGCCCTGCCGTCGGAGAGCGACCGCACGGTGACGCTGTGGGTGCGGGACGCCCTGAAAACCTTGGATATCCGCCTTTTGGATCACATCATCGTGGCGGACAACGATTTTGTCAGCATGAATCAGAGCGGGTATTTGATTTGATATGAGTAAGCGGGCGCCACGCCAAAGGCTCCCCTTGTTGCAAGGGGAGCTGTCAGCCGTAAGGCTGACTGAGGGGATAACCTTACTTGGGACAATCCCTCCGGCGCTTCGCGCCACCTCCCTTTACACAAGGGAGGCTTTGGTACACCGTACTATCGGCAGCATTATGTAGGGGCGGACGACCCTGTCCGCCCTGTCGATGACCGCCACATTTTCAATCGGGCCGATACCCCAAGGGTGCTTGTTCCGCTTCGCTCCACAGCGCTCGTCATCTGCCCCTACGGAATCACAACAACACTTCACTTTCAAGGAGACCCCTATGCCTCAATTCAAAGTTCATTCTGAATATTCTCCCGCCGGCGACCAGCCGCAGGCCATTGAAAAGCTGGCTCAGGGCGTGGATCTGGGTCTGCGGGAGCAGGTGCTCAAGGGCGTTACCGGCTCCGGCAAGACCTACACCATGGCCAAGGTCATCGAGCAGGTGCAGCGCCCCACTCTGGTGCTGGCCCACAACAAGACGCTGGCCGCCCAACTGTGCGAGGAATTTCGGGAATTTTTCCCAGAAAACGCCGTGGAATATTTCGTCAGCTACTACGACTACTACCAGCCGGAGGCCTATATCCCCCACACCGACACCTATATCGAGAAGGACGCCTCTACCAACGAGGAGATCGACCGGCTGCGCCTCAGTGCCACCTGTGCGCTGCTGGAGCGGCGGGACGTGATCGTGGTGTCCTCCGTCAGCTGCATCTACGGCCTGGGCGAGCCTGACGACTTTGCCCGCATGATGATCTCCCTGCGTACCGGCATGACCATGGATCGGGATGAGCTGCTGCGGCGTCTGGTGGAGGATCGGTACGAGCGCAACGACGTGGCCTTCCAGCGCAACGTGTTCCGCGTCCGGGGCGACACGGTGGAGCTGTATCCCGCCTACTACAAGGATCGTGCCATCCGCGTGGAGTTCTTCGGCGACGAGATCGACCGCATCACCGAGTTTCACCCCGTTACCGGCGCGGCCATGAAAACCCTGAATCATGTGGCAATTTACCCTGCCAGCCACTACGTGACACCCAAGGACAAGATGGACGCCGCCATGGTTCAGATCAAAAAGGAGCTGGCGGAGCGGCTGCAGTACTTTGAGGAGAACAATATGCTGGTGGAGGCTCAGCGCCTGCGCCAGCGGACGGAATACGACATGGAGATGATGACTGAACTGGGCTATTGCTCCGGCATCGAGAACTATTCCCGCATCATCTCCCAGCGGCCCGCCGGGTCGCCGCCCATGACGCTGCTGGACTTCTTCCCCGACGATTTTCTCCTGTTCGTGGACGAGAGCCATGTGACGCTGCCCCAGGTGCGGGCCATGTACAACGGCGACCGTGCCCGCAAGGAGAGTCTGGTGCGCTATGGCTTCCGTCTGCCCTGCGCCTTTGACAACCGCCCTTTGAAATTCGAGGAGTTTGAGGAGCGGTTCCACCAGGCCATCTACGTCTCCGCCACTCCCGGTGAGTACGAGCGGCAGCACGCCGATCAGGTGGTGGAGCAGGTGATCCGTCCCACGGGTCTGCTGGATCCACGCATTGAGCTACGGCCTGTGCTGGGTCAGATCGACGACCTGTCCGCCGAGATACGGGCGCGGGCGGAGCGGAACGAGCGCGTGCTGGTGACTACTCTTACCAAGCGGATGGCGGAGGGTCTGACCGCCCACTTCCGCCAGAACGGCATCCGGGTGCGGTACATGCACTCGGACGTGGCGGCGCTGGAGCGTATGGAGATCATCCGCGACCTGCGGTTGGGTGAGTTCGACGTGCTGGTGGGCATCAACCTGCTGCGGGAGGGTCTGGATCTGCCGGAGGTATCGCTGGTGGCGATCCTGGACGCCGACAAGGAGGGCTTCCTCCGCAGCGAGACCAGCCTGATCCAGACCATCGGCCGCGCCGCGCGAAACGCCGAGGGCCTGGTGATCCTGTATGCCGACACGGTGACGCCCTCCATGCGCGCCGCCATGGACGAGACGGAGCGCCGCCGGAAGCTGCAGGATGACTTCAACAAGGCCCATGGCATCACGCCCCGCACCATCCGCAAGAGCGTGCGGGAGATGGTGGAGATCAGCCACAGCGCCGAGGAGGCGTCGAAGCTCAGCAAGAAGAAGCTCAGCGACCGGGAGCGGGCCGAGACCATCGCCCGTCTGGAAAAGGAAATGAAGGCCGCCAGCAAGCTGCTGGAATTCGAATATGCCGCGGCGCTGCGCGACCAGATCATCGAATTGCGAAAAGAGAAACCGTCATGAAAAAATACCTCTCTTATATCTATGTGATCCTCAGCGCCGTGTGCTGGGGGTTTATCGGGTTTTCCAACCGTCTGCTGACCGAGGCGGGCGTGACGTTGGGCAATCGGGTGTTCCTCCGCAATTTCGGCACGCTGCTGGTGCTGACGGTGGTGTTTGCCCTGTTCCACCGCCAGGTATTCCGCATCAAGTGGAAGCACCTGCCCATCTTTCTGTGCTCCGGCCTGATCAGCATTCTGCTGCTGAGTCTGGTGTATTTCCAGTGCCAGACCATGTGCTCCCTGTCTGTGGCGGCGGTGCTGCTGTATCTGGCGCCCTCCTTTGTGGTGCTCATCAGCGCCGTGCTGTGGAAGACGCCCTTGACCCGCCGCAAGATCATCGCTTTGGCGGTGTCGCTGCTGGGCTGCGTTATGGTCAGCGGCATGCTGGGCGGCGAGATGACCGCCTCATGGACGGGCATTGCCCTGGGCGTGGCCTCCGGCATGTGCTATGCCAGCTATACCGTTTTCGCCCACTACGGTCTGGCCCATTATGAGAGCTATACCATGATCTACTGGACGTTTCTGGTGGCGGGGCTGGGTTCCCTCTTTTTCGCGGACTTTTCCGCCCTGCCCGCCGTGTTCCAGCAGCCCAAGGGCATCGTCGGCACGCTGGGCGTGGTTATCGTGGCCACCGTGCTGCCCTATATCTTCTACACCCGCGGCCTTGAGGGGGTGGAGAGCGGCAAGGCCTCCATTATCACTAATATCGAGCCGGTGGTGGAGACTCTGGTGGGCATCCTTGTGTTCCACGAAGCGCTGACTATCTGGACGGTGCTGGGCGTTGGCTGCATATTCGGCTGCGTGATCCTGCTGGCGAAAGGAGACGACACATGCAAAGAATCCAAATCCTCAACGGCTTCCACCTGAAACTTATCGCCATCTGCACCATGTTCATCGACCACATGGGCTACACCCTGTTTCCGAGCGCCCTGTGGCTGCGGTGCATCGGGCGGATCGCTTTTCCCGTTTTCTGCTTTTTGATCGCCGAGGGCTGCGTATATACCCACGACCGGAGGAAATACGCGGTGCGGCTGCTGGCGTTCGCGCTGCTGTCGGAGATTCCCTTTAACCTGATGAACAGCGGCGCGCTGTGGGACATGTATCATCAGAACGTTCTGTGGACGCTGCTGATGGGCGCGCTGGTGTGCTGGCTGATGGACTGGACGATGCAAAAACGCGCCGGATGGGCCTTTGCGTTGGTCGTCGCGGCCATGGCGGCCGCCTACTGGCTGCTGGAGATCGGCAACACCGACTACGGCGGCTGGGGTATGCTGCTGGTGGTTATGTTCTATGGCATCCGCCGTGCCCCCAGCAGAGCGGTGGTAAAAATGATCGCCCAGTTTTTCGGCCTTGCCTTTTTCTCCATCGCCGTCATGGGCGGCTATATCAGCATTGAGCTGTGGTCGCTGGTGTCGCTGGCGCCCATCTGGCTGTATAACGGCCAGCGGGGGTTCTCCAACCGCGCGGTGCAGTATGGCTTTTATGCCTTTTATCCCGTCCATATCCTTATTTTGTCCCTGATCGCCATTTACCGGTAACAACAAGGAGGCTGTTCCTATGGCAAAGAACAAGGAAGAAAAAACCAACGTCATGCGGACGCTGGAACAGAAAAAGATCCCCTATACCGCCTTTTCCTACGACCCCGACGGCCCCATTGACGGCGTGTCGGTGGCGGCGGAGGTGGGGCTGGACGCCGCCGGTGTGTTCAAAACCCTGGTGACAAAGGGCGCCAGCGGGGCATACTACGTATTCGATATTCCCGTGGCGGAGAATCTGGATCTGAAAAAAGCCGCCAAGGCGGTGGGGGAGAAATCCGTCGCCATGCTGCCCCAGAAGGAGCTGCTGCCTTTGACGGGCTACGTCCACGGCGGATGCTCCCCCGTGGGCATGAAGAAGCAGTTCCCCACTGTGTTCCACGAGACGGCGAACGGGCTTGACCGGATCACTGTCTCCGCCGGAAAGATCGGCCATCAGGTGCAGGTAAAGCCCGATGATCTGCTGGGACTGCTGCGGGCGAAAACGGCGGATGTGGTGGTGTAAGGGGAGTTTCGCGCTTCCGAGCGCGAGGTACTTTTGCCCGCAGCGGCAAAAGTACCCAAAAACGCTGCTTAAACCTGCGGTTTAAGAATCCGCGCACGCTATGCCCTTTTACGAATTTGCGGCCTTATACCACGCGTTTGCAGAACACGGCGGTTATCGTTGCGTATGACGCATTGACTTCCGTTTTGCGCCGCTGCCGCTCACGTTCTCAACGGTAGAACTGAAAGCGCTGTTCGGCGCAGGCATCAGCGGCAGCGGCGCTGGAGCAGAGACGATTCGATGACGAAACGAAACAGGAAATTTTCTGTGAACGTGCGGCAGGCAGTTTCGACTTGTACAACGCATAGCGCGCCCGGAAGTGAAGGAACCGGAGGTTCCTTCTGGCGTTTTTGCCTACTTTTGCCGCTATTGGCAAAAGTAGGTCGCTCCGGAGAGCGAAATAATTTAATTCCCCATTGACATTAAAAAATGATTTTACTACACTTATCTGCAACAAAACGATGCAGAATCGAGGAATACCATGCAAAAGGAAATTTTTATCAAGGGCGCGCGGGAGAATAACCTGAAAAACATCGACGTTACCATCCCGCGGGACAAGCTGGTGGTGCTGACGGGCCTTTCCGGCAGCGGCAAAAGCTCCCTGGCCTTCGACACCATTTACGCCGAGGGACAGCGCCGGTATGTGGAGAGTCTGTCCAGCTACGCCCGCATGTTCCTGGGCCAGATGGACAAGCCGGATGTGGACTATATCGACGGTCTTTCTCCCGCCATCTCCATCGACCAGAAAACCACCAGCAAGAACCCCCGCTCCACCGTGGGCACAGTGACGGAGATATACGACTACATGCGCCTGCTGTGGGCCCGCGTGGGCGTGCCACACTGTCCCAAGTGCGGCAAGGAGATCCGCCAGCAGACCATTGACCAGATCATCGACCAGATCATGGCCCTGCCGGAGGGCACCCGTATCCAGGTGATGGCGCCGGTGGTGCGGGGCCGCAAGGGCGAGCATACCAAGGTGCTGGAGGACGCCCGCCGGTCAGGCTACGTCCGCGCCCGCATCGACGGCGAAATGCATGAGCTGGACGAGGAGATCAAGCTCTCCAAGACCTTCAAGCACCAGATCGACATTGTGGTGGATCGCCTCATTGTTCGTGAGGATATCGCCACCCGCCTGACCGACAGCGTGGAGACCGCCTCCAATTTGGCGGGCGGTCTGGTGACGGTGAATCTTTTGAAGGAGGGGCAGGATCTCAGCTTTTCTCAGAATTACGCCTGCGAGGACTGCGGCGTGTCTATCGAGGAGCTGGCGCCCCGTCTGTTCTCCTTCAACAGTCCCTTCGGCGCCTGTCCCGTCTGCACGGGTCTGGGCATGCAGCTGAAAGTGGATCCCACGCTGGTGATCCCCGACGAGAGCAAGTCTATTTTAGACGGCGCGGTGGTAGCCACCGGCTGGAATTCCATCCGTTCCGACGGCATCTCCCGCATGTACTTCGACGCCCTCAGCAAGCGCTACAACTTCTCCCTGCGTACCCCCTACGCGGAACTGTCACGCGAGGTGAAGAACATTATCCTCTACGGCACAAGAGGCGAAAAGCTGACGCTGGAATACGACCAGCCCCGGGGCAAGGGCACGCTGCACCAAGCCTTTGAGGGCATCGCCAACAATCTGGAGCGCCGGTATGTGGAGACCCAGTCCGACGCCAGCAAGAAGGAGATCGAATCCTTCATGGCGGCCTGTCCCTGCCCGGCCTGTCAGGGCAAGCGGCTGCGGCCGGAGGCGCTGGCCGTCACCGTGGGCGGCCTGTCCATCCACGACGCCACCACTATGCCGGTGGACGACGAGATCGCCTTTTTCGACGGTCTGACCCTGACGGGCAACCAGCAGATGATTGCCGCTCAGATCCTGAAAGAGATCGGCTCGCGGCTGCGGTTTTTGCAGTCGGTGGGGCTGAGCTACCTGACCCTCAGCCGTTCTTCCGGAACCCTGTCCGGCGGCGAGAGCCAGCGTATCCGGCTGGCTACACAGATCGGCAGCAGCCTGATGGGCGTGCTGTATATTCTGGACGAGCCCTCCATCGGATTGCACCAGCGGGACAACGACAAGCTGCTGGACACCCTGCGGCGTCTCCGGGATCTGGGCAACACCCTGATCGTGGTGGAGCACGACGAGGACACCATGCGCGCCGCCGACTGGCTGATCGACATTGGCCCCGGTGCGGGCGCGCTGGGCGGACAGGTGGTGTCCGCCGGTACGCCGGAGCAGGTGATGGCCGACCCCAACAGCCTGACGGGCCAGTACCTCAGCGGTAAGAAGCGCATTGATGTGCCCGACCGCCGCCGCGCCGGAAACGGCAAATGGCTGACGGTGCGGGGCGCGAAAGAAAACAACCTGAAAAACATTGACGTATCGGTGCCCCTGGGCACCCTGACCTGCGTTACCGGCGTGTCCGGCAGCGGCAAAAGCTCACTGGTGAACGAGATCATCTTCAAGCGGCTGGGCGCCGATCTGAACCGCATGAAGGCCCACCCCGGCAAGCATGACGCCATTGAAGGGGAGGAGCATCTGGACAAGGTCATCAACATCGACCAGAGTCCCATCGGCCGGACGCCCCGCTCCAACCCCGCCACCTATACGGGGCTGTTCAACGACATCCGCGACCTGTTCGCTTCGCTGCCGGAGGCAAAGGCGCGGGGCTACGGCCCGGGCCGCTTCTCCTTCAACACCAAGGGCGGCCGGTGCGAGGCCTGCTGCGGCGATGGCGTGTTGAAGATCGAAATGCACTTTCTGGCGGATGTGTACGTTCCCTGTGAGGTGTGCCGCGGCAAGCGGTATAACCGGGAAACACTGGAGGTACGCTATAAGGGCAAGTCTATCTCCGATGTGCTGGATATGACCGTGGACGAGGCGGTGCCTTTCTTCTCCGCCCTGCCCAAGATCGCCGCGCGGCTGCAGACCCTGCAGGATGTGGGATTGGGCTATGTGAAGCTGGGCCAGTCCTCCACGACTCTGTCCGGCGGCGAGGCCCAGCGGGTCAAGCTGGCTACGGAACTGAGTAAGCGCTCCACCGGACGCACCATCTATATTTTAGACGAGCCCACCACCGGACTGCACGCCGACGACGTGAAGAAGCTGCTGGCGGTTTTGCAGCGGCTGGTGGAGGCGGGCAACACCGTGCTGGTGATCGAGCACAATCTGGACGTGATCAAATGCGCCGACTATCTGATCGACCTGGGGCCGGAGGGCGGCGTGGGCGGCGGCACGGTGGTGGCTACCGGCACGCCGGAGCAGGTGGCGGACACGCCCGATTCCTATACCGGCCAGTATCTGAAGCGGCTTTTGCAGCGATAACACCTTTTCACCCTGCTTCCGCATAGGATAGAGCGGGAGGGGTGGACATGGAGATATTACGGGAGGGCGTGGCCGCGTTCTTTCAGGCGGCGGGCATTGCCGCCGTTTTGTGGGTACTGTTCGATTGGCTGCTGTACCCCAGGCGGGTGATCCATACGCCGGTTTATGTGCCGCTGTCCGGCGACGCACAGGAGCTGGATCGCCTTTTGCGGCGGCTGGAGGGCCTGCACGTGACGCTGCTGGACGAGGGCCTCTCCCTGCGGGGAGCGCAGCGGGCACAGCGGGCCGTTGACCGGCGGCCCAACACAACACTGATGAAACGGGGTGAGGAACATGGGGGAACGGGTCACCATTGAGGGCGCCGTGGACACCGTGGTGTTTCAGAACGAGGAAAACGGCTATACGGTGCTGCACCTGCTGACCGATGAGGGTGAGGTGGTGACGGTGGTGGGCTGCATCCCCTTTGCCGCCGCCGGTGAGAGCATGACCATCACCGGCGTGTGGGTCAACCACCCCACCTACGGCCCCCAGCTGACCGCCGAGCTGGTGGAGCGCCGCATGCCTCAGGACGAGGAGAGCATCGTGTGCTATCTGGCCTCCGGCGTGCTGAAGGGCGTAGGGCCCTCCACCGCCGCCCGCCTGGTGGACAAGTTCGGCGCCGACACCCTGCGTATCATCGAGGAGGAGCCGGAGAAGCTGACTACCATCAAGGGCATCACCGCCAAAAAGGCTATGGAGATCTCCGCTGCCTTCCGCAGCCTGACCGGCCTGCGGCGGGTGATGGAGTTCCTCAGCCGCTACGATCTGCCGGTAACGCTGGCCATGGGCCTTTTGCGCGCTTATGGCGATGAGACGCTGGAAAAATTGAAGGACAACCCCTATCTGCTCACCGACGAGCGCTGCGGCGTGGATTTCTCCGATGCCGACCAGATCGCGCTGTCTATGGGCTTTGACGGGGATTCCCCCTGCCGCGTGGAGGCGGCGGTGCTGTACGAACTGAACCACAATCTGACGAACGGCCACGTGTTCCTGCCACGTCCCAAGCTGATCGCCGCCACCATGGAGCTGATCGGCGTGACGGAGGAGACGGCGGAAAAGGCGCTGGACGATCTGACGGAGCGCCGCGCCGTGGTATGCGGCCCCATTGCCAACGTGCAGGGCTGCTATCTGCGGCGGATGTACGAGGCGGAGGTCTATGTGGCCGGACGGCTGGCCGCCGCCTGCGCCGACACATGGGATTGCGGCAGAAACGTGGACAGGATCATCGACGATATCGAACAGCGGCAGGGCATTGCCTACGCGCCGGAGCAGCGGCGGGCGGTATCGCTGGCGGCGGAGCGGGGCGTGCTGCTGCTGACCGGCGGCCCCGGCACCGGCAAGACCACCTCCGTGCGGGGCATCGTGACGCTGTTTGAGCGGATGGGGCTGGACACGGTGCTGCTGGCTCCCACGGGCCGCGCCGCCCAGCGGATGAGCCAGCTGTGCGGCAAGGACGCACAGACCATCCACCGCGCCCTGGGCATGAGCTGGAACGAACTGACCGGCGAGGTGACCTTCCGCAAAAATGAGAAGGAACCGCTGGAGGCGGACGCCGTCATTGTGGACGAGATGAGCATGGTGGATCTGGAGCTGATGGCCTCACTGCTGCGGGCCATGCGGCCGGGCTGCCGTCTGGTGATGGTGGGCGACCCCGACCAGCTGCCCTCGGTGGGTGCGGGCAACGTGCTGGGGGATCTGCTGCGCAGCGGCGTGATCCCCGCCGTGTCCCTGACGGTGGTGTTCCGTCAGGCGCAGCAGAGCGCCATCATCCGCAACGCCCACGCGGTGAATCACGGACAGCCGCCGGAGCTGAAAAACACCCAGAATGACTTTTTCTTTCTGTGCCGCCGCGCCCCTGACCGGCTGGTGCAGACGGTGGTGGAGCTGTGCCGTGACCGGCTGCCTGCCAATATGGGCATCCCCGCCGACCAGATCCAGGTGCTCTCGCCCACCCGCAAGGGTGTGTGCGGCACGGGGAACCTGAACCGTGCCCTGCAGGCGGCGCTGAACCCGCCCGCGGCGGACAAGCGCCAGAAGCCCTGGGGCGACATGGTGTTCCGCGAGGGTGACCGCATCATGCAGACCCGCAACAACTACGACGTGGTATGGGAAAAGACAGACGGCACCGCAGGCACCGGCATCTTCAACGGCGATGTGGGCGTGATCCGGGAGATCGACCCCTCCGGTGAGCTGATCACCCTGCAATTTGACGACCGCACCTGCGTGTATACCGCCGATCTGCTGAACCAGCTGGACATGGCCTATGCCATGACGGTACATAAGGCGCAGGGCAGCGAATACCGGGCGGTGGTGCTGGCGTCCACGGCGGTGGCGCCGGCGCTGATGGTGCGCGGCGTGCTGTACACCGCCATCACCCGCGCGCGGGAGCTGCTGATCCTGGTGGGCGACGACATTGTCCCCGGCCAGATGGCGGCCAACGACAAACAGCAGCGCCGCTACAGCGGCCTGCGCCGCAGACTGCGAGAGGAGGCAGAACATGGGCTTCAATGACGAACTGGGCAAGATCACCGATGGGATCCTGGACTTTTTCTTTCCCCGCAGATGTCCCTTCTGCGGGGCGGTGACGGGGAAGGAGCTGCTGTGCGAAAAATGCGCCGACACGCTGCCCCGCTGCGAGACCGTGCGCCACGGGGCGGATTTTGGCCGCTGCGCCGCGCCGCTGTACTATGAGGACGCCGTGCGTCAGGCGATTTTGGAGTTCAAATTCAACGGGAAGCTGGGGGCCATGAACTGCTTCGGCCGCATGATGGCCCAGACGGCGGCGGAGGTCTACAGCGGAGAATTCGACGCCATCACCTGGGTGCCCGTCAGCAAAAAGCGGCTGAAAAAGCGCGGCTTCGATCAGGCGCGGTATCTGACCGCCAGCATGTGTGTGGACTGGCATGTGGCGCCTATAGAGACGCTGCGGAAGATTCAGGACAACCCGCCCCAGTCCGGCATCGACGATCCGGCGGCGCGGCGCGCCAATGTGCTGGGTATGTACGAGGCCGTCCAGCCTGAACAGTTTGCCGGCAAGCGCCTGCTGCTGGTGGATGACATCTGCACCACCGGCGCGACCCTCAGCGAATGTGCCCGCGTATTGAAGGCCGCCGGTGCGGCGGAGGTCATGTGCCTGACGCTGGCCATGGTGCGGGAGTAAAAGTACCGGTTTCGGGGTATAATCGTAGGGCGGCGTGGTTTCATGCCGCCCTTGTTCCACTCCGCTTTTAACAAATCTGTGAACATTTGCAAGTTTCTCTTGCAAAACCGAAATGCTGCCAGTATAATACTTAATTGGGTAAAATTCGGCTTTTGCCGCACAAATAACAAATGAAGAAATGATGAGGTGCAGCGTATGTGTTCTTTGGCGAAGGATATCGGTATCGACCTGGGTACCGCTTCTGTTTTGGTATATATCAAGGGTAAGGGCGTCATTCTTAACGAGCCGTCGGTGGTGGCCATTGACAAAAACTCCGGCCGCCTGCTGAAGGTGGGCGCCGAGGCCCAGGCCATGCTGGGCCGTACTCCCGGCAACATCGTGGCCATCCGTCCCCTGCGGGAGGGCGTGATCTCCGACTACGACATGACCGAGCGGATGCTGAAGGAGTTTATCCACAAGGTCAACGGCGGCTTCCACCTGTTCAAGCCGCGGGTCATCATCTGCGTTCCCTCCGGCATTACCGAGGTGGAGGAGCGCGCCGTGGTGGACGCGGGCATTCAGGCCGGCGCACGCCGCGTATATCTGATCGAGGAGCCTGTGGCCGCCGCCATCGGCGCCGGGATCGACATTGCCCAGCCGGACGGCCACATGGTGGTGGATATCGGCGGCGGCACCACTGATATCGCCGTTATCTCCCTCAGCGGCGTGGTGGAGTCCGCCTCCATAAAGGTGGCCGGCGACCAGTTTAACGAGGCTATCGTCAAGTATATGCGCCGCAAGCACAACGTTCTGGTGGGTGAGCGTACCGCCGAGATGATGAAAATGCGCATCGGCTGCGTGTTCCCCAAGGAGGAGGAGACCTCCATCGACGTGAAGGGCCGCTGTCTGCTGACCGGCCTGCCCAAGACCCTGACGATTACCTCCACTGAAATGCTGGAGGCCTTTGAGGAGCCCGTGGAGCGGGTACTGGAGGCCGTACACGGCGTGCTGGAGCGCACTCCGCCTGAGCTGGTGGCCGACATCTCCGACAACGGCATCGTCATGACCGGCGGCGGCAGCCTGGTGGACGGCTTTGACAAGCTGATTACCGCCCGCACCGGCATCCACACCATGGTGGCTGAGGACGCCATCTCCTGCGTGGCCGAGGGCACCGGCAAGAGTCTGGATTCCCTGAACTCCATGACCGACGGCACCGTGAACCTGAGCCGCCGGAAGCAGATGAACTGAGCTTCGCTCTGGTGCAAAATCTTGCGATTTTGCACCAATCAGGCTGCGGTCGGCTGCGCGCACCCTTCGGGTGCACTGGCGACCGAGAGGTATTTTTCCGACGTACACGCCGCCGGAAAAATGATTTGATTTTTTCGCGGCGTCCGCGCCGCGAACTCTGTGAGGCTTTTTGCTTCTGTAGGGGCGGACGACTCTGTCCGCCCTGACGGTGACTGTGCAACTACTTGCGGGCCGACAGAGTCGTCGGCCCCTACACACGAAACAGCGCTGACAGTATTACTGTTAAGAGAACGGCCATTTCCTCATGGCCGTTCCTTTTTATTTTTTCTTGACGTTTCAGGGGAAATAGGCTACTATGGTGATACAAAGCGCAGGCGACCGGCGTCCCTGCCGTCAAATCACAAGAGGAGGATCATCATGAAGTTTTCTAGCAAGGTTCTGAAATGCGGCCTGTCCCCCATGCGTAAGTTTCATCCTTATGCCGTGGCAGCGGAAGCAAAAGGCAAGAAGATCTATCATCTGAACATCGGCCAGCCGGATATTGAGACCCCCAAGGCTTACTTCGAGGCTGTGCGTCACTTTGACCTGCCCGTACTGGAGTACGCGCCGTCTCCCGGTATCCCCGTACTGATCGACGCGATCCAGAAATACTACGATGACCTGGGTATGCACTTTGAAAAGGGCGACATCCTCATTACCAACGGCGGCAGCGAAGCTCTGCAGATCACCATGAACTGCATTCTGGACGATGGCGATGAGATCTTGATTCCCGAGCCCTTCTATCCCAACTACTACACCATGGCCTATACCTGCGGCGCCAAGATCCATCCCATTCCCACCTCGCCCCACGACGGCTATCACTATGCCGACCGGGCCAAGGTGGAGGCGGAGATCAATGAGCACACCCGCGCTATTATGGTCACCAATCCCGGCAACCCCACTGGCGCTGTGCTGACGCCCGAGGAGATGCGCATGATGGTGGACATCGCCAAGGAGCATGATCTGTTTATCATCGGTGACGAGGCGTACCGTGAGTTCGTCTATGCCGGTGAGCCTCTGCAGTCCATGGGCCAGTTTGATGACGCCGCCGACAACGTCATCGTCATCGACACCGTGTCCAAGCGGTTCTCCGCCTGCGGCGCCCGCATCGGCTGCATGATCTCCCGCAACAAGGAGCTGATGGCGCAGGCGATGAAGTATGCCCAGTGCCGTCTGTCCGTTCCCACGCTGGATCAGATCGCCTCCGCCGCCCTGTACACCGTAGGGCCGGAGTATTTTGCCGCCGTCCGCGACGAGTATAAGCGCCGCCGCGACACCGTTATGCGCAAGCTCAAGGAGATCCCCGGCGTGGTGTGCGAATGCCCCCGCGGCGCCTTCTACGTGATGGCCGCCCTGCCGGTGGACGATGCCGACAAGTTCCAGATGTTCCTGCTGGAGGAGTTTGACGATCACGGCGACACCGTGATGTTCGCCCCCGGCGAGCCCTTCTACGCCACCCCGGGCAAGGGCAAGAACGAGATCCGCATTGCCTATGTGCTGAAGCAGGAGGCCCTGGAGCGGGCGATGGATCTGCTGCGTCTGGGCATTGAGGCATACAATAAGAAATAAGCTCCGGTATATAGAACGAAACCGGCTGCGCACTCTGTGTGCGCAGCCGGTTTTTTACGATTATGTGGTGTAAGGATCGTCTGCCCGCAATCGTTTGCCGCATTTGCACTATTCCTCAACTTTTACAATGTCGATGGCGGCGGTCAGAAGGAGATTGATCAGCTCGTTGCGGGAGCGGTTCGTTTTTGCGGACAACTCGTCCAGACGCGCGATCAATTCGTCCTTCATACGGACGGAAACGACCTTATAGCCATCATCGCCGCGGCGGTTTGATTTCTTTTTGATTTTGATAACATCTGCCATATGTGCCTCTTACTCTCCCGCGTCCAGCGGGCCATGGGCCTGTTCGTATTGCTGGACGTATTGCTCCAGCACAAATTCGATCTCTTTATTGGCGGAACGTTTATGCTGGGCGGCGATGCGTTTGATTTTGCCCAAAAGATCTTCGGATACCCGCAGGGAAAAAGGTGCGTAATAGTTTGCCATATCATCACTCGTTTCAGTTTGATGTGATGATGATAGCATTTCACATGCAAAAGATAAGAATTCATATTGATATCAAAAAGATATTGTGATACAATAAACATATTGTGTGGGCTATCGTGGCGATCGAAATGGCAATGCCCTTCCTGAAATAAAAAAAGAGACCGCATTTGCGGTCTCTTGGGGTCAGTCGATGCTGCGGGTGAAGTGGATGCCGGATTTCTGCATATGTACGTCCAGACGGACGCGGTCGCCGCGGATGTAGCTGCGGGTGTATTCGTAGACGCGGCCATCCTCGGTGCGGGTGCGGCGCTGGTGGTAGAAGGCGCAGCTGTTGGGGGCCACGCCCAGCAATTTGGCGCTGTCGCTGTCCAGGGTCACGGCTTCGTAGCTCTCCTCGGCGGCAAAAGGCGTGATGCCCACGTGGTAGAGCAGGGAATAGAAGCTGTGGGTCTGCACCATGTCGCGGGTCAGGTTGGGGTAGATGTACTGAGGGTAATAGCTGGTTTCCAGAATCAGGGGTTCGCCGTCTACGTTGCGGACACGGGTAAAGCAGTAGACGGGCGTGCCCTCCCGCAGCTCCATCTTTTCGCAGATGATGGCGGAGGGGGTGGTGATCTGAAAATCCACCAGCGTGCTGCTGGGTTCCTTGCCCAGAGAGGAAACCTCGGTGGTGAAGGAGTAGCGCACGCCGCGGCGGTTGGTGGTGGGGTCGGCCACGAAGGTGCCCCGTCCGCGCTTGCGGACGACAAGGCCCTCCTCCTCCAGCTCGCCAATGGCCTGACGGACGGTGTTGCGGCTGATGTTCAGGGCGCGGCACAGCTCGGCCTCGCTGGGGAGAAGATCACCCACGGAGAGAACACCGGTGGAGATATTGCGCTTGATGATGCCCACCAGCTGGGCATAAAGAGAAATATCGCTGTCCAGCGACAGCGCTGCGTTGAGAAGCGGGTTGCGTTCCATGACGGCTGTTTCCTTTCCTGCGCCTGTGGCGCTTGTACCTATTGTACCAGACATTCCATGAAAAGGGAAGGGGAGATTTTGGGGAAAATTGACGATTTTTCCTCTCTTTTCAGGGGGCGACTGTGGGGATAAGGACAAACGCCGCCACAAGGGCGGCGTCTGTCCTGGAACAAAAAAGAAGGAAAACTGAGAAGTTTGGAAAAGATTATTGAAAATTTGAGAGAGGGAAGACAGGGGATCGCTTACTTATGATCCACGGCGTACATGCGCTCGATGAGGCACAGCAGCTTGTCGGAGTAGCCCATCTCGTTATCGTACCAGCTGACTACCTTGACAAAGGTATCGGTCAGGGCGATGCCGGCCTTGGCATCGAAGATAGAGGTATGGGTGTCGCCCAGGAAGTCGGAGGACACGACGGCCTCATCGGTATAGCTGAGGATGCCCTTGAGCTCGTTCTCGCTGGCCTTCTTCATGGCGGCGCAGATCTCATCATAGCTGGCGGGCTTGGTGAGGTTCACGGTCAGATCCACCACGGAGACATCCAGGGTGGGAACACGCATGGACATACCGGTCAGCTTGCCGTTCAGGGAGGGGATAACTTTGCCCACGGCCTTGGCGGCGCCGGTGGAGCTGGGGATGATGTTGCCGGAGGCGGCACGGCCGCCGCGCCAGTCCTTCAGGGACACGCCGTCCACGGTCTTCTGGGTGGCGGTGGTGGAGTGAACGGTAGTCATCAGACCGTCGGCAATGCCGAAGTTATCGTTCAGCACCTTGGCGATGGGGGCCAGGCAGTTGGTGGTGCAGCTGGCGTTGGAGACAAACTGCATATCGCTGGTATAGGTGTCGTCATTGACGCCGCAGACGAACATGGGGGTGTCGTCCTTGGAGGGGGCGGACATGACAACGTGCTTGGCGCCGGCGGCAATATGACCGGCGGACTTCTCCTTAGTCAGGAACAGGCCGGTGGATTCGATGACATACTCGGCGCCCACCTTGGCCCAGGGCAGATTGGCGGGGTCACGCTCGGCAAACACGGGGATAGCCTTGCCATTGACCACGATGTTGGTGCCCTCGGCGGAGATATCACCGGCGAACTTGCCGTGCATGGTGTCGTATTTCACCATATATGCCAGATAATCAGCAGGGCACAGGTCGTTGATGCCCACGATCTCGATTTCGGGGTGATTCAGGGAGCAGCGCAGAACCATGCGGCCGATGCGGCCAAAACCATTGATACCGACTTTAATGCTCATAATCAAAACTTCCTTCCTGATGGAATATATCAAACGTATGGTATGTTTAGAATTATATGCAATTCTTTTGAAAAATGCAATACCCTTTTTGAAAATTTTTCGACAAGATTCGACAAATACCGACAGATGGCTTGTTTTCTTTTTCGCTGTTTGGTATAATATAGCCGCTTATCCGCTATTTTCCGTGGATAGCGGCCTTTTTACAGGGCAGAATGACAGCGAAAAGAGGTGGGGACGGTGGCAAATTTCAGCGATGAAGAAAAACAGCTATTGGAAAACGTGCTGCCCAACGTGGCGGCAGCCCTTCGTTCTCCGCTGAATAATCTGAACATGGCGGCGGCGCGGCTGAGTGCGCGGCAGGGGAGCGACAGCGACGAGGCAGCTGTGCTGCGGCAGAGCTGCTACCGCATGCTGCGGCTGGTGAACAACCTGTCCATGGGGCCGGAGCTGCTGTCTGAGCGGCCGTTTGAAACGAGGAACGAGGAGCTGGTGGTGCTGTTGGACGAACTGTGCCGCCAGGCGGATTCCATCGCCCGGGAGGGCGGCGTGCGGGTGGCATTCATGTGTCAGGAGCGCTACGTGGTGGCCGCCATCGAGCGGCACTATTGGGAGCGGATGGTGTGGAACCTGCTGAGCAACGCGCTGAAATTCACGCCCAAGGGCGGCACGGTGACGGTGACGCTGGCGGTAAAGAACGGGCAGGTGCTGCTGGAGGTGCGGGACACCGGCCGCGGTATTCCGGCGGAGCGGATGGAAACGCTGTTTGACCGCTGGGCCGAGGGGCTGGAGCTGGGCATGACCGCCCAGCAGGGCATGGGCCTTGGTCTGCCCATCTGCCGGCGTATCGCCCAGGGACACGGCGGACGGCTGCTGCTGGAGAGCCGGGAGGGCGAGGGCACTGTGGTGACGGTGGCGCTGCCCCACGTCCGCAAAGAGGGCGGACGGGTGGAGCAGGTTTTCCCCGACTACGCGGGGGGATTTTCCCACGTGATGCTGGAGCTGAGCGACGCGCTGCCCTATCAGGCGTTTTATGAAAAGCATCTGAATTGACAGAAGATTATGCTTGACCCCGACGAAAGTCGGGGTTACACTTTTTGTTAAGAGCTTTATGCTGTTGGGCGGACAGGGTCGTCCGCCCCTACAACAGAGACGATAAGATTCTACCCGAGAGAACAGCGAGGTAAACCTATGGAGCAAAATAAAGGAAAACGGGTGCTGGTAGCCATGTCCGGCGGCGTGGACAGCAGCGCGGCGGCGCTGCTGCTGCGGCAGCAGGGCTATACATGTGACGGGGCCATGCTGAAGCTGATCCCCAACAGCGACAGCCGCTGCTGCAGCGCCGACGACGCCGAGGACGCGCGGGCCGTGGCCTACGGGCTGGGCATGAAGTTTTATGTGTTCAATGAAGTGGACGCCTTTCGCCGCGAGGTGATGGCGCGGTTTACGGCGGAGTATCAGGCGGGGCGGACGCCCAATCCCTGCATCGACTGCAACCGCTGCCTGAAATTCGGCGCGCTGCTGGATCGGGCGGTGACGCTGGGGTATGACTACATCGCCACGGGGCACTACGCCCGTGTGGTCTATGACGCGGCGGCGGGGCGCTATCGCCTGCTGCGGGGGGCCGACCGGCGAAAGGATCAGAGCTATGTGCTGTATCAGCTGACGCAGTATCAGCTGGCCCACCTGCTGCTGCCGGTGGGGGACTTTGACAAGGATGCCATCCGCCACAGCGCCCGTGAGGCGGGGCTGCGGAACGCCGACAAGTCCGACAGCCAGGACATCTGCTTTGTGCCGGACGGGGATTATGTGTCGTTTCTGCTGTCCCAGGGCGTGACGCTGACGCCGGGGGATTTTGTGGATGAGGAGGGTCATGTGCTGGGACGGCATCGGGGATTGCCCTGCTATACCATCGGGCAGGGGAAGGGTCTGGGCATCGCGCTGGGAAAGCATGTGTACGTGCTGGAGAAGAACGGGGCGGACAACACCGTGGTGCTGGGGGACAACGACAGGCTGTTCCGGCGGGAGCTGACGGCCTGCCGCGTGAACTGGATCGCGGGGGAGACGCCCGCGGCGCCCTTCCGCTGCACCGCAAAGACACGCTACAGCCAGGTGGAGGCCCCCGCGCTGGCGGAGCCGCTGCCGGAGGGACGGCTGCGGCTGACCTTTGACGAGCCCCAGCGGGCTATCACCGCCGGACAGGCCGCCGTGCTGTACGACGGCGAGGAGGTGCTGGGCGGCGGCACAATTGAATAAAGCGGCATTGAAAAGCGCCCCGTGTACCGTCAGGTACACGGGGCGTTTTTGACGGGGCGTTTTTTGACGAAACGGGGGCGGCGGTTGATTCCGTTTTCGGGGCGATTGGTGTCTTTGACGGCGAAGGATATGGAAAAATGTGGTATGCTGTCAGGTACGAAGCCGCATGAAGCGCGGCAAACGGAGAAAGAATTTTTAAGGAGGGCGAGACATGAAAAAACGGATCCTGGGCGTACTGCTGGCGCTGGTGATGGCGCTGGGCGTACTGCCGACGATGGCGTGGGCGGAACTTCCCACTACATGGGGAGGAGATATGGAGGGCACGCATACGGTCAGCAGTACCGTGGTGCTGAATAACACGGTAACGGTTAAGTCGAATAAGACGTTGACTCTTTCAGGTGATGGTACGATCAAGCGCGGCAGCAGCTGTACGGGAGCGATGATCGAGGTCGAGGATGGCGGCAAGCTGGTGATCGAGGGCTCTGTTACGCTGGATGGTAATGCCGGAGAAGCGGTGACGGGATCGGTGATCCAGGTGGAGTCCGACGGTGTGGTTGAAATGAATGGCGGTACGATCCGCAATAATAATGCGCGTCTTGGCGGCGGTGTGAATAACCTGGGCACGTTTACGCTGAATGGCGGTGTCATTTGTGAGAATGAAGCAGTTCATGGCGGCGGCGTGCAGAACGGCCCTGAAAATGATGTAGATACGGGGGCGCAGTTTAATTTTATCAAGGGAGAAATACGCGATAATAAGGCTGTAACAAGGAACAAGGTAGATGGCACCGGCGGCGGTATTCGCAATAAAGGCGAGCTGACTATGTCTGGCGGTGCGATCAGCGGCAATACGGCACAGGACGGTGGCTGCGGTGTTTTCAATTATTACGGTACATTTATTATGACTGGCGGTACGATCACCGGCAATTATGGCGGTGAAAGAGGCGGCGGTGTGGCGCATAGAGACGGTTCAAACGGTGGATTCTATATCAGCGGAGCTCCTAAGATTTATGGCAATTATGCGAAGGGCACCAAGAACGGTGATGGTTCGATCACTGGCGGTACACCTGATAACGTCGGTTTGGTATCCAGCGGTAGAGGAAAAAACCAAAAAAACCAGATCACGATTAAGGATGCAATGCAAGAAGGCGCGAATGTTTGGGTGAAGGTAATTGATGGCCTGAACGATCAAACAACGATAGATGCTGAGAATACTCAACACAAGTACATTGTTCCCGCGGTCATGACTACGAAAGATGAAGTTCTGAATTACTTTCACATTGACACCACAGATAAAAAGTTCTTTAAGATGACAGAGGAACAGAAGGGCAACGAAACGACACAGGTGATTATTATTGCGCTGCCCGACAGTCAGGAGATCACGGGCGATCCGTATACGCTGACGATTACGGTTAATGACGCTGATTTGGGCAGTGTTGATTATGCAAAGGTAGAGGATATTCCTACCAACAATGCGAAAATCACTGTGGACGGGAATACGATCACGGTCAATGGGCGGACGGTAACGGCGACGCCGGCGGCGGAGGACGATCGGTATACATATGCCTTTTCTGCCTGGAAAGACGGGCAGGGCAATGAGATTAGCGATGATCTGGAAATGAATGCCAGCATGACGATTGTGGCGTACTTTACGAAGACGGAAAAGACTGCTACCGGGCCGGAGCCGGCTGCTCCTGAGCAGCCCACACCTGCCCCTGTGCCTGCGCACAGTGGCGTGATCCGGCGTTTCCCTGCCAAGACGGAGGCGGAGAGCGGCACCGAAGTGGACTCCGCCAAGACTTTTGACGGCGGCGTGGCGGTGTACGCGGCGCTGGCGCTTGTCTCGGCGGGCGGTATGACGCTGATGCGGCGCAAGCGTGAGGACTGACGCGCGGTTACTGCGAAACGATAGCATAGAAAAGGGCACGCTGAGGCGTGCCCTTTTTGCATGTTGCCTGATAAACGGCTTGACAATGAGGAAGAATTTGGTAAAATGGGAGAAAACACACGGGAAAGGAACCGAGGGTTATGAAAAAGATCATCAGCGTTCTGCTGGCGGCGGTCATGGTGCTGAGCCTGCTGCCGACGACGTGGGCGGAGGAGAATACCGCCGGCATAGGAGAGGAGACAGGGACTTCGACGCAGGCGCTGCCTGCGCTGGAGGTGAGCGATGGGCTCAACGTCTTGTTTGCTACGGGGATGAAGGAGGGCTGGCTGCAATATGATCCCAACATCACCGTGGACTGCGATGAAAGGCTGGGGCCGGAGAAAGAGATCCCCGCTTTTCGCGTGACCGGCGCCGGTGCGGGCAGCCACTGCTTTCTGGCGGTGGAGAGACAGGATGGGCTTGTGCTGACAGCGGGCGAAACAATGGTTACTCCGAGAGGCAGCGAAGAGAAGGATAAGCTTGTCTATGAGCTGATCGCGCCGGAGGTAGGAGACGAGCCGGTCACGTGGGATTACCAGCTGCATGTCGGGGAGAAGGAATATCCCTTCGGCGTGGTGTTTGTGCGCGCCCAGCAGGGCGGCGAAACCGGCGGTGAGACAGGCGGCGAAACCGGTGGCGAAACCGGTGGTGAGGCGTGGGAGCCCGGCGGCAGCCTGCCCACCCGCGCACCGGAAAATCTGCAGACGGTGTATACAGAGAAGGGCTACCGGTTCCCTGTGCTGGGGGCGGATGTTCACTTTGACTTCCCTGAGGAGCTGCGGGCGTGGGAGTCCGGCTGCGGCAATGATTGGGACTATCGGCTTTCGTCCGATGAGGAGACAGGCGTTTTCACCGTGGAGGTCAACAGCGCCAATTTCAACGAGACACGCTGGCAGAAGGCGCTTAACGGCGGCGTGCTGGCGGACGGTGTGTTCTTTCACTACTATTTCGGCGGCAACAGCGAGATCCAGCCCATGGCGTATGGCTTTGACCTGACGGGCGAGTACAGCGATGACAGGGAAGGCGCGTACCTGCGGGATTTTGACTATGCGGAGCAGGAGCTGCAGGGCGATTACTATTACAGCAACGGACACCGACTGGCAACGGTGAACCGGCAGACGGCCAGCGAGAGCGTGCTGTCCATCCGGAAGGAGGGCGAGACGTGGATCTTTCTGGTGGCGATGGACGATGAGAGCGGAAAGAATATGGAAGATGCCGCCGTCAAGTACGCCATGCTGGTGAAGATCCAGCCCAACAGCGACTATCTGACCAAGCTGACGGCGGACAACGGTACGCCGGTGGACAAGACGCGCATCCATGTGGACAAGGTTCACAGCGACTGGAACGCCATTGTTCCGGCGGCGGGCACGGTATTTCTGCGGACAAAGAAGCAGGTCAATGATCTGGGAAATGCGCTTCCCGGCCGCGACCAGCCGCTCGGTGAACTGACGGTGGACGCGCCGGCGGGCTACACCTTGAAGGAATGGGACAACAGCGGTGAAACGGGCAGAGCCTTCCCCGCCGTGCTGCGGCAGTGGGATTATCAGACGGTGCGTCTGACGTGGGAAAAGGCGGGAGCGCCGGATCGGATGGAATACGTGGACGTGGAGTGCCAGAACAGCCAGGAGTGGTTCCGTGAGCTGGGCACGACGGAGAACGTTCCGGTCACAACGCCCGAAACCGCCACGGATACGGCCACGGACACGCGGCTGAAGGCGAACGGCGTCAATGTGGAATATACGAAGGAGATCGGCTATTTCAAAACGACGGTGGACGCCACACAGCTGAAGGATATCGCGCTGCTGCTGGACAGCAGGGCGACGGTAACGCCGCTGGAGGGGGCGGTGACCTGCCGATATCTGCAGCCTGCCGGTTCGGACAATCCGGCGCTGGCTACCGGCAGCACGATCGGCAGCTTGTTTGACAGCCAGCCGATCGTGCCGGTCAGTCAAGTGCCCGGGCTGCTGCTGATGGAGGTGGCACCGCTGGAGCTGGACAACGGCCTGACGGTCTACTACGCCAGCTCCCAGCTCTATCGTGAGTTGGTGGTGCAGTGGCTGAACAGTGCGGATGAGATCATCGGCTACAGCTATATCTACGGCCGCAACGGCGATCTGGTGACGGCGATCCCCACAGAGGTGGCGGAGAAGGTGGACGAGCCGGTGAAAGCGCCGACACTGGAGAGTGATGCCGAAAAGCCCACGTTTACCTGCGACCGCAATTTGCAGAGCGGCAGTCCGGATGGCCGGAAGGTGTTCTTCCGTTTTGAGGTGACAGGCGCGGGTGCGGGGGAAAAGACCCTCTATCTGCCCTACGAATATTTCAATATGACGGTGGAGCAGGGTCTGGCGCTGCGAGAGCAGGGGATGCGCCCCACGATCACCCATTACCGCGACGAGGCCTGCAGCGGGTATGACACGTTTGAGGGGGAATATACGCCCTATGGCGTGAAATTCGCCAGCGAGGACTTTTCTCCCTTTGTGGTGGACTGCTCCGCCCGGGCGGATACGCCTGACGACAACGGAGGAAGCACCGACAGCAGCAAAAACCATCGTGATGTGATCCGGCGGTTCCCCGCCAAGACGGAGGCGGAGAGCGGCACGGAGGTGGACTCCGCCAAGACTTTTGACGGCGGCGTGGCAGTGTACGCGGCGCTGGCGCTTGTCTCGGCGGGCGGCATGACGCTGATGCGGCGCAAGCGTGAGGACTGACGCGCGGTTAGGACAAGACGATAGCACAGAAAAAGGGGCTACCCGCGGCGTGCCCTTTTTTCGTGGGCCGCCTACCTTGACAACGGGGGGAGATTTGGTAGAATATTGCTAACAACACACGTTCGCGGTATGCGGGCGGGGAAGGAGCGGCGCTATGGAGAAAAGACCTGTGATCAGCGCGGAGCTGGCGGAGGCCTTTGACGAGGTGATGGAGCGGGGGCGCATCGCGCTGTTCAGCGCGCCATGCGGCTTTGGCAAGTCGGTGGTGTCCCGCGCGCTGCTGCGCCGCCGCCGCGTGCGGGAGCTGTCCGCCGACGGGGAGGGCTTCGCCCTGCCGGAGAACGACGGCACGTGGGATGTGCTGGTGCTGGATCAGCTGCAGAATCTGCCGGAGGAGGAGCGGGACGACCTGTGTCAGCTGCTGCGGACGGCGGCGGATCGGCGGTTCGTGCTGCTGAGCCGGGGGCAGCTGCCGGGGTGGCTGGCGCCGTTCCGGTTTTCCGGACTGTTACAGGTGTTTACCGCCGAGGATCTGGCGCTGGATCGCGCCGGAGCGGCAACGCTGCTGGGGCGGTACGGCGTGACGCTGCCGGACACGGAGCTGACCGCCGTGCTGCGGGACTCCTGCGGCCATCCGTTGGCGCTGGATCTGCTGGGGCGCAGCATGGCGGCGCGGCAGGAGGGCTATACCCCCGCTGTGGAGCAGCAGGTGCGCCGCCAGATGATGGACTATTTCGAGGACGCGGTGTACCGCCGGTTCGATCTGTCGCTGCGGCGGTTTTTGCTGGAACTGTCGCCCTTTGAGCCGTTTGATCTGGAGCTGGCCCGCATTGTCAGCGGCGACAGCCGCGCGGGCGAGCAGCTGTCGCTGCTGCAGCGGCAGACCTCCATGCTGCTGTATGAGGGGGAGAAGTGCCGGTTCTGGCCGGCGTTCCGGGAGTTTTTGCTGTGGAAGCTGGAGTGTGAATATACCGACGAACAGCGGCGGAGTTTGTATAACCGCGGGGCGCTGTACTATGAGCTGCATCAGGATTTCGGACAGGCGCTGGCCCTTTATCAGCAGGGCGGCGAGCGGCGGAAGGTGACGGAGCTTCTGCGGCGCAGCGCCGAGCTGCACCCGGGCATGGGGCATTATGAAGAATTGGCCGCCTATTACAACATCCTCAGCGATGAGGAGGTGGCGGCTTCGCCGTCGCTGATGCAGGCGGTGAGCATGCTGTGCGCGCTGCGGGGAGACTATGAGGGCTCCCAGCGGTGGTATGGGACGTTGGCGGATTTTGCCGACCGCCGCAGAGGCAACGACGCGGCGGGACGGGAGGCCAGAGGCCGTTTGGCATGGCTGGATATCTCGCTGCCCCAGCGGGGCGTGGCGGATCTGGCGGAGGTGATCCCCGCCGCGTTCCGGCTGCTGACCTGTCGGCAGATCGAGCTGCCGTCCTTCTCGGTCACCAGCGCGCTGCCCAGCATTATGAACGGAGGCAAGGATTTCTCCGACTGGAGCAAAAGGGACGACCTGCTATATGCCACCATCCGTCCGGCGGTGGAGGCAGTGCTGGGTCGGGACGGCGTGGGACTGGCGGACACCGCCATCGCCGAGAGCAAGTTTGAAAAGGGACAGGATGTGTCCGGACGGGTGCTGGCGCTGGTGTCCAGCCTGAATGACATCCGCTGTCAGGGCACGCCGGATATTGAGTTTGCCACGGTGGGGCTGATCGTCCGCAGTCAGGTGGATAACGGCCGTCCGGAGGACGCGGCGCGGATGCTGGATTCCCTGCGTCAGCGGCTGGAGAGCGGGGGCAACGGACGCTTTCTGCCCAACATCGACGCCATGCGCTGCCGCATCGACCTGCGTACCGGAGACGCCATGGCGGTGACGGAATGGTATCGGGACAAGGCGCCGCGGGATCCCACCCATTTTCGGGTGCTGCTGCGCTATCAGTACTTCACGCAGGCCATGGCGGAGCTGGCGCTGGGGGATCCGAAAGCGGTGCTGCTGACGCTGGCACCCATGGGACAGTACTGCGACGTGTGCCAGCGGTATATCGACAGCATCCATCTGCACGTGCTGACGGCTATCGCCCGATTCCGGCTGCGGGACGAAGGATGGCGGGCCGAGTTGGATGCGGCGCTGGAGACGGCAGCCAAATACGGCTTTGTGCGGACGGTGAGCCAGTACGGCGCGGCGGTTTTGCCGCTGCTGGAGCGCCGCCGCTGGCAGGAGGATGAGACGGCGTTCCGCGACGCGGTGATGCCCGCCGTGCGGGCACAGGCCGCCAACTATCCTGACTTTTTGGCGCCGCCGCTGGAGCGGGAGGACGATCTGACGGCCACGGAGCTGCAGGTGCTGCGGCTGCTGTGCGCCGACAAGAGCAACGCGGAGATCGGGGAGATACTGAACATCCGGCTGCCCACGGTGAAGAGCCATGTGAGCCACATCCTGCAGAAGCTGAACGTCAGCCGCAGGGCGGAGGCCAAGCGGGCGGCGGAGCGGCTGCACCTGCTGCCGGGGACAAAACTATGAGCGCTTACGAGAAAGGCACGCCGGAGGGCGTGCTTTTTTTCACGGGCCGGGGCGGCATCATACTTTGGCACGATTGACAGGAATTGGGAAATTGGTACAATACAGGAGAATGAAATAATCTGGGATGATAGCGAAACAACCATGAGGATCAGAAAGGAAACACGAGCATGAAGAGAAGGATCATCAGTCTTTTGATGGCGCTGGTTATGACGCTGAGTCTGGTGCCCACCACGGTGTGGGCGGCGGGCATCGACATGGGCGGCGGCATCGTTAGCGGCGGCCAGGGCGAGAATACGTCCGGCGGTGTGTATGACGATGGCACCGGCAGCAGCGGCACCGGCGGCGGGGTTTACAGCGGCGTTGGTGCGAATAGCGGTGCTGTGGCGGAGGTCACTGACTATAATAAAAAGACCACGGCGTATTCTACAATCGAAGAGGCGTTTAAAGCATTTGAGCACGAAGGTACGGTGAAGCTGCTGCAGGATGTGACGCTCAATGATACGAATGACTATGGCATTATACTATCGGGGAGTATGGTTGGTAGTTTCGATAATGCCATCTCAGGTGATCTTACGTTAGAACTGAATGGCAAAACGATCAGCCAGAAAACGGGGATTACAAGTTGGAACAACGTTAAAAGTGTCTTCTATGTGGGCTTTGGTTGTACGCTGACCATCCAGGACAGCAGCGAGACTGGCGGCGGCAAGATCCTGCAGCCAAACGGCGGTATTGCTGTGACATGTAACGAAGGCGGCACTGTTATTGTAAAGAGCGGTACCATCGAGCAAACTGGGGTGAACAGTGATATTAACAACAACTGCGCAATCGCTGGTTTATCTGGTACGGTAACGATCGAGGGCGGCGAGTTCAGCGGCAGTCAAATGGGCGTAGGGATCCTTTCTGGCTGCCATCTGAATGTTAGCCCTGTTACCGGTGCGCCGACGTTCCATGGAGGAACATACGGCCTGCAGATTTACAGCGGCGGCTCGGCGAGCCTTTCCGGCGGTACGTATACCGGCGGCAGCGGCGGTATCTTTCGCCAGGATGGCGGAAAGGTAACAGACCTGTTGGACTCGGGGTATCACTATGAGGATGGCGACGGCAAGGTGATTACGCCGGACGGCAACAGTGTGCCCAGCGGGACGAAGGTCGTGAAGACCGAGGGACTGGTGGAGTACATTGATGCGGACGGCAATGCGGCAAGCAAGATCGGCTGCATTCCGCTGACGGCGGAGGGCTTTACCGGCATCGGCGCGAACAGCAATGTCTGGTTCGTTGCCGATCATGATATTACAACAAGCGAGGGAAACTTTGCGGTCACTGGTACGGTGAACCTGATCCTCTGCGACGGGGTGACGGTAGCGCTGGACAATGAGAGTATCACCCTTTGTGGCTATACAAATCAGCCCGCGACGCTGAACATTTTTGCACAGAGCGGGGGCACCGGCAAGCTGGTGGTAACGGCGACGGCGGATAGTACCTATGCGGGCATCTGCAACATCAGCGGGGAGAATGATAGTGCTGCGCTGAACGTCTACGGCGGCACCGTTGAGGCTACGGGTGCGCTTAAAGAGGGCGTCTCCATTGATGTTTGCAGCGCGGGCATCGGTACTGCGGGACAGAACGAGTCCAACAATACCTTGACGGTGAACATCTGTCGCGGCACGGTGATCGCCAAGGCGGGCGGCGCGGGCGCACAGGCCATCGGCAGCGGCACGAACGCCAAAGGCACGGTGACGGTCACCATCGCCGATGGGATGAAGTGCGTCAAGACGGAGGATCCGAGCACGGAATGCAGCTATGGCAATACAGAGGGTACGTCTGTTACCATTACCCGGTGCGACCACCCCAAAGTCAACTATACCGGTACTGAAACGGACGCGGCGGGGCATACGGGGACTTGTGCGTTCTGCCGCGCGACAGTGACAGGCAACCACACCTTCGGCGAGTGGACGCCGGTGGATGGGACGAACTACCACCAGCGCAGCTGCACGGCGGGCTGCGGCTATACGGTGAAAGGAGAGCATGTTTGGCGCGGAGAGGCCAATGCGGACGGGCTGACACATAACGTGCGGTGCTATGACTGCGGTGAGCAGGGAGATACGGACGTGCCGCACGATTTCAGTGATCACATGAATAGGACGGTGGATGGGGAACCATGGTGGTATTACCGCTGCAAGGACTGCCTTGCCACTCTGGTGGCGGTGTACGGCAAAGACAAATACACCATCCTTCAGAAGGCCGTTGATGCAGCTGCCGAGGCGGAAAACGGCACGGTAGAGCTGCAGGACTATCTGAATGAGAACGTGACGATCACCAAAGGCAATGTAACCATTGATCTGAACGACTGCCGGTGGGGCAAAGGAGACAGCAATGGTACTGTGCTGACCGTCCAGGGCGGCAGCGTTACGCTGGAAAACGGCATCATGCATGACAGCCCCGCTTGCGCTCCACTTGTGATCGAGGGCGGCGAGGTGACGCTAAAGAGCATGGACATCCGCGGGGTCAGCAACACAGTCAGAACGATGCCGGCTGTTGAGGTCACGAGCGCTGACGCGAAGCTGAATCTGACGATCGGCGTGACGTTGGTGAATGGTATGGAAGTCCCTGCGGGCAAGTGTCTGGCGGACTATCTGCCGGAGGGCGCGGCGTTTGCGGAATGCGATGTGAACGGTAAGGAGATAACCGCTAAGAGCACGTTTGTCTCCGATGTATATACCACCAACAAGAGCACCAGTGACATGGCGGTGGTGGCCCATAGCCACAACGGCAGCCCCTGTGCCTGCGGGTATACCTGCGGCCATTCCGCCGGCATGGACAGCAACACCGGCAAGTGTGCGAAGTGCGGAACGTTCCTGGCGGAGGCCAGTGTGACGGCGGAGAGCGCGACGGTTTATTATGACAGCTTTGCCGGTGCTGTGAATGCGGCGAAGGAACAGGATGGTTCTACGGTGAAGCTGCTGAAGAATGCGACGCTCCCTTCGTACGATGAGGATAAGGCTAATAGTAATATTTACATTGAAAAGGGTACGTTTACCATCGACTGGAATGGATATACCCTTACCGGTGGGACTTGGTATGGCCTGCTGGTGATCACAGATGGCTGGGGCACAAGGGCCGATGTGACCCTGATGGACAGCAACGGCAATGCCGGTGGTGCGAGAAACCATGGCGGTGCGGCGATAGGGGTTTACGCGAGTGGCAATGTAACCATTCAGAGCGGTATCTATTCCCCTCAGGTGTTGAAAGACGAGAGAGCCTCTCGTAAGGTGACGATCAGTGGCGGTGTGTTTGAAAACCCAGAGAGCAGCGGCATAAGAGGTGCGCTGTATTACGCGGGCGGCAAACTGAAGGATATGCTGGCTTCCGGCTATACCTTTGCTTATGAGGATAATACGCTGCTGGATGTTTACAATACGAATATGTCGGAGGGTCGTAGAACCGTCCACGTGGTGGCGCATGCCAAGCACACTTTTGGAGAGAACGACAGATGTGACTGCGGACTTGTCTGTGCGCATGCGGCGATAGACGCAGACAGAACGTGTACGACCTGCGGAAAGACGATGGTCGTCAAGGTCGTGAAGAGCGGCGGAGAGACCCGCTATTACCGGGATCTGCAGACGGCGCTGAACAATGCCGGCGTCGGCACGGTGACGCTGCTGACGGATGCAAACACCGCGGGTGCGTTTTCCATTACCACGGCGCTTACCCTTGACCTGAACGGCTACAATATCGGCGGCACGGTGACTGTGGGCGCCAAGGCCACCATCAAGGATTCCGGCACGGACAAGGGAAAGATCGGACAGTTGAATGTGGTCTCTGCCAGCCTGACCCTCGGCGATCTGCTGGAGGAGAACTACGGCTTTAAGACTGCCAACGGCTGGGCGGACGAGACGGCAAAGACGGCGGGCGGCATTTCTGTGATGCAGGTGCCATTCATGCGCGCTGCGCTGATGGCCAGCAAGACGACCAAGGTGTATGGCGAGGCAGGCGTGAAGTTGACCGGTGACTATACGCTTAATTACTCCGTGACTACGTATGGCGACTGGTATAAGATCGCTGACGACGGCACGGCGACAGCGTTGGAAGAGACATCATGCTTGCGCTATGTGCTGCCTGCCGATCTGGCTGTGGGGCAGCACACCTACCGGCTTACCTTTAGATCGGCCGATGGATACCAGACGAGCCGCGAAGTGACTGTAACGGTGACTCCCGCCGCGCTGACAGAGGATTCGGTGACGCTGGCGGAGGATTCCTTTACCTATGACGGCAGCGCAAAGACGCCGGAGGTGACGGTGGTGCTGCGAGATCAGACGCTGGTGAAGGATAGGGACTACACGGTGGCCTACGCCAACAACACCGACGCGGGCACGGCGACAGTGACCGTCACCGGCAAGGACAACTATGCCGGAACGGTGACGAAGACATATCGAATCACGGCCAAGACCATCACCGGCATGACACTGACGGTGGAGGGGAATGCTGTTTACAACGGCAGCGCACAGACACCTGACGTGACGGTCAGGGACGGCGAAAAGACGCTGGTGAAGGACACGGATTATACGGTGGTGTCCTATGCCGGCAACATCAACGCCGGTGAGGCGGCAGTGACTGTTGCCGGTAAGGGCAATTATCAGGGCCAGCTGAAGGAGACGTTTACCATTGCCAAGGCGAATGCGGGCACTGTCGGGGATGGCAGTCTGACTATCACCAACGACTGGGCGAAGGTCTACACCGTGCAGCTGCCTGCCCTGCCCGCGCTGAATGAGCCCTGCCGCTACGGCACGATCCGTTACCGCGTGGAGAACGTGGAGCTGGGCAGCTACTACGACGCCGGTGCGGCGCGTCAGGCGTCTGTCAGCGACAGCGGTGTGCTGACTCTGCCGATCCAGGCGGTGAGCAGCGACCAGACCGGCTCTGTGGGCACGGTGACCGTCAAGGTAAGCAGCGACAACTATGAGGAGATCACGATAAAGGTTGCTGTGAATGCGGTGAACAAGGCGGTTCCCACCGGAGAGCCGACACTCAGCAGGACAACGCTGCGCTATGGCGAGACGCTGAGTGCGATCACGCTGAGCGGCGCCATGAAGGTCGGCGAGACGGAGATCCCGGGCCGCTTCTCCTGGGAGGAGCCCAATATGCTGCCCAACACGGCGCAATATACGGCCGCCTGGATCTTTACCCCTGACGATCAGGAGCATTACGCCGTTGTGACCGGCAAGGCGGAGCTAAGAGTGACGAATCTGCCCCAGAAGACCCATCAGGTCGGCGGACAGGTGCAATATGAGGCGGAAGACGGCCAGACAGGTGCGCCGGTAGCCAATGCCACTGTTACGATCCGTGAGGGCAATAAGATCCACTATCGCGGCATGACGGACGCGGAAGGTAAGTTTACCATCCGCAATGTGGAGAACGGCATTTACAACGTGGTGGTCGAAGTGCAGGACGGCCTTATGCGCAAGACCGTTACGGCAAAGCTGATCCTGAACAGCGGCAGCAGCGATACCATTGATGTGGGAACGCTGAAGATCCCCGTGGAGCCTGTCAACAGCAAGCTGAAGCAGGAGGACAATGTTCCCGACACCGTGGTGGGCGGTTTGGATGATCTGGCAAAGGAAAAGTACGGTGAAAAACCCGATGACGGCAACGGCGTCGAGGTGACGATGGAGGTCAAGGCGCCGGAGGAATCCAAGGAGCAGAAGGACGTGGAGCAGGAGATCCGGAAGAAGGCGCCCGACAAGGAGCTGGAGTTTATTGACATTGATCTGCTGCTGAAAACGATTTTGAAGGAGCAGACGCCGGAGGGAGAAGCACCCTCCGATCCTGCCGAGCTGATCACCGATACAGGTGATACCGTTCTGGAGATCATCATTTCCTACGACACCAGCCGCAAGGGAATCACGGTGCTGCGGCACCATGTGGAGAATGGCAAGGATGAAGTGACGCAGTTTGATCCGAAGAATCCCGGCAAGGACGGCACCTTCTATATCGACTACGAGAATCACTGCATCCATATCTTCACCAGCAAGTTCTCCACCTATGCCATCGGCTATGAGCCGCCGGTACAGGAGCCGGAGAAGCCGGATGTGAAGCCGCCGCAGGCCGACAGCAAGGGCCGCGGGGAAACCATCAGACGGTATCCCGGCAAGACGGACGCCGCGGCGGACAACGGCAAGACTGTGAAGTCCAGCGATACCGGCGATGCCGGCATGGCGCTGTACGCGGCGCTGGCCATTGCCTCGCTGGGCGGCATGAGTCTGCTGCGCGGTAAGCGCAAGCGCGAGGACTAAGCAAAAAAACACCCCGAAAGGGGTGTTTTTTTGTTTGCGGGGCGGTGGCGCGGTTTGTGCTGCTGTTGCATAGAACGAAGCAGTGATCTGCGATGTGGAAAAGGGGGATATGTGGATGAATTACCACAACAACGGCTCTTGCAGAGGAAGCGGCGGCTATTCGGCGGAGGCCTGCGGGGCATATGTGACCATTCAGGGGCCGATGGGGCCTATGGGGCCGGAGGGGCCGCGGGGGGAACAGGGTGTGCGTGGCGAGCAAGGGCCCATGGGCCCGCGGGGCGAACGGGGCGAACAGGGCGAGCGGGGCCCTGCCGGTGAGCAGGGGCCCATCGGCGAGCAGGGGATTCAGGGCGAGATCGGGCCCCAGGGTGTGCAGGGTGATCGCGGCTGCCCAGGTCCGCAGGGTGAAAAAGGCGACCCGGGTGAGAAAGGTGAGCAGGGTATCCAGCACCATTTCCCAATAGCCTGCCCGCCTGGCGCGGCGCAGGAGCTCCGCGATCAGCGATTGGCCGATCTTCCGGCCGCGGCAGGCGGGGCGGACATACAGCCGCTTCATTTCGCAGCGGGTGGGGGAGTGACGGTGATAGGCCACCATGCCCAGCACTGTGCCGTCCTCCAGCGCCACCAGCAGTTTGCCGTTGGGAGGCGCGTATTTTTGGGCGGGGTCGCGCAGCTCGTCCTCTAATTTCTGAAAGGACAGGTCGCGCCCCAGCGCCTGTGTGTATTCTGTCAGTAGCATCCGCACCTGCTGCATATAGGGGGTTCCGTCTGTGATCGTCATGGGGCCTCCGTGTTTTTTTGGTGATATGAACAGTATAACAGAAAAAGGCAGCGGGGTGCACCTGTCAAAGCGCACAATTTCGGCAGATAACTTCTGTGCAAAAGGGAGAAAATGCGACGGATTGCCGAAAAAACGTGACATCCACGGATGGCGTGCTATAATTGGTGATGTATCAGAAACAGCCCATGGGCTGTTCTCGTTTCAATTTTTTTATTGAAACGAGAGGTGTTTCGAAAATATTTACAGAAGAGGGAGAAATGAAACATGAAGAAGATCGTAAGTGTTTTGCTGGCGCTGGTCATGTGCATGAGTTTGTGCGCTGTGGCCTGGGCGACGGATCCGTCTGTCGCAAAGGTGGGCGAAAACAAGTATACTGATTTGCACGAAGCCTTGGAAGCGGCCGTAGACGGCGGTACGGTGGAGCTGCTGAGCAGTGTAACGCTGACAGGTGAATGGACGCCGGTTGGCAATAATGCAGCGCCGTTTACCGGAACAATCAACGGCAATAAGCACACGATTACCGGTTTGACAATCAATGGCAGCGCAAATTATGCTGGATTGATCGGCGTACTTTCCGGAGGAGCTGTCGCGGACTTGAAATTTGCCAGCGTCAGCGTGTCCGGCGGCAGCGATGTTGGTGCGGTTGTTGGCCGTATTATCAATGGCGGCAAGGTTTCCAACGTCCATATTCTGAGCGGCACGGTCACTGGCGCTAAGCGCGTTGGCGGTGTGGCTGGAAGCATCATAGCCTGCGGCGATGCTATCAGCTGCACCAATGCAGCCGCTGTAAACGCGACGGAACGTAATGCCGGCGGCATTGTCGGTTCTGCCTATTACACTGAAACCGGTAAGACGATGAATATTACCGGCTGCATCAATACGGGCACTGTAACGGCGAACGGTGTTGCCGGCGGTATTGTCAGCCTTTCCTCGGCAAATGTGTCCGGTAATAAGAATGCAGCTGAGGTAAGAGGTACGGAAGTCGGCGGCATTGTCGGCGAACAGAAATCTTATGGCTCGGTGACGAATAATACAAATACCGGAAATATTGTAAACACCAGCAGCGGCGGCTACGGCGCGGGCGGTATCGTCGGTTGGCTCCGCTATCACGGCACAAGCGAAGCAGACGCATATCCGGTTTCCGATATCATTACCGTCAGCGGCAATAATAACTCTGGCAATGTAACCGGCGGAAATGACGCTGGCGGAATTATTGGCACAGTGTATAATTCTGCTGTCATCCTTGCCAATATAAACACAGCACAAACCCTGTCCGGTGCGACTTTCGCAGCCGGTATTGTAGGCAATTACCAGGTGACAGAGGTGCCTGCGGCTGCCGGCCCTGCCAATAACAAGGTGACGTTCCGGAGCGACAATACGTCTGCCACACCGCTAGAGAGCATCAACGCACAGTGCAAGGCGCTGCTTATTTATGACAACACAGCGAGTGCTACTGATCCGGACGCATCTCGTGTTGAATATACCGATGTACCTCAGCAGCCCCCTGTGACCCCCGATCCCGTAAATCCCAACCCCGATCCTGTGAATCCTGATCCTACGCCGGTCAAGCCGGAGCGGCCCGACCATCCGATTCGCCGCTATCCCGCTGCCACGACTACCGCCGAGACCACCACGGACGGTACGGACGTGACCAGCGCCAAGACCTTTGACGGCGGCGTGATGCTGTACGCGGGTATGGCGCTGACTTCCGCCGTGGGCATGGCCTGGATCGGCAAGAAGCGCGAACAGTAAACCCAATGTTCGGCGGCGCTCTCCCCGCGCTGCGATGAAAAAAGACACCCCGTGAGGGGTGCCTTTTTTGGTGATACGGGGCGTCGGGGATGCTGTTCCCTACGAAGGATTTAGCGGGTATTGGCGCGTTGCGGCGGGCGGACAGGGTCGTCCGCCCCTACAGATGGTTTAACGGGTATTGGCGCGTTGCGGGGGGCGGCGAAAGTGGAGATGGATGCTCAGACGCCGAAATAGGACTGGATGGTCTGCATGTGCTGGCTTTGCGGCACGTGGAAGGGGCAGCGGCTGTCGCAGTGGCCGCAGGCGATGCAGTCTCCGGCACGCTTTACCAGGGTCAGGTAGTGCTCCCGTGCCAGAGCGTCTCCCTGCAGGGTCAGATCGTAGTATTTGTTGATCAGGGCGATGTCCAGCCCGGCAGGGCAGGGGTGGCAGTGCTTGCAGTAGACGCAGCGGCCCACCGCGGCGGCGGGGGCCAATTGGCCCAGGCAGGAGTAGTCGCGGGCCGTCTCCGGCGCGTCGAAGAAGGACAGCGCCTGACGCATCTCCGCTTCGCTGCCGAAGCCGGGCAGCACAGCGATGACGCCGGGCTTGTCCAGGGCGTACTGGATGCACTGTTCCCGCGTCATGGCGACGCCGAAGGGGGATTGGGCAGCGTCCAGCAGCTGGCCGCCGCAGAAGGGCTTCATGACGGTGATGCCAACGCCCTCCCGCTGGCAGCGGCGATAGAGGTCGTAGCGTTCGCTGTTTTCGCCGATGCCGTAATCGCCCTGACCGTAGTCGTAGGCGGGGTTGATGCTGAACATCACCACGTCCACGATGCCCATATCCAGCACCTTGTGTACCAGCGCCGGTGTGTGGGAGGACAGGCCGATGTGGCGGATGACACCCTGTTTTTTCAGGTCAAGGATGTAGTCCAGCACGCCGTTTGCCTGATAGGCGGCCAGGTCGTGCTCCTCGTCCAGACAGTGGATAAAGCCCACGTCGATATAGTCGGTCTGGAGGTTTTTCAGCTGCCATGCTACGGACTTTTTGATTTCGGCCAGATCTGTCGTCCAGCCGTATTCGCCGGAGGTGTAGTCCGCGCCGAAGTGGATCTGGAGATAGACCTTATCGCGGAGGCCCTTCAGAGCCTTGCCGTAGGCGGCAAAGATGGCGGCGTGGCCGCCGGCCATGTCAAAATAGTTAACGCCGCAGTCAATGGCGGCGCGGACGGCGGCGATGATCTCCGCCTCCGGCTGTGCACCGATGACGGAGGAGCCCATGCCGATGACGCCGATCTTTTCCCCGCCGTGGGGCAGAATACGATATTCCATGGAAGCGCTCCTTTCTCAATTCAGCTCGTGGGGTTTGTAGACCCGCCGTTCCAGGGCGAAGATGCGGTCGCTGAATTCGCCCACGGACAGGTCGCTCAACACCTCGCGGTAGATCTCCATGCGGCTGTCGATCACGTCGATGTGGGACAGCAGCTCCGCCTCGGCAAACAGGGGGCGGACGGCGGCGCCGAACTCCGGCTCGCCGTGGTGGGAGAGGATCATGTGCTGCAGCAGGGTGGATTTGTCGTCGGGGAGGCCCAGTTCCCGCGCGGTGTCCGCCACCTCCTGGGCGCCCATGACCAGATGGCCCAGCAGCTGGCCATCGGTGGAGTAGTTGGTGACGAGACCCAGCTCGGAAAACGCGAATTCCCGGGCCTTGGCAAAGTCGTGCAGCAACGTGCCCGCCAGCAGCAAATCGCGGTCGATGACCGCGCGGTACTGTCCGGCCAGGAAGTCGGCCAGGGTCAGCATATCCACGGTGTGCATCAGCAGGCCGTGCAGGAAGCTGTGGTGGACGCTTTTGGCGGCGGGGATCTGCGCCAGCTCCGTCAGGTGCCGTTTCAGCATTGCGCGGCAGAGGGTTTGATAGTCCGCGTCGTGCATGCTGTCCACCAGAGTGTGGATCGTTAGCAGGTAGGCATCGGTGTCGATGGGAGCCACGCTTACCAGTCCGCCCAGATCCACCGGATCGGCGGGGGTGCGCAGGCGGATGCGGTCAATGACGATCTGACGGCTGCCGCGGTATTCCGATACCGTGCCCCGCAGCTTGATGATCTTACCCTCGTCGGCGGCGCCGATGGGGCCGGTGTAGTCCCACACCTTGGCGTCGATCACGCCGGAGGCGTCCGACAGCGAGGCGCTTAAAAAGGGCTTGCCCGCCGCGGTGGTCTTGGGGTAGGCGCCTTTCAGGATGTAAAAGCCCTCCACCTCGTCGCCGCTGCGCATGTCGGCGATTTTTTTGTTGTATTCCATGTAGTTTGTCCTTTCTGGTTGGAATCCTTGTTTTCGGTTCTATTATAACAGTGCGCGGTGAATGGTTCAAGTCATTCCCAATATGCCCCCTAAGCGGGCGCGTATCGCGCCCGCTTAGGGGGCGTGTGCAATGTGGGGTCAGTCCGCGATGTGCCGGATCCGGGTCAGGTCGCCGCTGCATAGGGCGGGCAGGTTGCGGAAGATCTTGTCCGCGTCCCAATCCCACCATTTAAGGGCCAGCAGGTATTCCGTCAGTGCCCTGTCAAAGCGGGGACGGATCACCCGACAGGGGTTTCCGCCCGCGATGCAGTAGGCGGGGATATCCCGCGCCACCACCGAGTTGGCGGCGATAATCGCGCCGTCGCCGATGTGGACGCCGGGCATTACGGTGACATTCTGGCCGATCCACACGTCGTTGCCCACCACGGTATCACCCTTCAGCGGCAGATCGGTCAACGCGGGGGCAAAGGCCTCCCAGCCGCCGCCCATGATGTTGAAGGGGTATGTGGTGGCGCTGTTCATCCGGTGGTTGGCGCCGTTCATGACGAATTCGATCCCCCTTGCGATGGCGCAGAACTTTCCGATGATGAGCTTGTCCCCCAGAAATTCATAGTGATGGGTCACGTGATCTTCAAAGCGTTCCGCGCCGTTCGCATCGTCGTAATAGGTGTAATCCCCGACGATGATATTGGGGCGGGTGATGACATTTTTGATATAGACGACCTGCTTGATCGCCTGATTGGGGTAGATGCTGTTGGGGTCTGGCCCTGTCATAGCGATGCTCCTTTCGCGGGGTGTTCCGGATCTCAGAACAGATCCAGCATGTTGTCCAGATAGAGTTCCTCCCGCACCCGCAGGCGGTATTCCGGTTTGGTCAGGTAATATAGGAGAAATTCCAGGATCAGCGCGCTGCCCAGTCCGCGTCCCTCGATCTTGAAGTGGGAAAAGCCCATGGGCAGATAGCGGCTGCGGATTGCATCTGTGCCGATGAAGCCCGGGTTTTCCATGGCCTTGGAAAAGCGGTAGCCGTCGGCGGCGTCCGGCGCGGCGCAGCGGTGTGCGGGGCCGTCCTCACCCAGATTTTTCCGGCTGACCGCCTCATAGCAGGTCTTGCGGGCCTGACAGGTAAAGGCGCAGCACTCGTTGCAGAGAAACTCTACCTTTTCCCGCAGGGCCGGCGGCAGGGTGTTCAGCTGCGCCCACGCATGGTTCAGCCGGAAATCCGGCACCACATAGCGGAATTCCTTACGCGCCAGCTCCTGCCGGAGAGCGGAAAAGTCTGTCAGAACTTTGGTGGTGGAGGAGACGAAATAAAGCCCGGGACAGGTTTGCCGCAGATAGTTCAGCAGCAGCTCCGAGTGGACGATGACGCCGTTTTGTACGCTGCCGCGGCTCTCGAACAGGCGGCACAGGGCGTTGCACCGGGGGTCGGACAGGTGCTCCCTGCGCAGCAGGGAGTTGCTGAAGGTCAGGCGCGCCGAAATGCCGTATTCCTCCGTCAGAGCCAGCACGTCTTCGGCGGGTTGGGTGCCTGATCCCACGCGGCCGCCGCCCCAGAGACAGTCCTCCGGTGCGCCGTAGAGGGAGCCGATGGCGCACCAGTCGTAGAAGTACTCCCGATGGGCGCGGAACAGCGGCAGAAACCGCCGGTACAGCTCATAAAACTCAAAAAGGCCGGGGAGGTGATAATAAGCGATGTTCTTTTGCATGTGATCCATAGGGCGTTACCTGTTCTTGCAGCTGTTACAGGCCCTCCGGCGTATTGCCGGTGAAGCCCTCGCCCATGATCTCATGGGCGTCGCAGACGATCACAAAGGCGTCGGGATCGGCGTTTTTGACGATGGCCTTGACGGTGACGATCTGGCTGCGGCTGAACGCGCACAGGATCACGTTTTTCGGCTGTCCGCTGTATCCGCCGCGTCCGGGCAGCAGTGTTACGCCGCGATCCAGCGCCAGCAGCTGCCGGGTGATGGCTTCATGCTGCGGGGAGATGATATAGGCCATCTTTGCGCCCCTGCCGCCGTAGACCACCCAATCTGTCAGCTTGGAGATGATGAACAGCGCCAGCATGGCGTACAGTGCCTGGGTCAGATCGTGGAACACGGCAGCGTAGGAGACGACCACTACGCCATCCACACACAGGCACAGCGTGCCGATGGAGATGGCGGGAAATTTCAGTTTCAGCAGCCGCGCCGCCAGTTCGCTGCCGCCGGTGGTGGCGCTTTGCCGCATCAGCAGGCCGCAGCTCAGGCCGATCAGCACACCGCCGTAGACGGCGGCCAGCATGGGCTCCATGGGGGCAAAGGTGTACAGCTTGGCCAGAGCGTCCACCATGATGGAGCTGAGAAGAGTGGCGTACAGAGTGGCAAACAGCCAGGTTTTGCCCACCTTTTTCCAGCTGAGCAGAAACAGCGGCAGATTCAGCACGATGACGGTGATACCGATGGAGGCCCAGGGGAAGAAGTGGTTGATGATCTGGGCGATACCGGTAAAGCCGCCGACACTGAGATGGTTGGGTGCGAAGCACCAGTTGAAGCCCACGGCGTACAGTGCGCAGGACAGCGTGATAATGATGTATTGCACAATGATGGCCTTTGCCGTTCCTTTCATGATAAGCGCCCTCCTTGTTCCTGCGGATATGCTGTTACCATGTTACCGAAAAAGAGGGGGCTTGTCAATCGGAGCGGGGCGGAAAAAGAGATATATGCAGCAGCCTTTTGAGGCGGGCTGCTTTTTTCGCCCCGCGACACGCTGTTGTCAGATTGCACAGGAAACGGGGAAGCAAAGAAGAGTGAGTATGAACATTCAACAAACATGCATATAAATGAATAAATATCCGAAAAATGCCTTGGTGCAATGAATAAACTGTGGTGATGTATGCAACATCAAGCGAGAGAGAAACGCTCCCGACACACAAAAGGCTCCCCACGGGAGCGAGAACACAGAAAGGATGAATCACAATGAAAAAGATAATCTCCCTGCTGTTGGCGTTGGCGATGGCCCTGTCTCTGGTGGCCTGCGGCGCAGGTAATGACACCCAGAACAATGATGCCGCCGGTACGGACGCCGCGCCGGCCAACGCACTGGAACAGATCAAGGCCGATGGCGTGCTGACGGTGGCTGTCAGTCCCGATTTCTCCCCCATGGAGTTTGTGGACTCCTCCAAGATCGGCCAGGAGCAGTATGTGGGCTTTGACATCGAGCTGGCCAAGTACATTGCCCAGTATCTGGGCGTGGAGCTGCAGATCGAGGCCATGGGCTTTGACGCCTGCCAGACCGCCGTGTATACCAACAGCGTCTACATGTCCCTGAGCGGTTACTCCTGGACGGAGGAGAGAGCCGCCAACTATGAGATCTCCAACGGCTACGTCGCAGGTGACAATGAGTCCAACCAGGTGCTGCTGATCAAAAAGGAGGACGCCGCCAAGTATACCAAGGCCGAGGATTTCTCCGGCGTGGATGTGGGCGCACAGAATGCCTCGCTGCAGATGGATCTGCTGACCAGCCAGCTGCCTGACGCCAATGCCGTGCCCATCGGCGACATCACCGTGGGCGTTATGGAGCTGAAGAGCGGCAACATCGAGGCCATGGCCGCCGCCATCGGCAATGCCAAGATGATCGTGGACGCCAACCCTGAGCTGATGATCTGCGACTGGCAGTTTGAGGTGGCCGCGGAGTTCGAGGCCAACGTGGTGCTGATCGCCAAGGGCGAGACGGAGCTGCTGAACGCCGTGAACGAGGCACTGGCACAGGCCGAGAGCGAGGGCAAGTATGCCGAGTGGTATGAGGCCGCCGTGGCGCTGGGCCAGAGTGAGAATGCCAAGGAGCTGACGCTGGACTAAACAGAAACGATCCTGCGGGCGGCGGATGCAAGAGGTTGTATCCGCCGCCCGCCTGAAATAAGGAGATGCCCATGAAATTCATCGACTTTGAAAAGCTGGCTGCCCTGTTTTTGAAATACTGGGACAAGTTCCTCATCAGCGGCGTGGAGTATACGCTGGCGCTGGCGGCTATCACGGTGGCCTTCGGCGCGGTGTTCGCCTCGGTGCTGGCGCTGATGAAGATGTCGAAGATCCCGCCCCTGCGCTGGCTGTCCACCATCTATATCGAGATCATTCGGGGTACGCCCATGCTGCTGCAGCTGTACTTTTTCTACTTCGGCCTGCCCATCCTGATCCCGGCGCTGACCAAGCAGAAATTCCTCTGCATCGCCATTGCCCTGATCTGCAACAGCGCGGCCTATGTGTCCGAGGTGATCCGTTCCGGCATCCAGGCGGTGGATCCCGGACAGAGGGAGGCGGCCCTGAGCCTGGGTTTCAGCGAGAGCAAGGCTATGTGGTTCGTGGTGGTGCCCCAGGCGGTGAAGAATATTCTGCCGGCGCTGGGCAACGAGTTTATCATGATCGTCAAGGATACCTCATTGGGCTCCACGTTTTTCATTGGCGATCTGATGACCCAGTATCTGGTGGTGAAGGGCGCTACCTATCTGCCCATTGAGCCGCTGGTGATCGTGGGCGTTATCTACTTTGTGATGACCTTTGTGCTCAGCAAGGTATTCGGCCACTTTGAAAAGAAGCTCCAGCGCGCCGACCGGCACACGGACAACGGGCGCAAGCGGAAACAGCAGCGGGAGGCGGTGATCTGATGGCACAGGAACTGATCCAGGTCAAGAACCTGAAAAAATACTATAACGGCGGCGATGTCAAGGCGCTGGATGGCGTCACGGTGGACATCTGCAAGGGGGACGTGATGGCGGTCATCGGGCCCTCCGGCGGCGGAAAGAGCACCTTTCTTCGCAGCCTGAACCTGCTGGAAACGCCTACGTCCGGCTCTATCATCTTTGACGGCGTGGATATCACCGCCAAAAAGGTGGATCTGCCCCTGCACCGCCAGAAGATGGGCATGGTGTTTCAGCACTTCAACCTGTTTCCCAACAAAACGGTGCTGGACAACCTTACCATGGCGCCGGTGAAGATCAAGAAGATCCCCAGAGGGGAGGCGGAGGCCAAGGCCATGGCGCTGCTGCAGCGGGTAGGGCTGGCCGACCGTGCCGGCGATTATCCCGCCCAGCTGTCCGGCGGGCAGAAGCAGCGTGTGGCCATCGTGCGGGCGCTGGCGATGGAGCCGGAGGTCATGCTGTTTGACGAACCTACCTCCGCGCTGGATCCGGAGATGGTGGGGGAGGTACTGGAGGTCATGAAGGAGCTGGCACAGTCCGGCATGACCATGGTGGTGGTCACCCATGAGATGAATTTTGCCAGAGAAGTGGGCAATCGTGTGCTGTTTATGGATGCGGGAAAGATCGGAGAGCAGGGTGCGCCCGAGGACATCTTTGCCCACCCCCAGAGCGCGAGACTGCAGGATTTTTTGAACAAGGTATTGTGAGGATCGAACCATGATGAGCGATGCGAAAAAGGCGGCGCTGGCCGCTGTTGAACAGGAAAAGGAGCTGCTGGAGCAGGTCTCCGACAGTATTTGGGAATATGCCGAGCTGTCACTGCAGGAGTACAAGTCCGCCGCGCTGCTGTGTCAGGTGCTGGTGCAGCAGGGCTTCACAGTGGAGCAGGGTATCTGTGGCATCGAGACGGCGTTCTCCGCCAGCTATGGCAGCGGCAAGCCCGTCATCGGTATTCTGGCGGAGTATGACGCCCTGTCCGGACTGTCCCAGAAGGGCGGCTGCACAGAGAAAGCGCCCCTGATCCCCGGCGGCACCGGCCATGGCTGCGGCCACAATATGCTGGGTGCGGGCGCACTGGGCGCGGCGCTGGGCGTGAAACATTACCTGCAGCAGACCGGTTGTTCCGGCACGGTGGTGCTGTACGGCTGTCCGGGGGAGGAGGGCGGCGCGGCCAAGGCGTTCATGGCCCGCGACGAGCTGTGGCGCGGTCTGAATGCCGCATTGACCTGGCACCCCGATGACTGCAATGAAGCCACCACGGGAACCAGCAACGCCTGTATTCAGGTGCAGTATCTGTTCCACGGTGTTGCCGCCCACGCCGCCGGTGCACCGGAGAAAGGGCGTAGCGCGTTGGACGCGGTGACGCTGATGAATCTGGGCGTGGAGTTCCTGCGGGAGCACATGGATGGCAAGTGCCGTATCCACTATACTATCACCAACGGGGGCGGACTCAGCCCCAACGTGGTGCCGGCAGAGGCTGCCGTGCTGTATATGGTGCGTGCCGATCAGGTGAAAAAGGCCCTTGCGCTGCAGGCACGGGTGGATGACATTGCCCAGGGCGCGGCACTGATGACCGGTACCACCTATACCCGCAAGTTTATCGACGGGCTGGCGGAGACGATCCCCAACCACGCGCTGGAGGCGCTGCTGCACAAGAACCTGACGGAGCTGGGCGTGCCGTCCTATACGCCGGAGGAACTGGCCTTTGCCGACGCGGTGGCTGCCACCTTTGATGCCGCAGGCGCCGTTCCGGGCAGCGGGCAGGAGGATCCGGCCTATGCCGCCCAGGTGAAGGCGCTGCAAGGGGAGCACGCCATGAACGATTTCGTCATGCTCCTCTATACCGGCGAGGCTTTCTGCCCCGGTTCCACTGATGTGGGGGATGTCAGCTGGCAGTGCCCCACCGCCCAGCTGCACATTGCCGCCTGGCCCAACGGCTGTCCGGGCCACAGCTGGCAGAATGTGTCCTGCGGCAAAAGCGTTCTTGGACACAAGGCGGTGGTTCATGCGGGAAAGGTGCTGTGCGCCGCGGTTATCGCCCTGCTGACGCAGGGCGACCTTCTGGCCCAGGCCAGGGCGGAGTTTACCCGGCGCACCGCAGCTGGTTACAGCTGTCCCATCCCGCCGGAGGCTGTGCCCACCATTCCGGAATGAGGGAAAACGTCTGACGAGCAAAGAGATCTGCGCCAAAGGCGCAGATCTTTTTGCCGCGGCTGTGTCGGGTTGACGGGGGAAGCTATAGAGAAGGGTGCGAGGGAAAGCGGCACAGAATAACGACATGATATCAGGCGGGGCTGTCTCACAAGAGACAGCCCCGCCTGATGGCTTATATTACATAGTCATACCCATCGGGAGCGCTGTGCATCAGATCCGCCAGGGTGATGTTTTCAAAGTATTCCGTGATAAGCTTGTCCAATCCCCGCCACATGGAGAGCGTGCGGCATTCGGCTGCGCGGGGGCAAGCGGCGGCACCGGGCTCAAGGCAGGCGACAGGCGCCATGGAGTCCTCCGTGATTCGCAGGATGCTCTCCACGGTGTATTGCTCCGGCGCTTTTGTCAGCTGGTAGCCGCCGCCCTTGCCCCGCACGCCGGTCAGCAGCTTGGCCTTTACCAGCAGCTTGATGATATTCTCCAGATACTTTTCCGAGATCTCCTGCCGCTGGGCAATCACTTTCAGGGGAATAAAACCGTCTGATTGATGCTCGGCCAGGTCGATCATGACACGCAGCGCATAGCGCCCTTTGGTGGAAACCAGCATACCGCGCCCTCCTTTTTAGAATAAACCCATTATACAACGTGGTAAATAGGAAAATCAACGTAAAATTTTGCAGATAGACCTTGACAAACGGGGAAGACGGCAATATAATCACACTAACCTACAAGAAAGGTTGGTATTAACATGAAATACGACCTGCACCTCCGATGTTGCCGCAGTGAACGATGATCTGGGACACACAAAACAAACCACAACAACATCATTTTAGGAGGAATATAATTATGAGCAAGATCTATACATCCGCTGACCAGCTGATCGGCAAGACCCCGCTGCTGGAGTTGACCCACATTGAAAAGGAAGAGGCCCTGGAGGCCAAGATTCTGGGCAAGCTGGAATATTTTAATCCCGCCGGCAGTGTAAAGGATCGCATTGCCAAGGCGATGATTGACGACGCGGAGCAGAAGGGCCTGCTGAAGCCCGATTCCGTTATCATTGAGCCGACCTCCGGCAATACCGGCATCGGTCTGGCGTCCGTGGCCGCCGCACGGGGCTATCGCATTATCATCGTTATGCCCGAGACTATGAGCGTGGAGCGCCGCCAGCTGATGAAGGCCTACGGCGCGGAGCTGGTGTTGACCGAGGGTGCCAAGGGCATGAAGGGCGCTATCGCCAAGGCGGACGAGCTGGCTAAGGAGATCCCCAACAGCTTCATCCCCGGCCAGTTCGTGAACCCCGCCAACCCCGCCGTTCACAAGGCCACCACAGGCCCTGAGATCTGGGAGGATACCGATGGCAAGGTGGACATCTTCGTGGCGGGCGTCGGCACCGGCGGCACCGTCACCGGCACCGGCGCGTATCTGAAGAGCCGGAACCCTAACATGAAGGTGGTGGCTGTGGAGCCCGCGTCTTCTCCCGTACTGAGTAAGGGGGTGGCAGGCAGCCACAAGATCCAGGGCATCGGCGCAGGATTTGTGCCCGACGTGCTGGACACCAAGGTGTATGACGAGATCATCCCTGTGGAAAATGAAGATGCCTTTGCCACCGGCAAGCTGATCGGCAAGAAGGAGGGCGTACTGGTGGGCATCTCCTCCGGCGCTGCCGTGTGGGCCGCCATCCAGCTGGCAAAGCGGCCGGAGAACAAGGGCAAGACCATCGTGGCGCTGCTGCCCGATACCGGCGACCGCTATCTCTCCACGCCGCTGTTTGCGGAGTGAAATAATATAAGAAACAGCACCTCGGCAGCGAGGTGCTGTTTCTTATTGTGCGTGGCCGCTTAATATCCCGATTTCATGGAGGAAAGAAACAATGAAAAAGAAAATTTTTGCGATGAGTCTCGCGGCGGTATTGGCGCTTTCCCTGTTGGTTGGCTGCACGGGGAAGCAGCAGAATAATGATTCCAACAGCAATTCTTCCAACACAGATGTTACGACGCCGGCCGGCGAGTATACCGGCGGCCCGGCGTGGGGAAAGCCCGCGTCCAAGATGGCGGTAAACTTTGAAGGCCGCGTTGCTGCTGTTGAAGAAGGCCGGGTCACGCTGGAGGACGGCACGGTTGTCCTTACCGATGGCGCGGACATTTCCGCTCCCGATGGCAGCGCCGCGGAGATCGCCGTTGGCGACTACATTCAGGGCTATGCGGAAGACCCTGAGGCAGCGGAGTTGAATGCCGTGTCTATCCTCATCACTGTACTGTAAAAGTAATGCGTTCCGCGTCATCCGGTCTTGATGGCGCGGAACGCAGCACAAGGAGACTGACGCCCTATGACAGATTGGGAGATCGTTGCACTATATTGGAAACGCTCCGAGGAGGCTATCACCTGTACGATGCAGAAGTACGGGCGCTATTTGCTGCGCCTTGCGCAGAATATCCTCCACATCCACGAGGAGGCCGAGGAGTGCGTCAACGAGACTTATTTGTCCGCATGGAACCAACTGCCGCCGGATAAGCCGGAGAAGCTGCTGCCCTATCTGGGGCGGATCTCCCGCTGCCTGGCGCTGAACCGCTATGACTACCTGACGGCGCAGAAGCGGAGCATGGATTTTACGGTGCAGCTTTCGGAACTGGAGGATATTTTATCCGCGCCGGATACGCCCCAGCAGCAATACGAGCGTGCGGAACTGGCGGCTGCCATCTCGGCCTTTCTGCGCACGCAGAGTGAAGAGGATCGCAATTTGTTTGTCCGCCGCTACTGGTATTCCGATTCTATCCACGATATTGCGGTGCAGTATGGCCTGCGGGAGAATACCGTCAAATCCCGCTTGCTGCGTACCCGCCAGCGGCTGAAGGACTATCTTGAAAAGGAGGGCTATGCCCTATGAACGCAAAGGAGCTCTATCTGACCATTGGGCAGGCAGATGATGATCTGATCCTCGCAGCCAACGCAGAGCACAGCAAGCGGAAAAAGCCTGCGGTTCGCCTTTGGGTGATCGCTGCTGCCGCCTGTTTCTGCCTGGTGTTGGGCGGCGGATACCTGCACTTCTTCGGCACCGCTGTCGTATGGAATGAAGGCCCCACGGAATATGCCGCCAAGTCCTCCATCCCAGCGTACAGCGCGGTGCAAAGCCTGTCAGCGGATGCTCTGCCTGATTATTACTGCATCACGCTGCCGGACACGATGGATGATCTGTCCAGAATACCGCTGGACATACAGATTTACACGGATGCACAGGGCAACGCGGTCTATGACCGTAATGTGTTCCGCTACGAAAACGCCGATGGCAGCAGGGGACTGAACCTGACACTCTCGCGGGTATCTTCCGCGCCGCAAACTGCCGGAGAAAGGGTGTCTCACATCCACGGCGCGGCTGTAACGCTGACGGAGGATACCTCGATTCCCGGCCGTTTGCTGCTGGGCGCCCGATGGGAACAGAATGGAACGACCGTCTACCTTGCGGCGGAGGGGATAAGTCGGGACGAATTGGTCGCCATTCTGAAAGAGCTGATCTGATGTATATTTTAAGGAGGAAACAGCGTATGGATTTTGAACGACTTACAGACGCACGGCACCCGATGTATCACACCGCCATGGCGCTGTACCAAAAGAGCTTTCCACCGCACGAACAGCGGGAAGCCCCGTCACAGGAACACATTCTGCACCATCCAGAGTACCACTTTACGCTGGCTTACGATGGGGAACAGTTTGTCGGTCTGGTGCTGTATTGGGAAACACCGGACTTCCTCTATGTGGAGCATTTCTGCATCCTGCCGGAGCTGCGGAACCGGCACTACGGGCAGCGCATTCTTGCGGCGCTGGGTAAGCAGAGCAAGACCATCATTCTTGAGATCGACCCGCCGACAGACGAGATCTCCGTGCGGCGAAAGGGCTTCTATGAGCGCTGCGGTTTTGTGGAGAATCCCTATCTGCATGTTCATCCACCCTACCATAGAGGAAATCATGGACACGAACTGGTCGTGATGTCCTGTCCGGAAAGGCTCACGCCGGAGGAGTATGCGGCGTTCAGCGGGTATTTGAGCGGTGAAGTGATGCGGGATGCATTTTAAGGGATCATCCGCAGGGAATCGGTTCTTTACGGTTTAATAGAAAAAGCGGGCGTCGCTTATGGCGGCGCCCGCTTGCTATGTACGCTTATGTGGTGGAAGATGTCTCCGCAGGGAATTGCCGCCCCGTGTGGTCGATGGTGTAGTCACCTGTCAGGATCAGCTGGCTGATGGGCAGCACGGTGTAGCCCTCGTTGATGAGATACTCCAGAATCCGCGGCAGCGCCTCCGGCGTGTGGAGGGCGGCATTGTGGAACAGCACGATGCTCCCCGGCTGCACCTTGGAGGTGACCCTCTGGTAGATGGTGTCCGCGTCGTAGTCCTTCCAGTCCAGGGAGTCCCTATCGGCAATGACTTGAAGCCTTTGTGCCGCAAGGGTTTGCGGGTTTGGAGGTGGTGCGCATCAGGCGAAAATTTGACCTGTAAATAGGGCATTTGAGGGGCGTTTCAGGCACGGGAGAGGTCAAATATGAGGGGGTGTGCGCGGGGGAAGGTGGTTGAAAGATGGGGGCGGATGCGGTATACTAAAAAATAGTAGAATTTTTCTCTCTGCCGTAAGATGATTTTAGGTCGGTTGAGGGATTAGAAAACGCCGGAAACCC
>CAKTQM010000002.1 GCA_934597125.1 uncultured Oscillospiraceae bacterium
TCTCTGGATGCACTCATTTGTTTTTCAGTCCTCTCAAGTGATAGGCGCAATACGCCCTTGGTCGTAAAATACCTGCCCATTATACCGTAGTTTTATGAAATGTGCAAGCATTATATTTTGGAAGGGCGGAAAAGGTACAAAAGCGGTAGAAGGTTTCGCGGAATTTGCGCCGTGCCAGAGTGGTGTGTGGCCGTATGCAGGAGCCGACGCCCCTACAGCGAAAAACGACCCTGCGTATTTGCCTGAAAAAGAGAGAAGCAGCCTTTCGGCTGCTTCTCAATTGCATCGGGCCAAGTTATAACCTGCACCGTTTCCAAGCAGGTGGGTTGTCTCCAGCTTGCTTTACTGCTTCCATCATCCAACCGCAAACGGCAGTCGGGAGGCCTGCAAACCACATGCTGATCCGACATCCCCTATAACAAGATGTGAGGATAAAAAAGACCCGCATACATCATCTGTGGGGCGCACCGGCGCAGCCCTGCGCCGTGACCCTGAAGATAGTATACCACGCCATGGGGAAAAAGAAAAGAGGATTTTGCCGCAAATTTCAGGAATTTTCTTCCTCGTCCTCCATCAGCTGCTCCATAAACCGGTCGTAGACCCGTTCCAGCTCCTCGTCGCTGTCCAGGGTGGACAGCTGCTCCTCGCCGTCCACCATGATGGACTTCAGGATCACCAGGCCCAGATCCTCCTCGTCGGCGTCCTCGTCCTCCACAGCGGGGAAGAAGGCCATATAGGTCTGGCCGTCCAGCTCCAGCGCGTCGATATACTCCAATTCAAATTCGTTGCCGTCCTCATCGGTCAGTGTGATGAAATTCGGGCCGAAATCTTCGCTCATCGTTTTCTTGCCTCCTTGTTCTCGGCGGTCGCCGGAATATAAAATATTGTACCCCATCTTTCTCCGGAATGCAAGCCGCCGCGGTGTGACTTTTTTGTTCCAGTGGGACAAAAAGTTGTAAAAATATGGGGAAATGACAACTATGTGTGGGGAAAATTCCGCGAATTTGTCAAAACAAGGCCTTTTTAACATTTGACAAATGTGGTACAATACTAACATAGTACCAAAATGGGCAAATATGTATACCGCAGAGCAGGGCGTTCCGCGCCCCCGCGGTCGGGTACATCAAATAATACAAAAGGAAAAGGAGGTGCCCTGTTATGAGCGAGAACAAGAAGCGCCGCGGCCTGTTTGGCCGGCCACAGCAGAGCGCCGGTCAACGAACAGAGGAACCGCGTCAGGAGCCCCAGAACGCGCCCCGTCCCAGAAAAAAGAAGAATGTCAAGCTGATCGTCGGCACCATTGTACTGGTGCTGGTACTGACGGCGGTGATCTTCACCGGGATCTTCCTGACCTGGATCAACACATCCCTGAAAGGCCATGTGGAGGTCTATCTGGACGAACTGGAGACCAAGGTGTCCACCGAGCTGTACTATCTGGACGCCAAAACCGACGACTGGGTCATGTATCAGACCCTGTACAGCAAGGGCGAAAACCGCATCTGGGCCGATCTGGATACGATCCCCAAGTACCTGCAGGATGCCGCCATTGCCATTGAGGACAAGCGTTTTGAAAGCCATAACGGCGTGGACTTCAGGGGTACGGTGCGCGCCATCCTCAGCACCCTGACGGGCCGGGGCGTGCAGGGCGGTTCCACCATCACCCAGCAGCTCATCAAAAACGCCACCGGCGACAACCAGACCACTGTCAAGCGTAAGGTGACGGAGATCTACCGTGCCCTGGAGCTGGAAAAGCGCTATACCAAGGATCAGATCCTGGAGTCGTATCTGAACCGCATCTACCTGGGGCAGTCCTGCTCCGGCGTGGAGGCCGCGTCCCGTACCTATTTCGGCAAGAGCGTCAGCGAGCTGTCCCTGGCGCAGTGCGCCAGCCTGATCGGCATTACCAACAACCCCAGCCAGTACGGCCCCTTCGAGAGCGAGTGGAGCCGCGAGCAGAACCGCAAGCGTGAGATCCTGATTCTGGATGCCATGCTGGAACAGGGCAAGATCACCCAGCAGGAGTATGCCGCCGCCAAGGCGGAGGAGGTCATCTTTACCAACGGCTGGAGCAACACCGGCAACTACTACGGCGACGAGGTGGTGGATACCTCGGCATTGCTGGAGGAGGAGACCGAACCCGTGGTGGCCCAGTACACCTCCCGCAACTCCTATTTTACCGACGCCCTCATCGAGGACGTGATCGAGGCCCTGATGGAGACCTACGGCTACGACCACGACACGGCGGACAACGCCCTGTTCAACAAGGGCTATAAGATCTACACCACCCAGAACTACGAATATCAGCGGATCGCTGAGAGCGTGTTCGAGGATCTCAGCAACACCCCCTATACCCGCACCGACAGTAAGGGCGAGACCGAGCAGCTGCAGGGCGCCATGACCATCATCGACCCCTATACCGGCTATGTGCTGGCCATGGTGGGCGGCACCGGCAAAAAGACCGCCGACCGCGGCTGGAACTGGGCCACCTCCGTGCGGCCCTGCGGTTCCGCCACCAAGCCCATCAGCACCTACGCCCCCGCCCTGGATCAGGGCGTCCTGACCGGCGCGTCCACTCTGGACGACTATCCGGTGCTGGAGCTGAACGACAGCGCTTATCCCAAGAACGACAACGGCCGCTTTCAGGGCCTTGTGACCCTGCGCCGCGCGCTGGTGCAGTCCTTGAACACCTGCGCCGTCCGCGCCTGCATGCAGCTGGGCACGTGGGAGGCCTATGACTTCATGACAAGCCGTCTGGGCTTCACCACCCTGACCCAGTCCGACAGCGAGCAGGTGGGCGCCATGGCGCTGGGCGGCTATGCCCGGGGCGTCACCACCGAGGAGATGGCCGCCGCCTACGGCGCCTTTGTCAACGAGGGTATCTATACCAAGCCCCGCACCTTCACCCGCGTGGAGGACAGCAACGGCAACGTGATCCTGGAGAATGAGATCCAGTCCAATGTGGCAATGAAGGCCAGCACCGCCGCGCTGATGAACAGCTTCCTCTACGACGTGGTTAACGGCGGCACCGGCAGCGCCGCCGCGTTCAGCGGCATGACCCTGGCCGGCAAGACCGGTACCACCAACGACCTGCGCGACCGTTATTTCGTGGGCTACAGCCCCTACTACGTGGGCGCCTGCTGGGTGGGCTACGAAAGCAACAGCCGCGTGTCCTCCGGCGGTGTGAACCCCGCCGCCATCCTGTGGAACAAGGTCATGTCCCGCGTCCACGAGGGGCTGGAGAGCAAGAGCTTCTTCTCCTGCAGCGAGCTGGTGCAGGTCACTGTCTGCGCCGACAGCGGTATGCTGGCAACCGGCATGTGCGAGATGGATCCCCGCGGCAGCCGCGTCCGTACCGAGTGGGTGGCGGAGGATAACCAGCCCACCGAGATGTGTACCATGCACACCGGCGGCGGCACGCTGAACTACTACCGCGACTATCTGGCCAACTTCACCGACATCGTGGCCGAGGACAGCGCCTATGTCTACTGGGGCAACCCCATCGGCGGCGATGACGATACCACGCCTCCCGACTGGCCCGGCGCGGCGGATCAGGAGGGCGCCGATAACGGCAATGCCAACGGAACGGACAACGCCGACGGCAACACCACCGGCGAGAACGGCGGCGCGGGGGAGACCCCGGGCCACGGAACCGGCGGCTGGTAAGCGATCAAAACGACCCGATACCCGACCGGCCCGCGCCGGTCGGGTATCCTAAACCATGAGGGGAGGGACGCGGATGCGCGCACCCCAGATCAGCTGCAGCTTTTCCGGACACCGGCCGGAGAAGCTGCCGTGGGGCGACAACGAACGGGACGAGCGGTGCCTGACGCTGAAAGCGTCCATCCGTGAAATGGTGGAAAAAGCCTATGCCGACGGCTATCGCCACTTCATCTGCGGCATGGCACGGGGCTGCGACACCTACTTTGGCGAGGAGGTGCTGCGCCTGCGCCGCCGGGTGCAGGATATCACCCTGGAGGCCGCCATCCCCTGCCTGAGCCAGAGCGACGGCTGGACGGCGGAGCAGCAGGCGCGTTACCGCGACCTGCTGGATCTGTGCAACTACCGCACCGTGGTGCAGGAGAAGTACGACCCCGGCTGTATGCACCGCCGCAACCGCTATATGGTGGATCACAGCCAGCTGCTGATCGCCGTCCACGACGGCGGCAGCGGCGGCACCCGCTATACCATTGAATACGCGCTGCGAAACCGGAGGGATGTGCTGATCCTGCCGGTGCCGCGGTAAGAAAAGGAGAATGAAATCATGACTTACACATTCACACCCCGCGGCGTCTGCTCCCGCCGCATGACGGTGGAGCTGGAGGACGGCGTCATTAAGGATGTCAAGGTGGAGGGCGGCTGCAGCGGCAACCTGCAGGGCATCTCCCGTCTGGTGGTGGGTATGAAGGCCACCGATGCCATCGAGCGTATGCAGGGTATCTCCTGCGGCGGAAAGCCCACCTCCTGCCCCGACCAGCTGGCTAAGGCTCTGACCGAGGCGCTGAAAAAGGCCCAGTAACGCCGCCGCACCATACCGCCGCCCGCGCGGCACACGCAAAATGAGGGAGCGCTCTTGCGCTCCCTCTTCTTTTGTGGCATAATAGCGGGGAACGAATACTCTGCAGAAGGAGGACACCATGCTGTATCACATTCTCGCCATCGGCGACGTGACCAGCGAGGACGGGCTGAAACACCTGCGCCGTCACCTCGCGCCGCTGAAAAAGCTGAAAAGCATTGATTTCACCGTAGTCAACGGAGAGAATATCTCCGGCACCGGCCTGACCCCCGCCCAGGCGGATGAGCTGTTCGCCGCGGGAGCGGATGTCATCACCCTGGGCAACCACACCTTCGGACGGGTGCAGATCGCCGACTATCTGGAGGATAACCGCTACATCCTGCGGCCCGCCAACTTCTCCGGCCGGATGCCGGGCCGGGGCTGCGGCGTGTACGACTGCGGCCCTCTCCGCATCGCCGTTATGACCCTCATCGGCCGCTGCGATCTGGACTGGAAGGCCGCCGACCCCTTCACCACGGCGGACAAGCTGCTGCGGGAGCTGGAGGGGGACAAGCCCACCTTCACCCTGCTGGACTTTCACGCTCAGGCCACCAGCGAAAAGCTGGCGCTGGGCTACTATCTGGATGGCCGCGTCAGCGCCATGTGGGGCACCCATACCCACGTGCCCACCGCCGACGAGCGGGTGATGCCCAAGGGCACCGGCTACATCACCGACCTGGGCATGACCGGGGCCATCGAATCCGTGCTGGGCATCCCGCCGGAGCAGTCCATCGAGTCGTTTCTGGGCGGCCTGGCGGGGCGCTACCGCTTTGCCGACGGCCCCTGCAAGGCACAGGGCTGCATCTTCACACTGGACAGCGAAACCGGACTGTGCACCGCCGTGGAGCGGGTGGACATCCGGTGAGAGAAAGGAGCAAATCATATGTCTGTTGAAAAAGTAAGAGCCTATCTGGAACCCTACGGCGTCACCGACCGTATCCGCGAGTTTGACGTGTCCAGCGCCACGGTGGAGCTGGCCGCTCTGGCGGTAGGCGTGGAGGGCGCCCGCATCGCCAAGACCCTCAGCTTCAAGGTGGGGGAGGAGCCCATCCTCATCGTGGCCGCCGGCGACGCCAAGGTGGACAACAGCAAGTATAAGCACTTCTTCGGCGCCAAGGCCAAGATGCTCACCGCCGAGGAGGCGGTGGAGCGCATCGGCCACGCCGTGGGCGGCGTGTGCCCCTTCGCCCTGCCGGAGGATGTGAAGACCTATCTGGATGTGTCGCTGAAACGGTTTGCCACGGTGTTCCCCGCCGTGGGCAGCGCCGCCAGCGCCATCGAGCTGACCTGCGACGAGCTGGAGCACTGCTGCGGCAAAAATTTCGTAAGCTGGGTGGACGTGTGCAAGGGCTGGCAGGAAGAGGAAGCGTAAATGGTACGGATCCTGCATGCGGCGGATTTCCACCTGGACAGCGCCTTTACCGGCCTGAGCGAGCAGCGCGCGCGGGAGCGGCGGCAGGAGAGCCGTGAGCTGGCCCGCCGCATGGTGGAGTACGCCAACGACCACGATGTGCAATTGCTGCTGCTCTCCGGCGACCTGTTTGACAGCGACAGCGTCTATGGCCAGACGGCGGAGGAGCTGTCCGCCGCCCTGTCGGCCTTTCGCGGCCAGGCGGTCATCGCCCCCGGCAACCACGACTGCTACACCGCCGCGTCCCCCTATGCCCGCACCCTGTGGCCGGAGAATGTCCATATTTTCACCACGCCCCACATGACCCGCTTTGCTTTTCCCCAGTACGGCTGCACCGTCTACGGCGCGGCCTTCACCGCCCCCGAGGTATCGGAGAGCGTGTCGCTGAAAGACATCGCGGTGGGGGATGAAAGCGTCGCCATCGGCCTTTTGCACGGCGAAGTGGGGGTGAAGGACAGCCATTACCGGCCCATCAGCCTGCAGGAGATCGCCCAAAGCGGTCTGGACTATCTGGCTCTGGGCCATGTCCACGCCTGCTCCGGCCTGCAGACGGCGGGCAATACCGCCTACGCCTACCCCGGCTGCCCCGAGGGACGGGGCTTTGACGAGCTGGGGGACAAGGGTTTTCTGCTGGGAGAGGTGGATAAGGGCAGCGCCAAGCTGCGGTTTATTCCCTTTGCCAGGCGCCGCTATGAGATCCTCACCGTGGATGTGACGGATCAGGAGCCGCTGGAGGCCATCCGGCAGGCGCTGCCGCCGGACACCCAGCGGGATATGTACCGCCTGCTGCTGACCGGCGAGACCGACGGCGCCGTGGACACCGCCGCCCTCCGCGACGAGCTGGCCCACGATTTTTACGAGCTGGAGGTGCGCGACCGCACCACCGTACGGCGGGATATCTGGGACGGCTGCGGCGAGGATTCCCTGCGGGGCCTGTTCTTGCAGAAGCTGCGGCAGCAGTACGACGCCGCAGAGGACGAGACCCGGCGGCAGACCATCCGCCAGGCGGCCCGCTTCGGCCTGTCCGCCATTGAAAACCGGGATATGTGACCCCAAAAACATCGGACGGAGGAGAAGACCATGAAGAACATTCTCATGATCGGCACCGGCGGCACCATTGCCAGCGAAATGACGCCGGAGGGCCTGACACCGGAGCTGAACAGCACCCAGCTGCTGTCGTTCGTCCCCAAGATCGGCGAAATGTGCCACGTGGACTGTATTCAGGTCTACAGTCTGGACAGTACCAATCTGGAGCCGAAGCACTGGCTGGGGGTGGCAAACGCCATACGGCAGCACTATGACCGCTACGACGGCTTCGTCATCAGCCACGGCACCGACACCATGGCCTATACGGCGGCGGCCCTCAGCTATCTGGTGCAGGGCAGCCCCAAGCCCATCGTGCTGACCGGCGCCCAAAAGCCCATCTGGTTTGACGGTACCGACTCCAAGCGGAATCTGACCGACGCCTTTCTCTACGCCTGCCGCGGCTGCGGCGGCGTGCAGATCGTCTTCAACGGCAAGGTCATTCTGGGCACCCGCGCCCGCAAGACCTGCTCCAAGAGCTTTCAGGCCTTCTCCAGCGTCAACTATCCCGATCTGGCGGTGGTGCAGGACGACCATCTTTTGCAGTATATGTCCTGCCCTGTGGCGGATAAACCCACGTTTTACGACAGACTGGACGACAATGTGGGGCTTTTGAAGCTGATCCCCGGCACAAAGCCGGAGCTGGTGGAGTTTATGACCCGGCACTACGACGGCCTCATCATCGAGAGCTTCGGCGTGGGCGGCCTGCCGGAGTATGGCAATTTGTACGACATTCTCCGGGCCGCCGTGGAGCGGGGCAAGATCATCGTCATGACTACCCAGGTGCCCAACGAAGGCAGCGACCTGACGGTCTACCACGTGGGCGGCCATCTCAAGCAGACCTTGCGGCTGCTGGAGGCCTACGACATGACCACGGAGGCGGCGGTGGCAAAGCTCATGTGGATCATGGGGCAGACCCACGATTTCATTCCGGCAGAGAAGCTGTTCTACACCCCCGTGGCGCGGGATATTCTCTATAGCAACGAATAAAAACAGCGGATGTCCGGCATCGGACATCCGCTGTTTTGCTGCTTATGGCGTTTCATCCAAAAACGGTTCGTTATTGGCGGCTGGTTCCGTCTGTGCGTCGCTGTAGGTCACGCTGTAGAGGGGGCGGGCGATCCCGCCGGCCGCCGCGTAGCAGCGCACTGTCACCGTATCACCCACGTTCAGCAGGATCAGCTCCGGCATATCCGCGGCCCTTCCGCTGTACCATGCGCCGTCGATGTGCAGATAGTACCAAGTGTTGCCCTCCATCACGGCGCTGCGAATGTCACGGATAACACCGGTATAGGCGTCGGTCAGCGCCAGCTGATCCTCCGTCAAGGTGCTGTCCTCCGGCTGGATCAGGTTGGCGTTCAGCAGCATCTGGCGGTAATTGGTCTCGCATTCCGCCACGGTGACGCCGGTGGCTACGATCTGATACTGGCTGACGTTCACCATGGCGTACATCTTCACCAGCCCCGCCGCGTCCTTCAGCGCCATGAAGTAGGTGGGCTGCTCCGCCACGTTCAGCAGCAGGGGGAAGGTGGCGGTGTATTTCATCTGCTGCACCTGCCCCTGTGCGCTGTCCATGGCGCTGTACTCCTCCGCGCCCGCCACGGCGTAGAACCGCGTCTCCTTGGTGCGCTGGTTGGACAGGATGAAGCCCACGTTGGACTCGTCCGACACCACCGAGGTGATGCCGGTGTACATATACACGTCGTCCCCGATGGCGATATAGTTATACCCCTCGGTGGTGACGGTTACCTCCCGCTGGCCGAACAGGGAGTTCCAGAAGCCGTTGATATACGTGCCGTGATAGTCGTACTGCTGGATAATCAGGTCAGCGGTGTACACATGATCCACCCAGGCGGGGATATCCGCCACGTCGTGGTACTCCGTCTCGCCGGTGACGGCATTCACCAGCACCGCGCCGGTGATGTCCGTGCCGCCGAACAGGCCGATGGTGCGGTCAATGCGGGGGCAGACCCACCAGGGGCGGCCTTCCTCGTCGATCTCAAAGGCGGGCTCGTCGAAAAGATAGGCAGGATAGCGGAACCGGAGATAGCGGTTCAGGTTGCGGCTGAAATGCTCGGCGGGAGTGTAGCGGATGCCCTCCTCCAGCCGTACCACCTCCACATTCTGGGTCACCATGTCGATAATCAGATAGGCGGGCAGACCGGCCTTGCGGTTGTTCAGCCACTTGATCCAGTCGCCGTACTGCAGGGTGGTGACCCGGACGGGGCGGCCCTTATAGTTGATCTGGGTGTAGTTGTCGGCCACCTCGAACTGGGACACCATGTCCGCCAGTTCGCCCAGCTTGCGGTTGCCCAGCTTGGCGGCGCTGTCCCGATCCAGCATGGGGATCTGATCGAAGGAGATCTCCTCCACCTCGGCGGCAAAGTCGCCGCTCTCCACCGTCAGCAGATCGCGGTAGCTGTTGGCCCGGAACACCTGCCAGCCCAACGCGCTGCCCACCAGCGCCGTGGCAACCAGCAGCACCGCCGCTGCCAGCGGGATCAGGCACTGCTTTTTCAGGAAGGAGAAGTAACTCTTCATCCCGTCTCCCTGAAAGCCGGAGGTCATAATGGCGCACAGGCCGTACACGCCGCACACCAGCAGGGCGAATACATAGAATTCCGGCGCTTTCAGATTGATGGGCGGCAGGACGATGTAGAAATACACCGCCGCGAACAGCAGCGTCACCGCCAGATTCAGCGCCGTGCGGCCAAGGGGGGTGCCCACGGCCTTGCGGGGCCTGGGCGTATGTCCCTCCCGATGGAAGGGGTTTTGGCCTTTGAAGCCCTGAAAATTGGGATCGTTCCAGTTGGTGTTCATAGGGGTCTCCTTTCAGATGGTGAGGGAAAATCAATACGCGGCGGGCGGGGGAGAACCCCGCCCCTACGCACAGATGCGGTAAAACGCTGTTGGGGCCGACGACTCTGTCGGCCCTTGACCCCCTTGTGCAAAGGGGGCTGTCGAGCGTAAGCGAGACTGGGGGATTGTCCGGAGAGCGCGTAGGGGCGGACGACTCTGTCTGCCCGCCGACGATGGCCGACGCATTTCCGATAGGGCGGGCAGAGTCGCCCGCCCCCTGCAAATGGGTTTCACGTCGCTGCCGGGCCTACCGCGCTGCCTTCTCCTTCTTCAGCTTCCACGCAAAATAAACCAGCAGCACCAGCAATCCGCCTTCGATCAGATACCACACCGGCCAGCCCTGGGCGTTATCCGCCTGCATGGCGCGGTTGTAGTCGTCCAGGGTGAAAATCTCCTGCCCCTCGGCGCCCAGCGAGAGGATCTCGCCGCTCTGCTGCTGGGCAAAGGACTGGGCGGCGCTCTCCTTCATGCGGAAATGTACCTGCTGCCCCACCAGCGGCTCCATGTCCGCTGCCGTCAGGCTGTCCTGCAGCACATCCGGCAGGTACAGGACGCCCTCCGGACGGGTGACGTAGACCAGGGCGTTTTTCTCGTCAAATCTCGTCATCGTGGCGGTCAACTCCACGGTGGCGGTCTCCTTCACATGGGTCAGCTGCCAGACCATCGCCATATTCATGGCGCACAGCAGCATCACCAGGATCGTCAAGCACAGGGCGGTCTTGGTTTTCATAGGCGGCTCCTTTCTGGTTGTGGGGGGGTATCATGGCCCCCTTGTGTAAAGGGGGCTGTCGAGCAGAGCGAGACTGAAGGATTGTCATTCTGTGGGAATTGGAACCTTGGAAAACAACCCCTCCGACAAAAATCAAAGATTTTTGCCACCTCCCCTTACACAGGGGAGGCGTTGAATGTTGCTTTTTCATTTACATTTCTATTATATCCCACTGCCCCTGCTCTTGTACAGCAATTTCAACTTGCATTTTCATATTTCTCCCATATTTTCCCGCAACCTCAGGTTGCGCAGGGGCGTTCATAAATTGTTTACAAAAAACGTCAAAGAAAGTCAAATTTACCTATTGACATTATGGGGAGGCAGGTGTATCATATGCTCAAAGGTCAAAGAAAGGCAAAGTCAAACAAGGAGGTCTTGCGCATGGGTATTTCGGATGTGATCGCCAGCTTTATCCAGTCGGCACTGGAGGAGGCGGACGGCGTGCTGGAGCTGCAGCGCAGCGATCTGGCCCAGCGGTTCAACTGTGTGCCCAGCCAGATCAACTACGTCATGTCCACCCGCTTTTCGCCGGAGCACGGCTATATCGTGGAGTCCCGGCGGGGCGGCAACGGCTACATCCGCATCACCCGGGTGCGGACAGATCGCAAAACGCTGCTGATGCACGTCATCAACTCCGTGGGCGATGAGCTGGACGCCGCCAGTGCCCGCGCCATCGTCCAAAATCTGGTTAGCAGCGAGGCCATTTCCGCTGAGGCGGGGCGCTCTCTGCTGGCGGGCACCGGCGATCGGGCCCTGCGCCGCGTGGACAAAAGCTGCCGCGATATGCTGCGCAGCGATATTTTCAAGCAGGTATTGATCCAATTGGTTTGATTTTCCCAAAGGAGGTTATGCTATATGAAATGTGAACGTTGTGGCCGGAGAGAAGCCACTTTCTATTACCAGAGCAACATCAACGGCCGTGTGACACAGGTGCATCTGTGTCCCGACTGCGCGGCGGAGCTGGGCTATACCAGAGGAATGAGCGACAGCTTCCGTTCCTTCCGCCGCGGCTTCTTCGATCCCTTCTCCCTGCTGGAGGATTTCGGCATGCTGTCCAACCGCATGACGGAGTTCCCCGCGCCCCTGGAGGAGGCGGCCCGTGCCGCCGCCGGCATCGAGGATACCCCCGATACCCCCGCCGGACTGGTGGGTCGTGACGAGGAGGTGCAGCTGCAGAAGCAGCGTCAGCACAACGCTCTGGAAAACCAGTTGAAGGCCGCCATCGACAGCGAGAACTACGAAGAGGCGGCCCGCCTGCGGGATGAGCTGAAAAAGCTCTCCGCCTGAGGCGCAAGAAACGAGAAGAAGGATGTGACCTGATATGAATGAGAATAAATTCACCCCCCGTGCGGAGGAATCCCTGCGTCTGGCGCAGGAGGCGGCTCAGGAGCTGGGCCATGGCTATGTGGGCTGCGAGCATCTGCTGCTGGGCCTGCTGCGGGAAGAGGAGGGCATTGCCCACCGTGTGCTGACGGAGTACGGCCTCACCGATGAGATGATCACCGGTATTCTGCAGCGCAGCGTGGGACAGGGCAATGCCGGCGACGCCCCCAGTCAGGGCCTGACCCCCCGCGCCAAGAGCGTTATCGAGCTGGCGGTGGGCGAATCCCACCGTATGGGCGCCGGTTATATCGGCACCGAGCACCTGCTGATGGGTCTGCTGCGTGAGGGCAGCAATATGGCCGTGCGTGTGCTGCGCACCGTGGGCGTGGATCCCCGCAAGATGTACGCCAGCGTCCAGCAGAAGCTCAGCGAAAACGCCCCCCATACCGTCACCAGCGGCAGCAATACCCCCAACAAGGAGAACAAAAAGACCGGCAAGACCCTGGAGGAATTCACCCGCGACCTGACCGAGGCCGCCCGTCAGGGCAAGCTTGACCCTGTCATCGGCCGCGACAAGGAGATCCAGCGGGTCGTGCAGATCCTGTCCCGCCGCACCAAGAACAACCCCGTGCTGATCGGCGAGCCCGGCGTGGGCAAAACCGCCATCGCCGAGGGTCTGGCCCAACGCATCGCCGCCGCCGACGTGCCGGAGGAGCTGCTGAACAAGAAGCTTCTCAGCCTCGACCTCAGCGGCATGGTGGCCGGCACCAAGTACCGCGGCGAGTTTGAGGAGCGCATCAAGAACGCGCTGGACGAGGTGAAGAAGGACGGCAACGTGATCCTGTTCATCGACGAGCTGCACACCATCGTGGGCGCGGGCTCCGCCGAGGGCGCCGTGGACGCCGCCAACATCATCAAGCCCGCTCTGGGCCGCGGCGAGATCCGCGTCATCGGCGCCACCACCCTCAATGAGTACCGCAAGTACATCGAAAAGGATGCCGCTCTGGAGCGCCGTTTCCAGCCCGTCACTGTGGGCGAGCCCTCCGCCCGGGACACCGTGGCTATCCTGAAAGGTCTGCGGGATAAGTACGAGGCCCACCACAAGCTGACCATCACCGATGAAGCGCTGGAGGCCGCCGTGTCCCTCTCCCGCCGGTACATCAACGATCGTTTCCTGCCGGATAAGGCCATCGACCTGATGGACGAGGCCGCCTCTCAGGTGCGCATGAAGGCGGAGAGCGCCTCCCCCGACCTGAAATCGCTGGAGGAGAAGATCGCCGCCCTGCATCGGGAGAAGGCCGAGGCCATCACCGCCCAGGACTACGAAAAGGCCGCCCAGCTGCGGGATATCGAGAAGAACTACACCGATCAGGTGGAGATCGAGCGGGACAACTGGCGCAGAAAGCTGAGCCAGAACCGCGGCACCGTCACCGCCGAGGATATCGCCAACGTGGTGGCCGGCTGGACGGGCATCCCCGTCACCCGTCTGACGGAGGACGAGAGCCTGCGGCTTTTGAAGCTGGAGGAGACCCTGCACCAGCGGGTGGTGGGTCAGGATGAGGCTGTCACCGCCGTGGCCCGCGCCATCCGCCGCGGCCGTGTGGGTTTGAAGGATCCCAAGCGGCCCATCGGCTCGTTCCTGTTCCTGGGCCCCACCGGCGTGGGCAAGACCGAGCTGTGCAAGGCGCTGGCCGAAGCCATGTTCGGCGATGAAAACGCCATGATCCGCATTGATATGTCCGAGTATATGGAGCGCCATACCGTGTCCCGTCTGGTGGGTTCGCCCCCCGGCTACGTGGGTCACGAGGAGGGCGGCCAGCTGACCGAAAAGGTGCGCCGCAAGCCCTACTCCGTGGTGCTGTTCGATGAGATCGAAAAGGCCCACGAGGACGTGTGGAACATCCTGCTGCAGATTCTGGAGGACGGCATCGTTACCGACTCTCAGGGCCGCCGCGTGGACTTCAAGAACACCGTCATCGTCATGACCTCCAATGTGGGCGCCAAGAACATCACCGCCGCCGAAAACGCCCCCCTGGGCTTTGACGGCAGCGAGAAGGCTGAGGCTGACGAGTCCGCCCGCTTCGCCCGCATCCGCGAGGCCGTCATGGCCGAGCTGAAGCGCACCTTCAAGCCCGAGTTCCTGAACCGTATCGACGAGACCATCGTCTTCCGTCAGCTGACGGAGGCGGATATCGTCAAGATCGCCCACCGGATGCTGTCCGTCACCGGCAAGCGTATGGCCCAGCAGGGCATCACTCTGGAGTCCGATGAGGACGCGGTAGCGGCTCTTGCCAAGGATGGCTTTGACGCCGAGTACGGCGCCCGCCCCCTGCGCCGTTCCATCCAGAACACCGTGGAGGACGCCGTGGCCGAGCAGATGCTGGAGGGCAACCTGAAGTCCGGCGACACCGCCAGGGTGGCGCTGCGGGATGGCAGGATCGTGGTGGAGAAGCTCCCCGCCGCCGAGGCGCAGGCCGAGACCATCGCCGAAGCTGCTCAGGAAGCCGAAGTCCCCGCCGCGGAGACCGAAGCGGACAAACCGGAATAACACCAGGCGGGAGGGGCGCCGCCCCTCCCGCTTCCCAAGTAAAAAGACGCCGCCCCATCGGGCGGCGCCTTTTATTCTATCGCAAACAAGTCCCACGGATATACCATCGGCGGAGGACACGTCACGTCCACCGGCTTTCCCGTCACGGGATGGGTAAAGGCCAGATGGTACGACCACAGGGCGGCGGAACACGCCGCCTTGCTGCCGTAGCGGATGTCCCCCAGCAGCGGCAGTCCCCGATGGGAGAACTGCACCCGTATCTGATGGGTGCGCCCCGTGTGGAGCCGTACCTTTACCAGCGTCAGCGCCTCGGTCTTGCCCAGCACGGTGTAGTCCAGCGTGGCCTCCCGCACGCCCTTGCGCATCCGCTGCACCACATAGCTCTTGTTGTGGGCGGCGTCGCGGAACAGCAGGTCGGTCAGCGTGTCGGCGTCCTTTTCCGGATGCCCCCGCAGCACCGCCAGATATTCCTTGGTGATCTCATGTGCCGCCACGGCGGCCGTCAGCTTTCCCGTGACCTCCTTCCGGCGGGAGAAGACCATCACCCCGCCGGTGACACGATCCAGCCGGTGTACGGTGGCGATGTAGTCCGGCTGCCCCAGCGCGCGGAAATGCTGGCGCAGCAGCGCCGGCATGCAGGCGGCCTTCGGGTCGTCCTCCGACAGCGCACCCACCGGCTTAACGGCCACCACCAGATGCCTGTCCTGATACAGGATCTCCATGCCCATCAGAACCGGCGGCCCCGATAGCTGCGGCTCTGCCGCCGCTTATTGCGTCCGCTGCCGTACCGCCGCCGGCGCATGATGGTCTTGCCGAACAGGAACACCAGCACGATCAGCACCGCCAGAACCACCACCAGCACCTTTACCACAGGGCGGGCAAAAAATTCCTTCAGCGCGTGCTTAACCACCAGAAAGCGGCTGGCGTTCACGTCGGCCACCGCCAGCAGGGGAACGGTGGCGTATTCCACGCCGTCATAACTCAGTGTGATGGTGCCCAGCTGCTGTCCCGCGGCCACCGGCGCGTCCACGACCTCCGCGTCCAGCGTCACCGTCCGCTCCAGCGCCTCCGGCTCCAGATCGCTGGGCAGCACCGCCTCGGCGGTGTAGGCGGGATGGACGGCGATGCTGTCCACCTCCTTGCTCAGCGCCACCGGCACGCTCTGGATCATCTCGTTCTCCGTCAGCACCGTCTTGGTGGTAAAGTTTTCAAAGCCCCAGTCAAACAGCCGGCTGGTCTCGGTAAAGCAGCCTACCTTATAGCTGCCGTCGCTGGCGGTCATCAGCCGCGCCCCCAGCACCACAGAGATCATCTGCCGGTCAGCCCGCACGGCGGAGGAAACCAGACAGTAGCCCGCCGCGTCGGTGGAGCCGGTCTTGATGCCCTGTGCGCCGCTGTATAAGTAACCGGTGGCACGCCAGTTGGAGATGAGGTAGTTGGTGCTGTGCAGCTCCCGCGCCTCGCTCTTGTTGGTGGCGGGCACGGTGTAGGCCTTTGTGTTGCAGATAGTCATGAACTCGTCGTACTTCATGGCCTCGCGGGTGAACAGATAGATGTCCCACGCGGTGGTATAGTGCTCGTTATCCGGCAGACCGGAGGTGTTGACGAAATGGGTGTCCTCGCACCCCAGCTCCTGAGCCCGCTGGTTCATCAGGGACACAAAGGCGGTGACGCTGCCGCTGACGGCCTCGGCCAGAATGTTGCCCACCTCGTTGGCGGACACCACCAGCAGGCAGTATAAAAGCTGCTCCACCGTCAGCGTCTCTCCCGCCACGATGTCGGCGGTGCTGGCATCGTCCGGCAGGCCCGCCACGCTGTTGGCGCTGGCGGTGATGGAATCGCTCAGCCGCAGCTCACCCCGCTCGATGGCCTCAAATACCAGCAGCGCCGTCATCACCTTGGTGATGCTGGCGGGGTACTGCTTGGTGTGGGCGTCCTGATCCAGCAGCACGGTGCCGGTGGCGGCGTCCACCAGCAGCGCGGCCCGCGCGTCCAGCTGGATATCCTCCACGGCGTAGGCGGTCACCGGCAGCAGCTGCGTCAGCAGCAGCGCCAGCAGTAGAAAAAGAGTGCAAAAACGGCGGAATTTCATAATGACATTTTCTCCATCTGTGCTATAATATAAGGTGAGCGCGGACGCCAGAAGCGTGCCGCCAACTATTTCCGACATATTATTATAAACGACTTCCCCTCTCCCGTCAACGGGGAGTAGAATGGCAAATGTAAACATTTTTTCAGGAGGTGACGCCATGAAGATATTAGTGGTGGATGACGAGAAGCTGTTGGTTAAGGGCATCACGTTCAATCTGGAGAATGAGGGCTATCAGGTCACCGCCGCCTATGATGGCGAAGCCGCCGTGGAGCTGGCGAAGAAGGAGCACTTTGACCTGATCATTCTGGATCTGATGATGCCGGTGCTCTCCGGCACCGAGGCCTGCATGAAGATCCGCGAATTCTCCGACGTGCCCATCATCATGCTGACCGCCCGCAGCGAGGATGCGGACAAGCTGATGGGTTTTGCCTGCGGTGCGGACGATTACGTCACCAAGCCCTTCAATATTCTGGAGCTGAAAGCCCGCATCCGCGCGCTTTTGAAGCGCAGCGCCGGCCGCCCCGATACCCAGCGCACCATGCTGACCGTTGGCGATCTGAGCCTGGACACCCAGCAGCGGGTGGCTATACGGGACGGCAAGACCATCGACCTGACCGCCAAGGAGTACGACCTGCTGGAGCTGCTGATGAAGAACCCCCGCCGGGTCTACAGCCGCGAAAGTCTGATGGATCTGGTGTGGGGCTACTCCTACGCCGGTGATTACCGCACCGTGGATGTCCACGTCCGCCGATTGCGGGAAAAGCTGGAGCGTGTGCCGGCGGAACCGGCCTATATTCTGACCAAGTGGGGAGTGGGTTACTATTTTCAGGGGGAAAATCAGCCTACAATTTAAGTTCGGCGTCAGCTACATTCTGGTGATCGCCGCGGTGCTGGTGCTGCTGAACACCTATCCGCTGCTGCAGTCCCAGAACATGGTGTTTCAGTCCAAGGAGACCTCCATGAAAAGCTCCGTCAAGCTCATCGAGGCGTCCCTCAGCGGCCTGAAACAGCTGGATGAGGAGAATGTCTCCAAGGCCCTCAGCTCCATGCGGGAGACCGGCGTTTCCCGCATTCTGGTGACAGATACCGCCGGCCGCATCCTCTACGACACCCGCGAGGAGAGCGGCGCCGTGGGCCTGTACGCCTTTTATACCGAGATCGTCCAGGCGCTGGAGGGCAACGACGCCTTTTACTGCTATTACGATTCCACCGCCTTCCTCAGCCGCATGGCCTCGCCGGTGGTGTACCACAACCAGATCGTGGGCGCGGTGTATACTTATGAATACGACACCCAGCAGGCGGACATCCTCAAAAGCTTCCAGTCCAACCTTATGAAGATCTCCGTGCTGATCGCGCTGGGGGTCATCGGCCTGTCCATCCTGCTCAGCCGCGCCCTGACTATGCAGATCACCGATCTGCTCTCCGCCATCCGCAAGGTGCGGGAGGGCGCTTACAGCCACCGCGCCGCCGTAAAGGGCAGCGACGAGATCGGCCAGATCGCGGCGGAGTTCAACAGCCTGACCGACCGCCTGCAAACCACCGAGAACGCCCGCCGCCGCTTTGTGTCCGACGCCAGCCACGAGCTGAAAACGCCTCTGGCCGGTATCCGCCTGCTGACGGATTCCATCCTGCAGACCGGCGATATGGACGCCGACACCACCCGCGAGTTCGTGGGCGACATCGGCCGCGAGGCGGAGCGCCTGACCCGCATCACCGAAAACCTGCTGCGCCTGACCCGCCTGGACAGCGGCGCGGTGCAGCCGGTGACGCCGGTGCCGGTGGCGCCGGTGCTGGAGCGGGTGGCCCGCATGCTGGCGGTGCTGGCCCGCGAAAAGGGCGTCACGCTGACCTACGAGGCCGCGGCGGACGCCGTGGCGCTGGCTACGGAGGATGACGTTCACCAGATCCTGTACAACCTGATGGACAACGGCATCAAATACTCCGGCACCGACGGTTTCGTCCACGCCGCCGCCAGAACGGACGGCGACTGGGTGGTGCTGACGGTGGAGGATAACGGCATCGGTATCCCCGCCGACGACCTGCCCCATATTTTCGAGCGGTTCTACCGCGTGGACAAGATGCGCTCCCGCGCCATCGGCGGCACGGGTCTGGGCCTGTCCATCGTCAAGGATACGGTAGAAAGCCGCGGCGGCCGCATCGCCGCCGCGCCCCGACAGGGCGGCGGCACGGTGTTCACCGTGTACCTGCCCCGTGGGGAGGAAGCGCCCCGGGAAGGCGGTGAGCAGGAATGAAACAAAAATGCATTACCCTCGCGGCGGTGTTGCTGGCGGCGCTGCTGCTGGCGGGCTGCGCCGCGACCGGCACGGAAAAGGACGGCCTGCGGCTGTACTGCGCCGTGCCGCTGGAAAACCATCAGGGCGGCGACGCCATCGGCAGCGTCACCGTCAACTGGGACATCCTGCCCGCGCAGGATAAGGAGGCACGGGCCCGTGCCGTGCTGAGCCTGCTGCTGGGCGGATGCCATGAGCAGGGTTTCCAAAGCCCCCTTCCGGCGGGCACCTCTCTGCGGGGGGTGGAGATCAACGGCAGTACCGCCTGCGTGGACTTCACCGGCAGCTACAGTCAGCTCAGCGGCATGGCGCTGACGATCGCCGACTATTGCGTGACCCTGTCCCTGACCCAGCTGGAGGGTATTTATGCCGTGCGCATCACCGCCAACGGACAGGAGCTGGCCTACCGCGACAGCAATCTCTTTATGGCCAGCGATGTGCTCCTGACCTCCATGGACGATGTGGTGCGGATGGTGACCGCCCAGCTGTACTTCCCCGACGAGGACGGCGTCCTCACGCCGGAGGAGTGCCTGTTGACCCAGTACGAGGGGCAGTCGGCGGCGGACGTAGTCCTCTCCGCCCTGGCGGAGGGCCCCACCCGGGACGGCCTGCTGCCGCTGCTGCCGGAGGGCATGACCGGCATCACCGTCCGCGCGGAGGAGGGCGTGTGCCAGCTGAACCTCTCTGCCGAAGCGCTGGCGGATCTGCCGTCCGGCGCGACCGAGCAGATGGAACAGGGCATTGCCGTCTCCCTGCTGTCGCTGGAGGGCGTCTCCGCCGTCCAGGTCTATCTCGACGGCGCTTACCGCACCACGTATGAGTAAGCCGACTATGGTATGTGAAACTTCGTAGGGGAGGGGCTCTGCCCCTCCCCTGATGGTACGGCGGATAGTTGACGGATGCTGCACCGGAGATCCTGATAAATGCCGCCGCACCGTCAAAAACCACCGCATAAACGCAGCGTCGGTTGTGTTTTCTCCGCGTATTTGCTACCATAACGGCGGAGGTGATCCCATGGATCGAGAAATGCTGGGCAGATTTATCGCCCAGAGACGCAAGGAGCTGAACCTGACCCAGCGCCAGCTGGCGGAGAGACTCCACGTGACGGACAAAGCCATCAGCAAATGGGAGCGGGGCGCGGGCTGCCCCGATATCTCTCTGCTGGAGCCGCTGGCGGAGGCTCTGGGTCTCAGCGTGGATCAGCTGCTGACCTATCAGGCCGCCCCGGCGGAGCCGGAAGCGCCATCGGAGCCCGCCCCCACCTCAGAGGCGGTGCAGGCTGTGCTGGATCTGACCCTGGCCCAGCGCCGCGCCCGCCGTCAGCGCCGCTGGATCGTCGGCCTGGCCGTGCCCCTGTGCCTGATCCTGCTGGCGGTGCTGTACACCGTTCTGCATACCATACAGGTACAAGGCGGGCTGTTCATCAACAAGAGCAGCACTTCCCCCGACGGCAGCATCACCGTGGTAACGTATACCAGCAATTTCGGCGCGCAGACAGTCAGGGTAAAGGAGCCTGCCTCCTTGCTGTTTGTCCAAAGAGACGGCAAAACCACCCCCGGCATGGCGCTCAACTACCCCGACACCGAGATCACAGACCTGACCTGGTCGCCGGACGGCGCTTACCTCGCCCTGAGCAAATCGTATACAGGGCGGGAGTCCCGCCTCGACTGCGCCGTCTGGCATTTCTATCAGGACGCGGGCGGCCAGTGGTATGGCGAGAAAGTTCAGGAGACCCTGCGCTCCTATCTGGCCTACCTGTGGTACGAGGGTGACGAGGCGTTGAAGAATGCCCTCTCTGCCGTCCCCACCGCTCAGCCCTCCGGCTATCCCGTCTTTGACGTGACCCTTGACCGCTGGGACGGCGCCGTGCTGCAGCTGAGCTGCACCTACACCGGTACCGACAATACCCACCGTCAGGTGACTGTCCGCTACGACCTCGCCGCACAGCAGGTACTCTCCGCGGCGTGAAGAAAATGTGTACAGGGCGGGGCGAAACCCCGCCCTGTCCGTCCTATGGAAGGCGGGAGAAGCAATACGAACTGTATATTTTCGTAAAAATATTACTCCTTGTCTTGTTTCCTCCCTGCCTCCTGATACAAGCCATAAGCCCAATGAATGGATTTGTGCAATGTCCACGAATCCGGCGGGTAAAATTCGGTGGATGTTTGGAGAAGAAAAAGCTTGCATTTTGCCGCAAGGGCCGCTATAATAAGCAAGAAAATTTTGAAAGGGGGCGCACGCCATGACTACCATCCGTAAAATCAAGTGTAAAGCCGCTCCCACTGTTTTTGTTTCTATTGTTGATATCGTTGCCTGACCGATGTTTTTCATCGGTCTTTTTTTTCGGCCTGCGGCCGCTGACATGTTTGGTAAGTAACTACACATACAAGACAAATGAAAGAGAGGAATCACGCCATGAAGAAAGATCTCGGCCAGGTGGCCATCTACGACGCGAGAGAGTTGGGTGTCCCCCGTATGCTGGTGCTGGGCCTGCAGCACCTGTTTGCCATGTTCGGCGCCACCGTGCTGGTGCCCATCCTGGTCAGCTCCTACGGCCTGCCCCTGTCCATCCAGACCACCCTGCTGTTCGCGGGCCTGGGCACCCTGCTGTTCCATCTGTGTACCAAGCTGAAAGTGCCCGCTTTCCTGGGCTCCTCCTTCGCCTTCCTGGGCGGCTTCGAGGCGGTGGCTCAGCTGGATGTGGGCAAGTTTGCCGGCATGAGCGGCGAGGAAAAGCTGCCCTACGCCCTGGGCGGCGTGGTGGTGGCGGGCCTGCTGTACCTGGTGCTGGCGCTGCTGTTCAAGCTGGTGGGCGCCAAGAAGGTCATGCGCTTCTTCCCCCCCATCGTCACCGGCCCCATCATCATCCTCATCGGCCTGAACCTGTCCGGCACCGCCATCGCCAACGCCTCCACCAACTGGTGGCTGGCCCTGCTGGCTATCGCCATCATCATCGTGGCAAATATCTGGGGTAAGGGCATGGTCAAGATCATCCCCATCCTGCTGGGTGTGGTGGGCAGCTATGTGGTGGCCCTGATCACCGGTCAGGTGGACTTCACGGAAGTGGGCCATGCCGACTTCGTAGGTCTGCAGCAGTTTGTGATCGCCAAGTTCGATATCACCTCCATCCTGGTAATGGCCCCCATCGCCATCGCCGCCATGATGGAGCACATCGGCGACATCTCCGCCATCTCCTCCACCACCGGCAAGAACTTCATCGAGGATCCCGGCCTGCACCGTACCCTGCTGGGCGACGGTCTGGCTACCGCCATGGCCGGTATGTTCGGCGGCCCCGCCAACACCACCTACGGTGAGAACACCGGCGTCCTGGCTCTCAGCAAGGTCTACGATCCCCGGGTCATCCGTCTGGCGGCCCTGTACGCCATCATCCTCAGCTTCTCTCCCAAGTTCGACGCCCTGGTGAACTCCATCCCCACCGCCATCGTGGGCGGCGTCAGCTTCGTCCTCTACGGTATGATCTCCGCCGTCGGCGTCCGCAACGTGGTAGAGAACAAGGTGGATCTTACCAAGTCCCGCAACCTGATCATCGCCGCGGTGATCTTCGTCAGCGGCCTGGGCTTCAGCTCCACCGGCGGTATCACCTTCACCGTGGGCGGCGCCGATATCACCCTGACCGGCCTTGCCATCGCCGCCCTGGCCGGCGTCATCCTGAACGCCCTCCTCCCCGGCAACGACTACGAGTTCGGCTCCAGCGTCGAAGGCGACAAGTCCGCCGACCTGGGCAGCTATTAAGAGACAAACAAAAAGTGCCTTAGGCCAACCGGCCTAAGGCACTTTTTTGTTTCAGTGAAAAGGGAAGAGTTGTGGTATACCGCTAAAGCCGCATGCTGGAAAATCAGTTCTCCTCCGCGGCTTCTTCTTCCGCCGTCTCCGCCGTCCGTTTCTCCGTGCGGCTATACATGACGGTCATGTCGTAGATCTTTTTGGCCAGCGTTTCGTCCGCCTCGCCGGACAGCATCCGCCACTGCCAGTTGCCGCCCAGTGTGCCGGGGGTGTTCATGCGGTGATACTGCCCCAGTCCCAGATAGTCCTGCATCTGTGCCACAAACAGGTCGGCGACGCTGCTCTGTCCGCCCCGCAGAATGCCCCAGTGGAAGCCCTCCTCGTCGTTCAGCCCCAGATACCGCTTGGCATAGGCGATGTCCTCCGGCGACGCCTCCTCACGCCACAGAGCCACGGGGCTGTTGTCGTGGGTGCCGGTGTAGCACACACAGTGGCGGGGATAGGTGTGGGGCAGATAGTTGCTGCTGTCGCGGGAATCAAAGGCGAACTCCAGCACCTTCATTCCGGGCCAGCCGGAATCCTGCAAAAGCTGCTGCACGGTGGGGGTGGGATAGCCCAGATCCTCGGCGATGAACTGCAAACCGGGGAACCAGCCCGTCAGCGCGTTGACCAGTGCCATGCCCGGGCCCTTGCGCCACTCTCCGTTGCGGGCGGTGGTGTCGCCATAGGGCACGGCCCAATAGGTGTCCAGTCCGCGGAAATGGTCAATGCGGATCACATCATACAGCTTGCCCGCCCCGTCGATGCGGCGGATCCACCAGCCGAAGCCGTCCGCCTGCATCACGTCCCAGCGGTACAACGGCGTGCCCCACAGCTGCCCATCCTCGCAGAAGTAGTCGGGCGGCACACCGCTGACGGCGGTGGGGATGCACTGGTCGTCCAGCTGGAAAAACTCCGGCTCCGCCCACACGTCGGCACTGTCCATGGGCACATAGATGGGCAGGTCGCCGATCACCTGAATATCCCGCTCGTGCAGATACTCCCGCAGTGCCGTCCACTGCCGGAAGAACAGATACTGGATGTAGATAAACAGCTCCACATCCTCCCGCAGCAATCTGCGGTATTTCTCCAGCACCTCAGGCGTTTTCCGCAGCCGCAGCGCGTCATCCGGCCATTCCGTCCAGGACTTCATGCCGAAATGCCGCTTGCAGGCCATGTACAGGGCGTAATCCTCCAGCCACCGGCCATTCTCCTGCCGGAAGGCGGCCACCTCTGCCGCATCCCGCTGCCAGCCCCGCTCCTTGGCGATGGCCAGCACCTGGAACCGGCTCTCATAGATCTTGCCATAGTCCACATACCGCGGCTCGCTGCCCCACTGGCAGCGGGTCACCTCGTTTTTTTTCAGCAGCCCATCGGCCACCAGCATATCCAGGTCGATGAAATAGGGGTTGCCCGCAAAGGTGGAAAAGCTCTGATACGGCGAGTCGCCGTAGCTGGTGGGGCCCAGAGGCAGCATCTGCCAATAGCGCTGCCCCGCCGCGTGCAGGAAGTCTGCGAATTCATAGGCTGCCCTGCCCAGCGTACCGATGCCATAGGGCGACGGCAGGGAGGAGACAGCCAGCAAAATACCACTGGAACGTTTCATAGTCATTGCTCTCTCGATTCAGAATGATATAAGGTGATAGGTTGTTACAGGGCGGGGAGGAGCCCCCGCCCTGCGGATAGATGAGACTTTTTGCCGTTAAGCTTACCCCTTCACCGCGCCGGCTGCCACACCCTTGATGATGTGCTTCTGTCCCAGCACGTAGATGATGATAATGGGCAGCACGGTCAGCACGATACAGGCCATCATGGGGCCCATTTCCACCTTGCCGTAGCCGCCGCGGAAGTACTGCACCAGAATGGGGATGGTCATATACTTGGTCTTATCCAGCACCAGATAGGGCAGCAGATAGTCGTTCCACACCCACATGGTCTCCAGAATGCCGACGCTGACCAGCGTAGGCTTCAGCATGGGCAGCACCACCAGGAAGAAGGTGCGGATGGGGCCGCAGCCGTCGATCATGGCGGCCTCCTCGATCTCCAGCGGAATGGACTTCATAAAGCCGCAGAACATGAACACGGCCAGTCCCGCGCCGAAGCCCAGATAGACGATGCAGATGTTGAAGGGGGTGTTCAGCTTGGTCTTGTCGGCCAGATTCGCCAGTGTGAACATCAGCATCTGGAACGGCACCACCATGGAGAACACGAACAGGAAATAGCAAAACTTGGTGATCTTGCTGTTGACGCGGGTGATGAACCACGCGCACATGGAGCAGCAAATCAGGATCAGCGCCACCGACGTGACGGAGATCACCAGACTGTTGAAGAATGCCGCCAGAAAGCCCTGAGAGTGGATGGCGCTGGCAAAGTTGTCAAAGCCGGCAAACTGCTCGGCGGTGGGCAGCTGAAATGCGGTGTTGGTGCTGATGGCGGACTCCACCTTGAAGGAGTTGATGACTACCATCACGATGGGATACACCCACGCAAGGCTCAGAACGGCCAGCACGGCTGTCCAGATCCCGTTGATTACGCGACTGCGCTTTTGCATTACTGCTGCACCTCCTTCGACTTGGTCAGCTTCAGCTGCAGGCTGGAAATGGCGATCACCAGAATGCAGAACAGCACGGCCTTAGCCTGACCGATACCCTTCCACTGGGGCCCGGAGCGGACATAGAAGGTCTGATAGATGTTCAGCGCCAGCATCTCCGAGGCGTGGGCCGGCTCACCGCCGGTCAAAGCCAGGTTCTGATCGAACAGCTTGAAGGAGTTAGTCAGCGTCAAAAACAGGCAGATGGTGATGGAGGGCATCAAATTGGGCAGCTTCACCTTCCAGAAGGTCTGCCACGGTGTGGCGCCGTCAATATATGCTGCCTCGATATAGTCGTTGGGGATGGACTGCAGTCCCGCGATATAAATGATCATCATATAGCCGATCTGCTGCCAGCACATCAGAATGATCAGGCCCCAATAGCCATACGTGGCGTCCAGCGCCAGCAGCGGCTTGCCCAGCAGAGACAGCACGCAGTTCAGCAGGATCTGCCAGATATAGCCCAGCACGATGCCGCCGATCAGGTTGGGCATGAAGAACACCGTGCGGAAGGGCGTGGTGCCCTTGATGCCCCGGGTCAGCAGCAGCGCGATTGCCAGCGCCAGAATGTTGATTAGGATGGTGGACACCACTGTGAATTTCGCCGTAAACCAGAAGGCGTTGGCGAACAGCTCGTCCTGAAAGGCCTTCACATAGTTGCTCAAACCCACAAAAGTCGCCTTGTTGATGGTGGTGAACTTGCACAGGGACAGATACAGTCCCTGGCAGAAGGGGATCACGAAGCCAAGCAAAAAGGCGGCCAGCGTCGGTAAGAGGAATATGGGCCAGTACTTGCGAATGTTTTTCTGCATGAGCATTACCTCCCGGTCATCTGCGAACTTCGGCACCTGCCTCTGCGCCCCGCTCCGGGCGGGACGTACAGGTATATGCCGATGGTGTGCGGTTGTCGGGTGGGCCGCAGGCCCACCCGACAACCGGAATTCATCAGGGAATGTGTTCTGTCAAAGCGCGATTACTTCAGCGCGTACTCGGCAGCCCAGCCGTCCACGAAAGCGGTCTTCACGGCATCCCAGTCGCCGGTGCCGGCGGCATAGGCGGTCAGCGCGGAGCCAACGCCGTTCTTCCACTCCTCGGAAGGCATGGTGGGGAAGTTCCAGGACACGGGGGTCTTGCCGTCGGCGGTCATGGCCTTATCCTGCTTCACGAACAGGTTGTTGGATTCCAGAGCGCCCTTGAAGGGGATCACGAAGCCCATCTCATTGGCCAGAGCCTCGGTGCCCTTGTCGGAGGTGACGCACCAGTACAGGAAGTCCAGAGTAGCCTGGATGTCCTCTTCGCTGGCGTCCTTGTTGACGCACCAGTAGTTCTCGGTACCGGTGCACAGGCCCTGATTGGCCTCGTCGCCCACGCCGATGTAAATGGGGATCATCGCCATCTCTTCATCGCTGTACTTGGCGGACAGAGCGCCGTACTCCCAGGAACCGTTCTGGAAGAACACAGCCTCGCCGTTCAGGAACTCGTTCTCGGAGTCAGTACCGGTCTTGCCGGCCAGATCCTTGGGATCGCAGGTGCTGTTGTTGATATACAGGTCGAAGATGTTCTTGTAGTTGTCCAGATAGGTGCCCTTGATGGCGTCGGTAGTGCCGATGCCGTCAGCCTGATACTCGAAGTAGATGGGCAGGTTGGCCAGATGGGTCTTAAAGCGCCAGTCGGAGCTGCTGTCCATACCGGCGGAGGTGAAAGCGGCGAAGCCCAGCTCGTCCTTGCGGGCGGTGATATCCTCGGCGACCTTCTTCAGATCAGCAAAGGACTTGATGTCGTCGGTGGTGTAACCAGCCTTTTCCAGCAGAGCGGTGTTGGTGATCAGACCATAGGACTCGATAACATAGGCGATACCGTAGACAGCACCGTCCTCTTTCAGGGCGTAGTTGTCGCTGGTCAGCTCACCGTACACGGCGGAGCTGCTCAGATCATAGCAGTAATCCTTCCAGTTGGCCAGACCCACGGGGCCGTTCACCTGGAACAGGGTAGGCGCATCGGTCTTGGCCATGTCGGCCATCAGGGTCTCCTCATAAGTACCGGAAGCAGCGGTCACCACGGTGACGGGCACACCGGTCTCCTCGGTGTAAGCCTTGGCCAGATTCTGCCAATCCTCATCCTGTTCGGGCTTGAAGTTCAGGTAATACACCTTGCCGGTGGCAGTGGCGTCATCACCGGAACCCTGTGCGTCGTTGCTTCCGCCGCCGCAGGCGACCAGAGACAGAGACATCACAAGAGCCAGGATCAGTGCAAGAAACTTTTTCATGTTGATTGATCTCCTTTTAATTGATTTTATTTTCACAGTATGCACTGCAAAAAACGGTTTATACCAGTGTTTTCACGCTGCCGCCGGGCCGCAGTACCGTGGGCAGTACCTCGTGGCAGTTGCCGCTGCGCCCCTCGATCATGTCCAGCAGCGTCCGGATGCTGTGGCGTCCCATCTCCTCCATGGGCTGGCACAGGGTAGTCAGCGGCGGATCCATATAGTCGGATACCTCAATGCCGTCAATGGCGATCAGCGAACAGCCCTCCGGCACGGTGCGCCCGTGCTCCCGCAGGGAACGCATGGCGGCGATGGCCATGTTGTCCGAAATGGCAAACACCGCGGTAAAGTCCGCGCCGCTCTCCAGCGCCTGGTTCATGGCCTGATAGGAGCCCTCGATGCTGAAGGTCTCGGTACAGATCACCAGCGACGGATCCGGCGTGATACCGGCTTCGGTCAGCGCCTGGATGTACCCCTCGTACCGCAGCTGGCTGATGGAGTGGTCGTCGGGGCAGGTGACCATGGCGGCGATGCGCCGGTGGCCGTGGTCGATGAGATAGCGGGTGGCGCGATAGGCCGTCTCCTTGTCGGCGATGGCGACAGAGGAGTAATCCCCGTGCTCCAGCGTGCCGTACTGATTGCTGAACGAGCAGCACACGAAAGGCACGTTCAGCAGCGCCAGATCCGCGGCGGTATAGTCGAACCGCCCGCCCAGCAGCACCAGTCCCCGCAGACGCTTTTCCCGCTCCATGATGGCGGCCCGCTTCAACTCGTCCTCGTTGGCGCCGATCTGCTGCATCACCATGGTGTAGCCTCCGGCGGTGATGCCCGCCTCCACGGCGCGGATGATGTCGGTGTAGAAGGGGTTGGAGATCCCGCGCACCACAAGGCCGATGGCGTCGGACTTGGTCTTCACCAGATCCCGCGCCGAATTGTTGGGGATGTAGTTGGTGCTTTCGATCACCTCCAGCACCCGCTGGCGGCTCTCGGCGCTGACGTCGGGCCGGTCGTTCAAAACGCGGGAGACGGTGGTGATGCTTACGCCGCTGATGCGCGCGATGTCCTTGATGGTCACGGTATTTCCTCCTGTTGCGTGCCGCCCGCCGCGAACAACTCGGTAACGCTACCGGAAACGTTTTCACGCGGGACAGCACTATATTAGCAACTTTCACAGGTGGTGTCAATGTGATTTCCCGATTTTCGTAGGTTGTGACAGTTTTACGGGAACTGTTATCGTCATTTTGCCGAATCCCTCACCCGCAAATGCGGCGCGTAGAGACGGACGGGCGCGGTCATAGGGACGGGGTTCCGCCCCGCCCGCACGATGACTGCCGTACCATCGCAAAAAAGCGGACGGCTCACCGCCGTCCGCTTTCTCAGTCCGGTAATGTCTCCACTGCATATATCATAGGGAGGAAATAGGGCGATGGCTGCGGGGCAAACCACGCAGCCATCAAGGGATTTGAGGATAGAAAGGAAAAGTAATATGTGGAGAATTACTGTCTATACCATACACAATGTTGCAAGATTTGTAAAGCGACACTTTTTCATCTTTCCATGAAGAAATGTCATATTTGGTGGTTGCATTTCCCGCCGACTCGTGATAAAATCTGTGCCACCACAAACCAAAACCGACAGAAAGGGAGGACGCCATGGACAGCAAAAAGCTGGAAGCGCTGGCCGCCGCCGTGGATCAGGGCAGCTTCACCCGCGCGGCGGAGCAGCTGGGCTATACCCAGTCCGGCCTGACCCACATGATGAACAGTCTCGAGCGGGAGATCGGTTTTCCCCTTCTGGTGCGGGATCGCCGCGGCGTACACCTGACGCCGGCAGGGGCGCGGATCATGCCCATGGTGCGCCAGTGCCTTGCCGCCAGCCAGCTGCTGGAGCGGGAGATCGCTCTGGTGAACTCCCATCAGGAGGACACCATCCGCGTGGCGTCTTATGCCAGCATCGCCATGCACTGGCTGCCGGAGCTGATCGAGCAGTTCCGCCGCGCCAACAACGGCGTGGGCATCGACGTGCAGATGGGCTCGGTGGACGAGGTATATCGCTGGGTAAAAGAGGGCAGGGTAGATATGGCCTTTGCCAGCCGTCAGGAGGGCGGCACTCTGGACTGGACGCCCCTGAAACCCGATCCCCTGCTGGCTATCCTGCCGCGGGATTTCGATACCGGCGGCGCCGCCAGTCTGGATGTGCGCCGCCTGGACGGCCAGGAGTTTCTGATGCCCTCTCTGGGCTTTCATCTGGATATCATGCGGGCGCTGGATCGCTGCGGCGTGACCCCTATCATCCGCGATACCCAGGTCAGCGACACCGTCATCATCTCCATGGTGGAGCACGGTCTGGGAGTCAGCATCCTCAGCCGTCTGGTGCTGAAGGGCCGCTCCAACGATGTGCTGGCCCTACCGCTGGATCCTCCCGCCGTCCGCGAGCTGGGCGTCGCCACACGCCCCCACCTCCGCCCGCTGGCAAAGAAGTTTTTGCAGTTCACCGCAGAGATGGTGGAGAAACTATAGCTGGCGAACCGTTGAGCAGTGGCATTCCAAGCCTCCCTTGTGTAAAGGCGCCCCAGTGCGCACACTGGGGTGTGCACAGCTGAGGTGGCAACTACGGCAGCATAGCTGCCGAGATCACGGCTAAAAACATGCCATCGGCATGTTTTCTTAACGCCGTGACGGAGGGGTTGCCCGTTCTTGTTTATCCCCTCAGTCAGCCTTGCGGCTGACAGCTCCCCTTGCAACAAGGGGAGCCTTTGGAAACACGCCGTTCTTCCACAAACAACAGATCAACAAAATCATACACAGGAGAACCCCTATGCTGAATTTTACCCCCGTGACCGCGGAGAGCATGCCTCTGCTGCGGCCCTATTATGAAACCTGTCCCTATCGCCTGTGCGAATACAGCGCCGGCGTCAAATACATGTGGCGGGGCCACCTGCACTCCGAATACGCCTTCACCGACGGCTGCCTCGTCATCCGCAACTGCATCGACGGCGTCACCCAGTTCGACTACCCCATCCCCGGGCCCGAGGGCGATGTGGACGCCGCCCTCGCCACCGTGGAGGACTTCTGCCACCAAAAGGGCGTCCGCCCCATCTTCTCCGTGGTGCCGGAGTCGGAGGCCGGCAAGCTGGCCCTGCGCTGGCCCCGTGTCACCATCACCAACGAGCGGGTGTGGAAGGATTACCTCTACCACGCCGAAGATCTGGCGCAGTTCGCCGGACGGCACTACAGCGGCCAGCGCAACCACATCAACAAATTCAATAAGGAGCATCCCGACGCGAAATTCATCCCCCTGACCCCGTCGGACACCGGCCTGCTCTCCGCCTTCTGGGCGGATTACCGGCAGGAATTCCAGAAGCAGAGCCCCGAGGCCAAGCGGGAGCTGGCTCTGGCGCAGGAGCTGTTCACCTATCTGGATCAGGGCATCTTCCGCGCAGGCGGCATCCTGTGGCAGGGCCGTCTGCTGGCGGTGGCTCTGGCGGAAAAATGCGGCGATACGCTGGTGTGCCACATTGAAAAAGCTCTCTACTCCCACGCCGGCGTCTATCCCGCCATGGTGCAGCAGTTCGCCGCCTACTACGGCGCCGACTGCCGCTGGATCAACCGTGAGGATGACGGCCGCGATCGCGGGCTGCGTACCTCCAAGCTGCAATATCTCCCCGCGGAGCTGGGCAGCAAAATGCGTTTTGAGGTGGGCTGTGAGCTGGACGCCCTGCGGCACATTCCCCAGCTGACCACAGAGCGCCTGACTCTCTCTCCCTTCACCGACGATGACAAGGCCGCCTACAACGCCCTGTGTCTGGACGACGACCGCAACCGCTGGTGGGGCTACGACTACCGGAACGACCTCAGCGGTGAACTGACGGAGGACTACTTCCTTAACGTGACCCGTCAGGACTTTGAAAACCGCATCGCCATCAACTTCGCCGTCCGGCTGGAGGGCAAATGCATCGGCGAGGTGGTGCTGTACAACGGCGACTGGCGCGGCGCTATGGAGCAGGGCTGCCGCATCGCCCCTGAATTTGCCGGCCACGGCTACGGCACCGAGGCCTTTGCCGCCGTGGCGGATTGGGCGCTGTACCATCTGGGCCTGAGCCGGGTGGTAGCCAAGTGCTACAAACAGAACGCCGCGTCAGAGCGAATGCTTGCCTTCTGCATGCGCCACACCCACGACGACGAAACCTTCCGGTATTTTGAGAAGTTGGTGTGATAACGTTCTGTTATTCCCTCCCCCATAACGGCCTTTTATGTACCGATTCCGTACCCATAAAAGCCCTTAATGTACCGATAAAAGCACCCGTTTCTGGGTGCTTTTATCAATTTTATACGTTTTGTTATCATTTCAGCAGCTTCATTCGTGCCTTGTAATCCGGCAGCACCTTGGCTACCTCGGCATAGAAGGCGGGGCTGTGGTCGTGGTGGCGGATATGGGCCAGCTCGTGGACGACCACGTAATCAATGGCCTCCTGGGGATACTGCATCAGGTACAGCGAGAAGCACAGCCCGTTTTTGCCGGAGCAGCTGCCGAAGCGGGTCTTGGCGGAGGTGATCCTGACGGAGGCGGGCGTCACCCCCATGACGGCGGCGTAGTGGGCCACCCTTTGGGGCAGCAGGGCCTTGGCCGTTTGCCGCAGGGCTTCCCGCTGTTCCTCCGTCAAAGGGGGATGGGCCGCCTGGCGGGCGGCCACCCTTGCCTGTGCCTTTTCCAGCCACGCGGCATGGGCGGCCACGAAGCGGTCGATCTCCGTCTGGGGCATCCGAAGGGGGGCGCGCACCAGCACCTTTCCCTCCCGCGTGACCTCCAGCGCCACGGTGCGGCGGCGGGAGCGGATGATCTCATAGGGCGGCATGACATCACCCTCCTTTCTGTTTTCCGGTTTCAGTATACCACAGCGCTGTACAAATTGCAAAAGGCGTGCTACAATAAATACATCACCGTTTTCGGGAGGGATGCTGCATGACAACCATTTGCCGCCGGCTGCATCGGGGCGATGATCTGCTGCTGTCTATCCGGCAGCTCTGTCAGGAACACCGCATTGACGCAGGCGTGATCCTGTCGGGCGTGGGCTGCCTGACCCGGGCCGTGGTGCGGGACGCGGACGGCGTCACCCTGCGCACAGTGGAGGAGCACTGCGAGATCCTGTCCCTGATGGGAACGGTCAGTCAGGCGCGGTGCCACCTGCACATCGCTTTGAGCCGTCAGGGGCTGGGCGCCTTTGGCGGACACCTGCAGACGGGCTGTCTGGTAAACACCACCTGTGAGCTGGTAATCGGCGTGCTGGACGGCTGGCGCTATGGCGTGGAGCAGGATGACGAGACCGGCTATGACGAGATCACATTCGAAAGGACGACACCTGATGTATAATTCCACCTTATGCTATATCGAAGATCCCCAGGGCAACTATCTGATGCTGCACCGGATCAAGAAGAAAAACGACCTGAACCATGACAAATGGGTGGGCGTAGGCGGCAAGTTCGAGGACGGGGAAAGTCCGGAGGAGTGCGTGCTGCGGGAGACCTGGGAGGAGACGGGCCTGACGCTGACGGAGTATCAGTACCGTGCGCTGGTGACCTTTGTGTCCGATCAGTGGGAGACGGAGTACATGCACGTATTCACCGCCACCGCCTGGACAGGGGAGCTGATCGAGTGCAACGAGGGCGTGCTGGAGTGGATCCACAAGGATAAGCTGATGGAACTGCCCCTGTGGGCGGGGGACAAGCTGTTTTTGGAGCGGATCCATGAAAAGGATACGCCGTTTTTCTCCCTGAAGCTGCGGTATGAGGGTGAGCGTCTGGCATATGCGGCACTGAACGGGAAGAAATTGGAATTGTCGGCGTGTTAAAGAACATGCCGGCGGCATGCTTTTAACGCCGATCTCGGCGGCTATGCCGTCGGCGTGTTAAAAAAACATGCCGGTGGCATGTTTTTAACGCCGATCTCGGCGGCTATGCCGCCGTAGCATCCATCCCTGTTTCCACCGCACCATCTTGCGTCAACCCCTCCGTCACGGCTTCGCCGTGCCACCTCCCCTTACACAGGGGGAGGCTTTGGAGGGGTGAAAATTCACAATTCAGCTCTTGTATTTTTGCTTTTTTTCGTATAAAATAAAGCTGTCTTATTCCAACCGCGGCTGTGTCACTCCACTTTTTGATCGGCGGCGGCAAATGAAAAGGAGAAAGATCCGCTGTGGCTGGCGGTGCGGCAGTGTGGAGACCTGTCGTAAGGCGGTGCGCCGGAGGGCGGCCGCGAGGCTGCTGTTTGCGGAGGCAGAGCAGCTACAGTCAAGCATGTATGGCAAAGGTCGTATTGAAGGATCTGAAAAAGGTCTACCCCAACACCGAGAAAAAGAAAAAGGCCAAAAAGGGCGACGAGCCGGAGAAGAAGCACAATCTCCAGATCACCGAGGAGGGCGTGGTGGCTGTCCAGCAGTTCAGTCTGGAGATCGCGGACAAGGAGTTCATCGTACTGGTGGGGCCCTCCGGCTGCGGCAAATCCACCACGCTGCGGATGATCGCCGGATTGGAGGACATTACCTCCGGCGAGCTGTGGATCGGCGACAAGCTGATGAATGATGTGGAGCCCAAGGATCGGGACATCGCCATGGTGTTCCAGAACTACGCGCTGTATCCCCACATGACAGTGTATGAGAACATGGCCTTCTCGCTGAAATTGAAAAAGGTGCCCAAGGACGAGATCGACCGCAAGGTGCGTCAGGCGGCGGAGATTCTGGACATCACCCAGTATCTTGACCGCAAGCCCAAGGCGCTGTCCGGCGGCCAGCGGCAGCGTGTGGCTATCGGCCGCGCCATTGTCCGCGACCCGGCGGTGTTTTTGATGGATGAGCCTTTGTCCAATCTGGATGCCAAGCTGCGCAACCAGATGCGGGCGGAGATCATCAAGCTGCGCCAGCGGATCGACACCACCTTTGTATACGTGACCCACGACCAGACGGAGGCCATGACGCTGGGAGACCGGATCGTCATTATGAAGGACGGCTTTATCCAGCAGATCGGCACGCCCCAGGAGGTGTTTGACCACCCCGCCAATCTGTTTGTGGCGGGCTTTATCGGCACGCCCCAGATGAACCTGTTTGACGCGCGGCTTATCAAGAAGGACGGCAAGTACGCCGTGACGATCGACGGTATCACCGTGGAGCTGGCGGAGGATAAGCAGCAGCGGCTGAGCGATAGGGACGTGCCGGAGCAGGATGTGGTGCTGGGTGTGCGTCCGGATCATATCATGCTGTGCGCCGACGGCGTGAAGGGCAGGGTGGATGTCAGCGAGCTGATGGGCTCGTCCGTGCATCTGCATATCTCCAGCAACGGCCACGACGTGGTGGTGATCGTGCCCACCAACGGCAACGCCGCCCACTTCCCCATGGGCAGCGAGGTCAACATGATCTTCGGCGGCAACGTGGCCCACGTGTTCAGTAAGGAGACGGAAAAGAATCTGGAGTGGTGACACTTCGGGAGAGAAAAAATGACCGCCGGAGGGCGGTCATTTTTTATACGGCTAAAATACATCCGGGCGGTTGGTGTAGGCCAGGTCGGCGGTGGCGGATTTCAGCTCTTCCATGCTGCGGATGTCCCGCTTGCGCAGGTCGGTCTGGGTCTGGGGCGGCAGGGCGTAAAAGTAGGTATACGCCTGGGGATCGTTGTTGAGAAGATCGGTGAGATCAATGGCATATTTCATAAAAAGCACCTCCGCCGTCAGTATGCGCGGCGGAGGTGTTGTTTATGCGGTCAGCGCTGATACTCAAATTCCAGATCGTACATGCTGACGATGTGGCCGTCCTGAATGCCCATTTGCTCCAGCTGGTCGAACAGGCCGCTCTGGCGCAGCATTTTGTCGAAATACATGCGGCTTTCGTAGTCGGAGAAGTTGATGTTTGCCATGAGCCTTTGCAGCCACGGGCCCTCCACCAGCCAGGTGTCGTCCTCCCGCTGGATATGCAGCGGCTCGGAGGTGTCGATCTGGGGGAGACGGGGGACGTACTCCGGCTCGTAGACCGTGACGGGGGGCAGTTCGCTGAGGCGCTGGGCGATGTGGCGCACCAGCTCGCGGGTGCCCTGGTGGGTGGCGGCGGACATGGCGAAGAACTCGTAGCCCAGCGCCTCCACATGGGCGCGGAAGGCGTCCAGCTGCTCGTTATCCATCAGAAGGTCGGTTTTGTTAGCCACGGCGATCTGGGGGCGGGTGGCCAGCTCGGGGCTGTACTCCTTCAGCTCGGCGTTGATGGCGTCGAAATCTGCGATGGGGTCACGGCCCTCGCTGCCGGAGACATCCACCAGATGCACCAGCAGGCGGCAGCGGTCGATATGCCGCAGAAAGTCGTGCCCCAGACCGGCGCCTTCGCTGGCGCCCTCGATGATGCCGGGGATGTCGGCCATGACGAAGCTGACGCCCTCGTCCACGTACACCACGCCCAGGTTGGGATAGAGGGTGGTGAAGTGGTAGTTGGCGATCTTGGGGTGAGCCTTGGTGACTACGCTGAGAAGGGTGGATTTGCCCACGTTGGGGAAGCCCACCAAACCCACATCCGCCAGCAGCTTCAGCTCCAGCACCACATCGTGGCTCTCGCCGGGCAGGCCGGCCTTGGCGAAGCGGGGCACCTGACGGGTGGGGGTGGCGAAATGCTGGTTGCCCCAGCCGCCGCGGCCGCCCTTGCACAGCACGTAGGGCTGATCGTCGGACATGTCTTTGATGATCTCACCGGTCTCCGCGTCCCGCACCAGCGTGCCCCGGGGGACGCGGATGGTGAGGCTCTGGCCGTCCTTGCCGGATTTGCGGCCGCCCTGGCCGTCCACGCCGTTGGCGGCCACGTATTTGCGCTTGTAGCGGAAGTCCATCAGGGTGGACATGTTGTCGTCCACCTTCAGGATGATGGAGCCGCCGTCGCCGCCGTCGCCGCCGTCAGGGCCGCCGGCGGCAATGTATTTTTCCCGGTGAAAGGCCACCGCACCGTTGCCGCCGTTGCCGGCGCGGCAGGTGATGCGGGCCTTGTCGATGAATCCGTTTGCCATGGTATTACCTCGTTTATCTGAAAAATGTGCCTACTTTAACCAGTATATCCTATTTTAGCGGAAAATTTGCCCTGCGTCAAGGGAAAGGGGAGTTTCGCGCTTCCGAGCGCGAGGTACTTTTGCCCGCAGCGGCAAAAGTACCCAAAAACGCTGCTTAAACCTGCGGTTTAAGAATCCGCCCGCGCTGTTTCTTTTGCAATTTTGTGGGCTTTTACCACGCGTTTGCGGGAAATGTCTGATTTCGCAGCGTATGACGCATCGACTTTCCGTTTGCGCCGCTGCCGCTCATCTTCGCAACGGTAGACGCTGAAGCGCTGTTCGATGTGGGTATCAGCGGCAGCGGCGCTGGTGATGAGACGATCCTTTATCGAATCGAAAAAAGAAAACTCTGCGTGATCGTGCGGTAAAATCCAACATAATCGTACCACGTGTAGCGCGCCCGGAGGTGAAGGAACCGGAGGTTCCTTCCGGTGCTTTTGCCTACTTTTGTCACTGTTGACAAAAGTAGGTCGCGCCGGAGCGCGAAATACCAAAAAAACACGCCTGCCTTTCGGCAGACGTGCTTTTGATCAAGACAAAATTACTCGGCGGGGTAAACAGAAACCTGCTTACGATCCTTGCCCAGACGCTCAAAGCGGACAACGCCGTCAGCCTTGGCGAACAGGGTGTCATCGGTACCCTTGCCCACGTTGGTGCCGGGGTGAATGTGGGTGCCGCGCTGGCGAACAAGGATGTTGCCAGCCAGAACGAACTGACCGTCAGCGCGCTTGGGGCCAAGGCGCTTGGACTCGGAGTCGCGGCCGTTCTTGGTGGAGCCCATACCTTTTTTATGGGCAAAGAACTGCAGACCAATGTGCAACATTTCGCAGTACCATCCTTTCTGAAAGATACGAAGGGGGAGGGTTATGCCTCCATCACCTCGATGTGTTCCGGATATTCGTCGTGAAGCTGAGCCAGATAGACCATCAGGCCTGTCATGAGATTCTGACAGGTGGATTCCGCGGTGGGAGCCAGTCCTCCGGGCAAACGGAGGGAGATGGCGGCGGTCTCCTGGTTGACCTTCACGGAGGCGCACAGCCCCATTACGTCGTTGACGGTGGCTTCCACCAGCCGCACGGCGCTGGTCACGGCGGCGCAGACGATATCCTCGCCCTCTTCGCCGTATCCGCTGTGGCCCTGTGCATCAAATCCGATGATGCGGTCTTCCACGGTGTGGAAAATGACGCTCGTCATGCTGTCACCTTAGAAGCTGATCTTGCCGATCTCGACCTTGGTGTAGGGCTGACGATGACCCTGACGTTTGCGGTAACCCTTCTTGGGGGTGTACTTGAAGATACGGATCTTCTTGCCCTTGCCGTTCTTCACGATGGTGGCGTCCACCTTCGCGCCCTCCACCACGGGAGTGCCGAACTTGGTGTTCTCGCCGTCCACGATCGCCAGCACCTGGTCAAACACCACGGAAGCGCCAGCCTCGGCGTCCAGCTTTTCGATAAACAGAGTGTCGCCCTCAGAGACGGCGTACTGCTTACCACCGGTCACGATAATAGCCTGCATTACTTGTTGCACCTGCCTTTCCTTTATTACGGACTCGCTGTCGGGGGCGTTTGGCGTACGCCAAAGCTTTTGACCCATTCAAAGCGGCCTTACAAGTATAACAGCCGGGAGGGGGTTTGTCAACAAAAATCGCGGGGATTTTCCGGCAAATTTTGCGGAAAAGGGCGACGTTTGCCCTTATTCCGGATAGATCAGCTTCTCCGGTGTCCAATCGGCGATAAGGGCGGCGTAGAAGGCGCAGCAGTCCCGTGCCAGGGCGGTGTCCAGATTGATGTAGTTGCCGCACTCCCGGGAGGACTTGCCGGGCATGGGGGCGTCCCATGCCGCCCCTTGGGCGAACACCTGACGCAGCAGGTCGATGGCCTGCGCGTCGGTGAGCTGCTGACTGTCAAACAGGAAATAGAAGCCGGTCTGGCAGCCCATGGGCCCGAAGTAGATGACGGCGTCCTTCCGGGGGCTGTTGCGCAGGGCGGTGGCGATGATGTGCTCCACCGAGTGCATCTGGGCGTTGGTCAGCAGGTCGCCGGTGTTGGGCTTTTTGAAGCGCAGGTCGAAGGTGGTGACGTGGCCGTCACGGCGGCTGAGATACAGACCCGGCGTCAGGACATCGTGGTTGACGGTAAAGCTTGCGATACGTTCCATGGTTCAATCCTCCAGATGATCCGCCAGAGCCATGACGGCGGCGTTCAGATCCCGCATGGCGGTGGGGAAATTAAAATTGTAATCGTGCTTGCTGGTGAGGCAGTCGGACACGGATTTCAGGGCCATGAAGGGCACGCCGCAGCGATAACACACCTGCGCCGCCGCGCCGCCCTCCATCTCGCACAGCAGGGGGTGGAAGGTTTCCCGCACCCAGTCGGCACGTGCTCCCGGGATGCCGAACCAGTCGCCGGTGGCTACCGTGCCGGTGCGGTAGGGATAGCCGGTCTTGTCCATGGCGGCTTTGGCTTTTTCAAAGTCGGCGGTGGGGAAGGTGACTTTGTTGACGGTGGACACCAGGCCGATGGGGTCGCCCACGCCGGTGGTGTCCACATCGTGCTGGACAAACTGCTCCGCCAGCACCAGGGTGCCGATGGGCACCTCCTGGAAGCAGCCGGCCACACCGGCGTTGAGGATCAGGTCGGGGTGATAGCGTTCGATCAGCAGCGCGGCGGCCATGGCGGCGTTGACCTTGCCCACGCCGCCGCAGCAGGCGATGACGTTGGGACGGATGCGGTAGAAGGAAACGCCGTGTACCGTCTCCATGGGGGCGGCGCCGTGAATGAGACTGTCGATCTCAGAGGGCATGGCGTAGAAAAGGGCGATATTCATGGTGAAAGACCTCATTTCATAATGCTGCTTCTATTGTAAAGAGGGCGGGGGGGAAATGTCAAGTTGCATTTACGGCCGGTGTAGGGTAAAATGGGAGAAAAAACGAAGGGGGGCGCCGCCTGTGGCTGCTGCCGGTATTATTTGTGAATTCAATCCGCTGCACAGCGGGCACGCCTATCTGATGGCGCAATTGCGGCGGCAGGGGGCGGAGGCCATTGTGTGCGCCATGAGCGGCAATTTCGTCCAGCGGGGTGAGCTGGCGCTGGTGAACAAGCTGTCGCGGGCGGAGATGGCGGTGGACTGCGGCGCGGATCTGGTGCTGGAGCTGCCCACGCCATGGGCTATGGCTACGGCGGAGCGCTTTGCCCGGGGCGGTGTGCAGCTGCTGGCTATGGCGGGGTGCCGCCGGATCGGCTTCGGCAGTGAGTGCGGCGACGCGGCGCGGCTGCAGGCGGTGGCGGAGGTATTGCTGTCACCGGCGGTGCAGGAGGACATCCGAAGGGAGCTGGCGGCGGGCATCACCTATGCCGCGGCGCGGCAGCGGGCGGTGCAGAGCCGTCTGGGGGACGCGGCGGCGGTGCTGCGGCAGCCCAACGACACGCTGGCGGTGGAGTATCTGAAAGCCTGCCGGTGGCTGGGGATCGGCATGACGCCCATGGCGGTGCGGCGTGTGGGCGCGGCCCACGACGGCGGCGCGGCGGAGGGCTATGCCGCCGCGTCCCACATCCGGCAGCTGCTGCGGCAGGGCGGGGAGGGGGAGGCGCTTTCCTATCTGCCGGAGGCCGCGGCGACGGTGCTGGCGCGGGAGCTGGCGGCGGGGCGGATCGCGGACGGGAAAAACGTGGAGCGGGCCGTTCTGGCGCGGCTGCGGCGGATGACGGAAAAAGAATTCACCGCCTATGACGGCGGCGGAGAGGGGCTGTATCATCGGGTGTATGACGCGGTGCGCGGCAGCGCCACGACGGAGGCGCTGCTGGCGGCGGCCAAGACGAAGCGCTATACGGCGGCGCGGCTGCGGCGGATGGTGCTTGCGGCGTGGCTGGGGATGGCTGAAATGCCGGAGACGGTGCCCTATGCCAGGGTGCTGGCGGCCAACGGGACGGGGCGCGCCATCCTGCGGCAGATGCGGAAGGCGGGCGTGCCGGTGCTGACAAAGGCGGCGGATGTGGCGGCGCTGGGGGACGCGGCGGAGACGCTGTTCCGGCGGGAGGCGGAGTACACCGACCTGTATACGCTGGGGTATGCCGACCTGGGGCAGTCCGCGCCGGGCAGCGACTGGCGGGTGACGCCGGTGATGCGGTAGAGAAGAAAAAGAAGTGAGGCGTGCCTCACTTCTTTTTGACGATTTACCGGAGTTCCTGGTTTTTCTTGCGCAGGCGGATGCGGTCGGCGATCATGGCGATGAACTCGGAGTTGGTGGGTTTGCCCTTGGCGCTGTTGACGGTGTAGCCGAAATAGCTTTGCAGCGTTTCCAGGTCGCCGCGATCCCAGGCTACCTCAATGGCGTGACGGATGGCGCGCTCTACACGGGAGGGAGTGGTATGGAACCGCTTGGCTACCTCGGGATACAGCACCTTGGTGACGGCGTTGATGACATCCATATTCTGCACAGCCAGGATGATGGCCTCACGCACGTACTGGTAGCCCTTGATATGGGCGGGGACGCCCACCTCGTGGATGATGGCGGTCACATCCGCCTCCAGCGAGGGAAGCGGTATTGCGGAGGTCTCCGGCGTGGCGGCCTGACGGATCCGATCCAGCAGAGAATCAATGTGCGCGGGCTTGGGAATGAAGTACCAGGCGCCCATCTGCATGACCTCCTGCACCATGCTCTGGCTGCAAAAGGCGGACAGGACGATGGTTTTGATGTTTTTAGGCATCCGCTGCAGCAGCGTGATGCCGTCCAGACCAGGCAGGATCAGATCCATGATAACCACGTCCGGTGCGGTTTTCTGAATCAGCTCCCATGCGGTCTCTCCGTCGCCTGTGTCGCCGACGACTTGAAAGCAGCCGGCGTCCTCCAGCGAGTGGCATAGCAGCAGGCGATATTCCTCGCTGCTGTCGGCCACAAGAACCTTAATGATGTTTTCCATGCTTCTTATTCCCTCTCTCATAAGAATTGGCGTAGCGCGTTTCGTGATATTCTACAGATTATCGCCGTGCCGCATATTAAATTACCAGAAATCAACATCATTTTCAAGGCGTTCTTGTCGATTTGAAACAAATTCTTCTTGACCGGATTCGACAATGGAACAATGTGCTGGACATTATTTCCAATTTTGGACCGACGGAGACGGCGGAGTCACTGGACGAAAAACACCATATATATGATAAGGTATCATGGTGGAGTCCGCATGTTGCGGTGGGAGTGTCCTCTCTACAGTGGATGATTTTAGCGGCCTTGTTTTTCGTGGGAGAACAAATAAAAATTTCGCCGGCGGGAGGAGGGAATGGGGAAAAAAGGGGGATCTGCGGGAAGGACGCCGCGATTCGGGGCAGAAAGCGCGGAAAAAACGGTTTGGGGCTGGAAATGGACGGGAACATGGCGTATAATACAAGGAAACATCAAGAAACAGCGAGGTATGAGAGATGGAAGAGATCCGCGCTTTTGGTTATATTTGCCCCAAATGCGGCAAGGCGGTGCTGGGCAGGCGCAGCGTGTTTGCCCTGCAGGCGGCGGCTGTCCGCATTGACTGCGCCTGCGGCGAGAGCGAGCTGGAGATCCAGACCGACGGCGTCAAATTCCGGCTGTGGGTACCCTGTGGCGTGTGCGGCGGCACCCATCAGGCAGAGGTGGACGCCGCTGCCATCCTGACGGGGCGGGGCGTGGGTCTGGCCTGTCCGGAGACGAAGCAGCTTTGCTGCTATGCCGGTGATCCCGACCAGGTGCAGAGCGCCGTGGAGGAGCTGGCCATCCGGTCGGAAAAGGAGAAGTGCGAGGAGAAGGAGGCCTTTACCGACAACGTCATTATGTACGAGGTGCTGTCGGAGCTGAAGGATATTGCCGCGCGGGGCGGCATCCGCTGCACCTGCGGCAGCACGGAGTATGGCATCCAGGTACACCGCGACGCGGTGGATCTCATCTGCCGCCGCTGCGGCGGCAGGCTGCGGCTGAACGCGGGCACGGATGAAGACCTGGATCGCCTGTGCTGCCAGATGACGCTGACCATCCGCGGCGTGGAGTGAGGGATATGGCACTGTGTTTTGCCCTGTTTCTGGGGGCGATGGTGGTCTGCCTGATTACGGGACAGACCTTTCTGTGGGCGCTGCTGCTGGGACTGGTGCTGTTTACCATTCATGGACATAAGCAGGGACACGGCCTGCGGGCCATGTGGGACATGGCCTGGACGGAGGGACGCAGGGTGCTGATCGTGCTGCGGATCTTTGTGTTCATCGGGGCCATTACGGCCCTGTGGCGCGCCAGCGGCACCATTGTGTTTTTCATCTATTACGGCGTGCAGATCATCTCGCCGAAGCTGTTCGTGCTGGTGGCCTTTGGGCTGACGGCGCTGATCGCCTATGCGCTGGGCACGTCCTTCGGCGTGATCGGCACGGCGGGTATCGTGCTGATGGCGCTGGCCCGCTCCGGCGGCGTCAGCGAGGCGGTGACGGCGGGCGCCATCCTGTCCGGCGCGTATTTCGGCGACCGCTGCTCCCCCGCGTCCTCCTCCGCCGCGCTGGTGGCGGCGGAGACGGAGACAAAACTGTACGACAATCTGCGCAGCATGTTCCGCACCGGTGTGCTGCCGGTGGTGCTGACGGCGGCGGTGTACGCCCTGCTGTCGGCACGGCATCCCATCACGGCGGTGGACGGGAGCTTGCTGCAAGCGCTGCGGGACAGCGCTGTGATCTCCCTGTGGGCGCTGCTGCCGGCGGTCATCATGCTAACGCTGCCGCTGGTGAAGGTGCCTATCCTCATCAGCATCGCCCTGAGCGTGGCGGCGGCGGGCGCGGTCAGTGTGCTGGTGCAGGGTATGAGTGTGGGGGAGATGCTGAAAGCGGCGGTGCTGGGGTACTATCCCGCCGCGGGGGAATTGAAGGATATTCTGTCCGGCGGCGGCATCATCTCCATGGCCAAGCCTGCGGCGCTGGTGTTCACCACGGGGCTGCTGGCGGGACTGCTGGACGGCATCGGCGTATTGAAGGGCTCCGCCGGGCTGGTGGAAAAGCTGGCCGGCCGCTGGGGGCGCTTTGCCGCGTCGGTCGTGGTGAGTCTGGGGGCGGGGATGATCTTCTGCAACCAGTCGGTGGTGATCGTCATGGGCGGCCAGCTGCTGCGGCGGTGCTACGGCGACCGGAGCGAGCAGGCGGTGGACATGGAAAACAGCGGCATCGTGATGTCGGCCCTGATCCCCTGGAACATTGCGTGCAGCATCCCGCTGGTGATGCTGGACGTGGACGAGAGGGCGCTGCCCTGCGCGGTGCTGCTGTATATGATCCCGCTGGTATACGGGCTGACCAAGCGGTGGGTATATCCCGCCAAAGCGGGGGTGAAGGAGTAAGGATATGATCGCACTATTGGCAAAATGGCTGATCCCGGATCGGGAACGGGTGAGCGACGGCGCGGTGCGCCGCGCCTGGGGCGCGCTGTGCGGCTTTGTGGGCATCGGGCTGAATCTGCTGCTGTTTGCCGGAAAGCTGGCGGCGGGCAGTCTCAGCGGCTCTATCGCCATCACGGCGGACGCCTTCAACAACCTGTCGGACGCGGGGTCTTCGGTGGTGACGCTGCTGGGGTTCCGTCTGGCGGGGAAGAAGCCGGACGCGGGACATCCCTTCGGTCATGGGCGGATGGAGTATATCTCCGGCCTGGTGGTGGCGGGATTGATCCTGCTGATGGGCGCGGAGCTGGTTAAATCCTCGGTGGAGAAGATCGCCCATCCGGAGGCGGTGACGTTTTCGTGGCTGGCCTGCGGGATTTTGCTGGCGTCTATTGCCGTGAAGCTGTATATGTACGTGTACAACAGGGCGGTGGGGAAGAAGATCAACTCCGCCGCCATGGCGGCTACCGCGGCGGACAGTCTCAGCGATACGGCGGCCACCGCCGCCGTGCTGCTGGCTATGATCGCGGGGCGGCTGTTCGATGTGCAGCTGGACGGCTGGGTGGGCCTTGTGGTGGCGCTGTTCATCCTGTGGTCGGCGGTGCAGGCGGCGCGGGACACCATCAGCCCCCTGCTGGGGCAGGCGCCCGATCCGGAGCTGGTGCGGGAGATCGAGGCGCTGGTGATGGCCCATGAACAGGTGGTGGGCGTCCACGATCTGGTGGTGCATGACTACGGGCCCGGGCGGCGCATCATCTCGCTGCACGCGGAGGTGCCGGCGGACGGGCAGATTCTGGAGCTGCATGACGTGATCGACAACATCGAGTCGGAGCTGGGGCGGAAGCTGCACTGCGAGGCGGTGATCCACATGGATCCCGTGGTGGTGGGCGATCCGGTGGTGACGGCGCTGCACCAGCAGGTGGCGGCGCTGGTGAAGACCATTGATCCGCGGCTGACGATCCATGATTTTCGTATGGTGCCGGGGGCCACCCATACCAACCTAATCTTTGACGTGGTGATCCCCTTTGACGAGCAGCTGACCCGCCCCCAGGTGGCCCAGCGTGTCTGCCGTCTGGTGGAGGATATGGAGGGGCACTATCGGGCGGTGGTGAAAATTGAGAATTCTTACGTGGAATAAGGAGGGTTTCCTATGGACGAGCAGATCCGCAAATTGAAGGAGCTGGTGGACGGCAGCGACAACATCGTGTTTTTCGGCGGCGCGGGGGTGTCCACCGAGAGCGGTATTCCCGATTTCCGCAGCGTGGACGGGCTGTATCACCAGAAGTTCCGCTATCCGCCGGAGACCATGCTGAGCCACAGCTTTTATATGGCGCATAAGGCAGAGTTTTATGAATTTTATCGGGCCAAGATGCTGGCCCCCGACGCCCAGCCCAACGCCGCCCACCGCAAGCTGGCCCGGTGGGAGGCCGAGGGGAAGCTGAAAGCGGTCATCACCCAGAACATCGACGGCCTGCACCAGAAGGCGGGCAGCCGCGAGGTGCTGGAGCTGCACGGCAGCGTGCTGCGGAACTACTGCGAGCGGTGCCATCAATTTTACGGGCTGGAGGCCATCCTGCACAGCACCGGCGTGCCCAAATGCGCCTGCGGCGGCGACATCAAGCCGGATGTGGTGCTGTATGAGGAGGGGCTGGACGAGGACGTGATGGACAGGGCTCTGCGGTATATTCAGGAGGCGGACATGCTGATCATCGGCGGCACGTCGCTGGTGGTGTATCCGGCGGCGGGGCTGGTGCGCTACTATCGGGGACGCAAGCTGGTGGTTATCAACAAGGGAACGGTGGGTGCCGATGTGGGCGCGGATCTGGTGATCGACGGGCCCATTGGACAGGTACTGTCTCAGGTATAAGCCGGACAAATTTTAAGCTTGACAAATATAGGCGGTCTGGTATAATAAGCAGGTACTCTTGAGAGGCTGACGATTTGCGAGCGTGCTGGAATCGGCAGACAGGCAGGCTTGAGGTGCCTGTGTTCGTAAGGACGTGTGGGTTCAAGTCCCATCGCTCGCACCACCCTCTCAAAAAAGTTGAAGATAATCGAAAAAAGGTGTTGACAAACACAAGAACATCGGTTATAATCAACTACGTTGTTTGCGCGAGTGGTGGAATTGGCAGACTCGCTAGATTCAGGTTCTAGTGCTCACTACGGGCGTGCGGGTTCAAGTCCCGCCTCGCGCACCATCAGGAAATCCTTGAAAGCCTTGTGCTTTCAAGGATTTTTTCTTTTCCTCGAAAGTGCTGCCCCTTATCTTGACCCTTGAAAGCAGAGAAAACGGGAGGGGGCGGGCGGAGACGGGGAGATTTGCCGCGGATTTTGTGGAATTGCGCCTGGTGCGGAATTTCCTCATAGACAACTGGAGGGAATTTATGGTAAACTAAGCTGTAAAGCTGCAGCGGTGGAGGTCTGGCTATGCCTGTTCATGTAAAAGCGATGATCGCGGACGCATTTGTGAAGCTGTCCAAGGAAAAGAGCGTGGATAAGATCACGGTGAAGGATATCGTCGATGAGTGCGGTATTTCCCGGCAGTCCTTTTACTACCACTTTCAGGATATTCTGGAGGTCATCGAGTGGTCGGCGGAGCAGGGGTTCCAGCGGCTGCTGGAGCGCAGCATGGCGGCCGACGACGCGGAAGAGGTGTTTCGGGATTTCATTGCCGCCTCGGAGGAGGTCAGCGCCCTGCTGTGTAAGCTGATGCATTCCCAGAAGCGGGAGCAGGTGGAGCAGCTGATGGTGCGCTCTGTTCGAACCTATTTACAGGAGATGATCCGGCGGAAGGGCCCGCTGACGGAGATCCCCTATGAGGACGCGGAGACGGCGCTGAACTTCTGCACCTACGGCATTGTGGGCCTGCTGCTGGAATATTGTGAGAAAAAGGATGTTGACAGGGATCGGCTGGCGCGGCAGATGTACCGCCTGCTGACCGGACGTGTGGCGGCGGAGCATGGCGCGTGAGCGGCACCTTTTGCCGGGCGGAAGGGAATCGCGGGCTGTTTTTATGACAAAATCCCCAAGTTGTCATGCTTTTTGACATTTTGGGGATTTTGTCATGACAGGGGGCGCAAACTGATAGTGGCAAAACGTGGATGCCTCTGCTATAACAGAGGCATCACAGCAGAGGAGGAGCCAATGCCCATGTCAACAAAAAACGGGATATTTGCCGGAAAGCTCTGTGAGCTGGAGCGGCAGTATGAGCAGACCATCCGATGCCTGCGGTGCTGCCAGCGCGCGGATCACCGGGAGATCCGCCGGTCGCTGCGGTGTTTGTGGCAGGAGTATCGGGAGAACGATCTGCTGCTGAGGAAGAGTATCGCAAAAAGCCACTCTCCCGCCGTGGCGGCGCTGTCCGCCGCGCAGCTGGAATACGAGCTGAGGATCCAGGACATTTTACAAAATGAGCTGCCGGGGTATGTCCACGGCGAGGGCGCCGACGTGACGGAGGATCGGGCGGAGGCCGCCGGTCTTTACGGCGAATACGCCATTGACTTCGCGGCGCAGGCCATGCGCCACGCGCTGCTGGCGGCATTGTCGGCCATTGATCTGCAAATGAATTGTGAGGAACGGGAGGCTCCATCGGAACTCCCGAAAAATACGGAGGAAACGCCAAATGAATGAAGTGAAATCACCGAAAAAGCCATTGCTGTACTACTACCTGATCGCGCTGCTGGTGGTGATGCTGTTCAACCTGCTGGCCATGCCGTGGCTGGCGGAGCATCAGATCAAGGACGTGGACTACAACACCTTTGTGTCCATGACGGAGCAGGGGCAGATCGGTCAGGTGGAGATCCAGCAGCAGAGCAACCGCATCCTGTTTACCGGCAAGGATGAAAAGACCATTTACAAGACCGCCATCGTCCCCGATGACGGACTGGTGCAGCGCCTGCTGGAGGCGGGCGTCTCCACCACCGGCGAGGAGATCCAGCAGAGCTCACTGCTGGTGGACATTCTGGGTTGGGTGTTGCCGCTGATTATCTTCATCGGCATCGGACAGGTCATCTCCCGCAGCATGATGAAGAAAATGGGCGGCGGGAACTCCCTGATGTTCAACATGGGCAAGTCCAACGCCAAGGTCTACGTCAAGTCCGCCGAGGGCATCAAGTTTGACGACGTGGCCGGTGAGGACGAGGCCAAGGAGAATTTGCAGGAAGTGGTTAACTATCTCCACGACCCCGGTAAATATCAGGATATCGGCGCCTCCATGCCCAAGGGCATTCTGCTTGTCGGGCCTCCGGGAACCGGCAAGACCATGCTGGCTAAGGCGGTGGCCGGCGAGGCGAACGTGCCCTTCTTTTCCATGTCCGGTTCGGAATTCGTGGAGATGTTTGTGGGCATGGGCGCAAGCAAAGTTCGCGACCTGTTCAAGCAGGCCAAGGAGAAGGCGCCCTGCATCGTGTTCATCGACGAGATCGACGCCATCGGCAAAAAGCGTGACGGCCAGCTGGGCGGCAACGACGAGCGGGAGCAGACCCTGAACCAGCTGCTGACGGAGATGGACGGCTTTGAGGGCAACAACGGCGTCATCATTCTGGCGGCCACCAACCGGCCGGAGTCCCTCGATCCGGCGCTGACCCGTCCCGGCCGCTTTGACCGCCGCGTGCCGGTGGAGCTGCCCGACCTGAAGGGGCGCGAGGAAATTTTGAAGGTACACGCCCGCAAAATCAAGGTGGCGGAGGATGTGGATTTCAACAAGATCGCCCGCATGGCCTCCGGCGCGTCCGGCGCGGAGCTGGCTAACATCGTCAACGAGGCGGCGCTGCGTGCCGTCCGTGACGGCCGCCGCTTCGCCACACAGGCCGACCTGGAGGAGAGCATCGAGGTAGTCATCGCGGGCTACCAGAAGAAGAATGCCATCATGACCGACCATGAGAAGAAGATCGTGGCCTATCACGAGGTCGGCCACGCGCTGGTGGCGGCTATGCAGACCTACTCCGCGCCGGTGCAGAAGATCACGATTGTGCCCCGTACCTCCGGCGCACTGGGCTACACCATGCAGGTGGAGGAGGGCAACCACTATCTGATGACCAGGGAGGAGATCGAGAACAAGATCGCCACCTTTACCGGCGGCCGTGCCGCTGAGGAAGTGGCGTTCGGTTCCGTCACCACCGGCGCTTCCAACGATATCGAGCAGGCCACCAAGCTGGCCCGCGCCATGATTACCCGCTACGGTATGAGCGATGAGTTCGGCATGGTGGCGCTGGAGACGGTCACCAACCAGTATCTGGGCGGCGATGCGTCCCTGGCCTGCTCCGCCGAGACCCAGACCAGGATCGACCGGCAGGTGGTGGCCCTGGTGCAGAAGCAGCACGACAAGGCTGTTAAGATCCTGATGGACAATCGGGAGAAGCTGGACGAGCTGGCGGCCTATCTCTATGAGAAGGAGACCATCACCGGCGAGGAATTTATGAAGATACTGGACGAGTAAAGCGAAAATAAGTCGCGTGCGCGGCAGCTGTTGTCCATGATCGGCATACCGCCTGAGCGGGGTTCAACGTGGGTTGAGCCCCGCTTTTCAATGTACAATAAAAAATCCGCCTTTTGGGCGGATTTTTTGTATTAGTGGTGGGTGACGCGCTCCCATTCCTCGCTGTCTTCGTGCAGGAGGGACAGGTCTTTGATATAGGCGGTCTCCAGAGGGTTGCTCAGGGGGGCGGCGGCCTTGTATTTTTCCAGCCATGCCTTGGATTTCTCCGGCGGGCGGACGGTGCCGGCGCCGGCGATGCAGCCGCCGGGACAGGCCATGCCCTCCAGCAAATAGCCGTCATATTTGCCGGTGCGGGCGATCCGCAGCATCTGGCGGCATTCCCGCAGGCCTTCGGCATACACGGTTTTGACATCCATATCGGGGTTTTCGCGGTGGATCACAGCTTCAACCGCCTTGGCTACACCGCCGCTGGCGGCGAAGCCTACGCCGGGGGCGCTGGCCTCAAAATGGGAGGGGGCGTCGGGGATGGTGCTGAAGTCGATGTTTTTGGCCTCGAACATACCCCGCAGCTCTTCAAAGGTCAGGACGAAATCCACCTCACTGCGGACGCTGCGGCGGCTGGCCTCCAGCTTCTTGGCGGCGCAGGGGCCGATGAAGGCCACGCGGCAGTTGGGATCCCGCCGCTTCATCAGGCGCGCCGTCAGCACCATGGGGGTCATGGTCATGGAGATATACGGCGCCATGCCGGGGAACTCTTTCTTGGCCATCATGGCCCAGGCGGGACAGCAGGAGGTGGCCATGAAGGGCTGCTTGTCGGGGACATTCTCCAGGAACTCCTCGGCCTCCTCGATGGCGCAGAGATCCGCGCCGATGGCGACTTCCTCCAACGCGGCGAAGCCCAGCATTTTCATGGCCTCCTTGATCTGGCCGGTGGTCACCTTGTCGCCGAACTGGCCCCAGAAGGCGGGGGCGATGATGGCCACCACCTTCTGTCCGCTCTTGATGGCGTGGATCAGCTGGAACAGCTGGCCCTTGTCCACGATGGCGCCGAAGGGGCAGTTGACCAGGCACATGCCGCAGCTGACGCACTTGTCCTGGTCGATCTGGGCGCGGCCCAACTCATCGCTGGTGATGGCGTTCATGCCGCAGGCTTCGGTGCAGGGACGCTCGAACTTGACAATGGCCTGATAGGAGCAGCTCTGCTTGCAGCGGCCGCATTTGATGCACTTGTCCTGGTCGATGACGGCCTTGCCACGGACGAAGGAGATGGCGTCCTTGGGGCAGGCGTGGTAGCAGTGGCGGGCCAGACAGCCCTGGCACATGTTGGTGACCTCGTAATGGGTGGGGGGACAGGCGTTGCAGGCATATTTGATGATGTTGATGAGGGGGGGATCGTAGTATTTTTCGGCGATGGCGCTCTCCTCCACACCGTCGCTGAGCAGGTTATGCTCCGCCACCGAGCGCAGGGGCAGGCCCATGGCAAGGCGGATCCGCTCGCCCACGATGGCGCGCTCTAAAAAAATAGATTCGCGCACGGCGCCTTCTTCGGCGGGCACGATCTCATAGGGCAGCTTTTCCATGCGGGAGTAGTCCGCGTCATATGCCATTTTCGCCACCTCGGCAAACACGCGCTTGCGGATATCGGCAATGCCGCAGGTAATATTTCTCATAGTGGTTCCTTTCTATGTGTTTTCAGCTCATGCCATATTATAATAACCGTCCGGAACCTTGTCAACCCCCGCTACAGCACAGCTTTTTCCTTTTTTGACGATGCGTGGACGATGGAAAAATTTTCCTGATTTTACAGGAGGGGAACGTGGTTTCGGGGAACGGCGGGAACAGTGTCAGTATGCCGCAAAAGCGAAAAAAATACCGCCGGGGGTTTGCAGCGGCGGAGAAATGTGCTATACTGTCATCGAACAAATCATCGAGAGGAGGGCGCGGCATGAGGGATCGGGTGATACTGCACTGTGATCTGAACTGCTTTTTTGCGTCGGTGGAGCTTTTGCGCTATCCGGCGCTGCGGGAGGTGCCGGTGGCGGTGTGCGGCGATCCGGAGTCCCGCCATGGGATCGTGCTGGCTAAGAATGAGGCGGCCAAGCGCCTGGGCGTGAAGACAGCGGAGACCATCTGGCAGGCCAGAAAGAAGGCGCCGGGGCTTATCACGCTGCCGCCCCACCATGGACTGTATCGGGAGTACAGCCGCAAGGTCAACGCCATTTACGGGCAGTACACCGATCTGGTGGAGCCCTTCGGGATCGACGAAAGCTGGCTGGACATCACCGGCAGCATGCACCTGTTCGGCGGCGACGGCAGGGCCATTGCCGACCAGCTGCGGCAGCGGCTGCGGCAGGAGCTGGGGCTGACGATCTCGGTAGGGGTCAGCTTTAACAAAATATTCGCCAAGCTGGGCAGCGACTACAAAAAGCCCGACGCCACCACGGTGATCGACCGTGAGAATTGGCGGGACATTGTGTGGCCGCTGCCGGTGGGGGATCTGCTGGGGGTGGGGCGTTCCGCCCAGAAGCTGCTGCGGCAGTACGGGGTGGAGACCATCGGCCAGCTGGCGGCCTTCCCGCGGGAGACGCTGGAGACGCTGATGGGCAAGCACGGCGCGCAGCTTCACGACTACGCCAACGGGCGGGAGAACAGTCCCGTCCGGCCCCAGCATGAGGCCGAGCCGGTGAAATCCGTGGGAAACGGCACCACCTATCCGGCGGATCTGACCCGATGGGAGCAGGTGCGCGGGGGACTGTCAGCCCTTGCGGACAGCGTGGCGGGGCGGCTGCGGCGGCATGGGATGTACTGCGGCGGCGTGGCGCTGACCATCCGCTACGCCGATTTCCGGCAATTCAGCCGCCAGACGCGGCTGGACGCGCCCACCCATCTGCAAAAGGACATCTATCGGGCGGCGCTGGCGCTGGCCCAGCAGGCGTGGCACGCACCGGAGCCTATACGGGCGCTGACCGTCACGGCCCTGTATCTGACGGAGGAGCGGGACAGCTATCAGCAGATGGATCTGCTGGCGGGGGACGCCGCCGGACGGGAGGAGAAGCAGGAGCGGCTGGAGCAGGCCATGGATGCCATCCGCCACAAGTACGGAAAGGGCTCCATCACCTTCGGCAGCACCGGGAAATTCAGCGGCTGGGATGATTGAGGCACGCTGCCTGACATATTTTTTGGAAATGCAAAAAAATTTCTGGATTCAGAAGGAAAACTCTTTTCATTTACCAGCGCATATGATATACTGCATTATGAATTTGCAAGATCCGCCGGAATGTGACAAAGGCAAGACGCACCGGCGGCGGAGAAGAGAAAAAGGAAGTGAGAGATCTTGAGCGAATTGCTGCGAATGGAGCATATCAGCAAGCGGTTCGGCACGTTTTATGCCAACCATGACATCAGCCTGACCGTCAACCGCGGCGAGGTGCTGACGCTGCTGGGAGAAAACGGCGCGGGAAAGTCCACGCTGATGAACATTCTGATCGGCCTGTACCAGCCCACGGCGGGAAAGATCTTCCTGGAGGGGAAAGAGGTGCGCATCGAATCCCCCAGTCAGGCGGTGAAGCTGGGTATCGGCATGGTACACCAGCACTTCATGCTGGTGGAGGCCATGACCGTTTTTGACAACATCATTCTGGGCGACAAGCACGCCAAGGGCGTGTTTATCGACCGGGCCGCCCGCCGCAGGGAGATCGAGGAGCTGTCGGAGCGTTACGGTCTGGATGTGCAGCTGGACAAGCTGATTACCGAGATCTCGGTGGGCGAGCAGCAGCGCACGGAGATTTTGAAGGCGCTGTACCACGGGGCGGAGCTGCTGATCCTGGACGAGCCGTCCGCCGCCCTGACGGATATCGAGGTGGAGGGCCTGTTCGCTATTATGCGCAAGCTGATCGGCGAGGGGAAGAGCATCATCTTCATCAGCCACAAGATGCGCGAGGTGCTGCATATCTCCGACCGGATCACCATTCTGCGCCTGGGCGAGGTGGTGGGCACCGTCAAGCGGGAGGATACCGACGGCCAGAAGCTGGCCAATATGATGATCGGCAAGGAGCTGACCACCTCCCAGTACGAAAAGCGCGACAGCGCCGGCGCCGAGGTGGTGGCCGAGCTGGCGCACGTGGATTACAACAAGGAGCATAAGCACAGCGGCGTCAACGATATGTCGCTGCAGGTGCGCCGCGGCGAGATCGTGGGCATCGCGGGCGTGGACGGCAACGGCCAGACCCAGTTGGCCCAGCTGATCACCGGCGTCATCGCCCCCCAGGGCGGCGCCATCCGCTTAAAGGACAAGCAGGTGGCGGTGTTCGATCCCCACGCTTTCATTCAGGACAATGTATCCCACGTGCCGGAGGATCGAAATGCCCAGGGACTGGTGGGCGATATGTCCATCGCGGAGAATCTGGTGCTGAAGGAGACCTCTGATCCCCGCTTCAGCAGCGGCCGCGGCGCGCTGCTGAAAAAGCGTGCCATCCAGGGCTACGCCGCGGAGATGGTGAAGAAATACGATATTCGCTGCACCTCGGTGGAGCAAAGTGTCCGCAGCCTGTCGGGCGGCAACCAGCAGAAGGTTATTCTGGCCCGTGAGCTGGAGTCCGATCCGGCGCTGCTGGTGGCGGCGCATCCCACCCGCGGCCTTGATATCGGCGCGGCCAGCTTTGTCCACGACCAGATGATCGCCGCGCGGGATCGCGGCGTGGGCATCCTGCTCATCAGCGCCGACTTTGATGAGATCCTGGAGATGTCCGACAGGATTCTGGTGTGCTTCGAAGGGCAGATCATGGGGGAATACTCCGGCAAGAACCCGCCCATCGAGGAGATCAGCCTGGCGATGACGGGCAAGTAAGAGGGGGGCTGCGATATGGAAAAACTGAAACGATCCCTGGGCAGCTTCATTGTTCCGCTGCTGTCCATCCTGCTGGCATTTATCATCGGCGGTATCATTATGGCGGCGCTGGGCGCCGATCCCTTTGCCGCCATCAAGTACCTGTTTCAAGGAGCCTTCGGCTCCAAGGCCAACATCGGCACCACGCTGACGAAAGCCACGCCGCTGCTGTTCACGGCGCTGTGCGCCTGCTTTGCCTATAAGTGCGGCGTGTTCAATCTGGGCGGCGAGGGTCAGTTCCTGATGGGTTCCATTGCCGCGTTCCTGACGGCGTATTTCACCGGCGCTACCGGCTTTGTCGGCATCGTGCTGGCGCTGCTGGCCGGTACGCTGGCCGGCGGCGTGTGGGGCATGATCCCGGGTGTGTTGAAGATCACCCGCGGGCAGAACGAAATGATCATCTCCATCATGCTGAACTATGTGGCGACGCTGTTTATGGGCGTGCTGTATACCAACTGGATCCGCGACGCCAGCGTACCCCAGACGCCGGCGGTGGACGATCTGGTGAAGCTGCCCCGCGTGATCCCCGGTATGCGCTTTACCTGGGGCTTTGTGATCGCGGTGGCGGTGGGCCTGATCATGTACTATGTGCTGTTCTGGACAAGCAGCGGCTTCAAGCTGCGGGCGGTGGGCTATAACATGACGGCCAGCCGCTTCAACGGTATCCAGGTCAAGCGCTGCATGCTGGCCAGCTTTATTGTTTCCGGCGCCATTGCTGGACTGGGCGGCGGCGCGGAGCTGCTGGGCACCCAGTTCCGGCTGATCAACGGCTTCGGCGCGGGCTACGGCTTTGACGGCGTAGCCATGGCGCTGATCGGCCAGCTGCATCCCATTGCCACCATGCTGGTGGCCCTGTTCTTCGCGGTGCTGCGGGTGGGCTCCACCACCATGCAGGCGGCCACCGGCGTTCCCACCAGCGTGTCGGATATCATTCAGGCACTGGTGATCGTGTTCTCCGTGGCCGGTATGGCGCTGACGAAGCTGCCGGAATTCGAGGCTTGGAAGAACCGGCTGTTCTCCAAGAGAAAGGCGGGTGACAAGTAATGGATTGGATCTCCAGTTTACTGTTGGCAACGGTGCGCCTTGCGGTGCCCCTGCTGCTGATCTCGCTGGCGGAGCTGTACGGCCAGCGGGCCGGTATGGTCAATATCGGTCTGGAGGGCCTGGCCTCCATCGGTGCGCTGGTGGGTTTTTTGGCCTGCTATATCACCGGCTCCAACTGGATCGGCCTGCTGTGCGGCGCGCTGGCGGGTTTGGCGGTGAATATGATCTACGCCCTGTCCACCGTGACGCTGTGTGCCGACCATACGGTGTACGGCATGGCTATCAACATTTTCGCGCCGGCGCTGGCGTCGTTTATCTACCGCATCTATTTCGGCACCGGCTCCGATCTGAAGCAGATCGTCACCATGCCCAGCATCGCCGTCCCCGGACTGAAAGACATCCCTGTCATCGGGCCGCTGCTGTTTGACCAGAATCCCATGGTGTATCTGACGCTGCTGCTGGTGGTGTTCACGGCGATCTTCTTCCGCCGCACCCGCGCGGGCCTGAGCTACCGCGCCGTGGGCGAGCATCCCCAGGCGGCCGCCACGCTGGGCATCAATGTCATCGGCGTGAAGTATCTGGCCTGCACCATCTGCGGCGCGCTGGCCGGTATGGGCGGCGCGTACCTGACCACCTGCTATTCCAGCACCTATACCGACGGCATCGTGGCCGGACGCGGCTTTATCGCGCTGGCTGCCGTGATCTTCGGCCGCTGGAACGCGGTGGGCATTCTGCTGGCCTGCCTGTTCTTCGGTTTCTGCGACGCGCTGCAGATCCGTTTGCAGGTGTCCGGCATCGGCATTCCGTATCAGTTCTTCCAGATGATCCCCTATGTGGCCACCGTGGTGGTGCTGAGCGTCATCGGAACACGGCAGGCCGGGCCCAAGGCCAACGGCCAGCCCTATCGCCGCGAACAGCGGTGACAACGGTAATAACGCCTTAGGGCGCTATTATAAAGAGAATTCTATTTTTAGGAGGAAAAAAGAATGAAGAAGTTTCTCGCGCTGCTGCTGGCGCTGGCTATGACGCTGTCTCTCGTGGCCTGCGGCGGCAACACCAACACGGACGCCAATCAGGGTGGCGACAACGCCAACACCGACGGCGAGAAGACCTATAAGGTCGCCATGATCTGCGACTCCAGCATCAACGACGGTGGTTGGGGCGCTGCCTGCTACAACGCCATGGTCAAGGCTGCTGAGGCCAAGAACTGGACGTATGAGGTCACCGACTCCATCTCTCAGGACGCTTACTACGATTCCATCGTGGCGTACTGCGCACTGGGCTATGACATGATCTATGCTCCCGGCAACCAGTACACTGACGCGGTGCTGCAGGCTGCCGAGGAGTATCCCGACATCGCCTTCGCCCTGCTGAACGGCGCTGAGGATACCCCCGCCAAGGCTGTCAACGGCAACGTCTCCTCTCTGCTGCCCAACGCACAGCAGATCGGCTGGATCGCCGGCGCTCTGGCCGGCCTGATGACCGAGAGCGGCAAGCTGGGCTTCATCGGCGGTATGGAGCTGGATACCACCAAGGGTAAGATCGCCGGTTTTGAAGAGGCTGCCAAGTATGTCGGCGAGCAGGAGGGCAAGACTGTTGAGCTGCTGCCCGTTCCTTACGCCAACTCCTTCTCCGACGCCCCCAAGGGCAAGGAGTTTGCCACTGAGCTGATCAGCCAGGGCGCTGACGTGTTCTTCGGCGACGCTTCCGCTGTTGACTCCGGCGCCCGCGAGGCTATCGACGCCGCCAACACCGCTGCCGGTTCCATCAAGATCTACGACATCGGCCAGCCTGCCGATATCCTGGGTCAGAACCCCTGCATCATTTGCTCTCAGGTTACCGATAACGCCGCCATGATCGAGGTCTGCATGGACGCTGTTGTGGCCGGCAACTTCGGCGGCACCACCGTGTTCGGTACGCTGGAGAACGGCGGCCTGTCCGCCGGTGCCATCAACACCGAGCTGGTTCCCGCTGAGAAGGTGGAGAAGTACAACGCCTATCTGCAGCAGATGATGGACGGCACCTTCATGAAGTAAGGTATCGTTCCGCTTACACAAAAAACGCCTCCGGCATAGCCGGAGGCGTTTTTTGCATGGGGAAGAAGTTTTATCAAAGAGCTTCAAAGTGGTATCGCGGCTTGCCGCGGCTTTTGGTGCCGTACTCGATGGCCGCTGCGGGGCAATAGCAGATGCAGGCCATGCAGTGGGTGCAGTTTTTGCCCCAGACGGGTTTGCCGTTTTGCAGCGTGATATTGTTGGTGGGACAGCGGGCGGCGCACTGGCCGCAGCCGACGCAGGCATCGCTGACGGTGAAGGCGTCCGCCCTGACGAACCAGGAATAGAAAATGGGATTCACCGGCCCGCTCATGAAGCGGTCATAGAGGTTGCTGCGGGGCGAGGGGAAGGGTTGACCGGCGCGGATGGCGGCGATGGCGCGGTCGATATCCGGCTGGGCTTTTGCCACGATCTGCCGCGCCTCATCCGTCTGAGGGGCGTTGAACATGGCGATATAGTTCTCCGGCATAACGATCTGCGCCGTGCCCATGCAGACGAGATCCTTCATCTGGCAGAACTGGCGGTTATAGCTGTCGGCATTGCCGATCTCGCTGCCGCAGGTCATGACGAACCATACCTGCTTTGCGCCGGTCAGTTCCGTTTTCAGCAGCCAATCCCGTACAATGCGGGGGATGCGCCAGGCGTAGGTGGGCGTGACGATGACAAGGCGTTCGCCGGCGCCGATGGGGGAGGTGTCCCCCGCCTTGATGAGGTCGTTCATGGGGAGCAGGGTGTCCTCCAGGGCGTCAGCGATGCGCTGGGCCACATATTTGCTGTTGCCGGTGCCGGAAAAGCAGAAGATCATATCAATACCCCCTCGCAGTGGTCGATCTCGTGCTGGATGATCTCCGCCGTGAAGCCGGTGAAGGTTTTCAGGCGGGTCTGGAACTTTTCATTCTGCCACTGTACCTTAATGGTGTGGTAGCGGGTTGCCTTTCGCCTGCCGGTCAGGGACAGGCAGCCCTCCAGCGCTTCATAGGGCTGGGCGCGTTTGACAATGACGGGGTTGAGCATGACCTCATAGCTGCCGTCATGCTCAAAGGCGATGATGCGCCTGGTGACGCCGATCATGTTGGCGGCCATGCCCACGCAGCCGTCCCTGTGGGCGATCAGGGTGTCCAGCAGATCCTGCGCCAAGGCAAGGTCGTCCGCCGTGGCAGGTGTGGACTTTTGGGCGAGAAGGGTTGTATCCCTGCAGATATCACGGATCATAGGGCGGCCTCCTGCTGCGTGTTGGCCCGCTGATAATCCGTGCCCCAGGCCACCATGGAGTCCAGAACCGGCTTCAAACTGTAGCCGGTGGGGGTGAGGGTGTATTCCACACGCGGCGGCACCTCGGCATAGACCTTGCGGGTGAGGAGGCCCTTGTCCTCCATATCCCGCAGCTGGGCGGTCAGCACCTTTTGGGTCACGTGGCCGATGGATTTTTTCAATTCGCCGAAGCGGCGGGTGCCGTTCATCAGCTCCCGCAGGATCAGCACCTTCCATTTGTCGCCAATGAGCATCAGTGTGGTCTCGACAGGGCAGGCGGGTAATTGCATGGGAAAACCTCCATTTTATCCAATAGTATCTTTTTGGTAACTACAGCACAATATTGTGCTTACTTTACGAATAGGATGTATGGCGTTATTATAAGGGCAACGAAAGAAAAAGGCAACCTTTCGAGAAAAAATTTTGGAGGTAAAAATTATGAACAAGACGGCTGAACGCACGGTGGCACTGGACAAGGGCCGCGTGGACATTTATACTGAGAATGGCATCACCCTGTATGCCTATCAGACCCGCGATGCGATGGATGACGAGGTGTTCGTTCTGGCCAAGGCGGGTCGGGGCGTGGTGATCGAGCTGCCCTGCTTTTACGACAACATCCGTGAGCTGACCGATTTTCTGGCGGCGGAGGGCATTGCCGTGGAGGGCAAGCTGGTGGCCTATCACGGGGCGGGAGCGTCTTTCCTGCCGCAGGCGCCTGCTTACGGCACCGAGAGCTCTGTGGCTTACAACACCACAGGCGGCGGTGCGGGTCTGGTGGCCAATTTCCGGAAAGCCTTCGGCGAGAGTTTTGACGCCGGACTTTGCGCCGTAGATCACGTGTTGGCGGAGGGGGAGACGGAGATCGCCGGTATCCGCTTTGTGGTGAAGCCCAACGCGGAGGCCTATGATCTGGAGATCCCGGAGATCAACTGCGTGTATACCCACATGATGGGCCACGACTGCCACTCTATTGTGGCGGGCTGTCCCCATGCCGACGGGATCATCTCTCAGCTGAATTACTACATCCGCAGGGGCTTTGATCTGGTGTTGACCGCCCACTACACGCCGGAGGATCTGAAGGATGCCCGGACGAAGGCGGCGTATCTGACGGAGCTGAAGGAGATCGCCCTGCAATGTGAAAGTGCCGGTGAGATGCGGGCGAAGGTGCAGGAGAGATATCCCGACTACAGCGGACTGAATTATCTGGACATGACGGTGGGCTTTTTCTTCCCTGAGAAGTAAAAGCGCAGAAAGGAGCGCACCATGACACAGGCGGAGCGGCGGCGGTATCTGATCCGGTCGCTGATGGCGGAGAGAGCGGAATACAGGGACATGGCGCTTCCCCAGGGGGAGGACGAACAGCGGCGGCGGCTGCGCAGTCTGATGAACGTCCGTCCGCCCCGCGGGGCGGACAGAAAATTCCTGACGGTGCAGGACGACTATCTCCGCCAGACGCTGGCGGAGGAGGGGATCACCCCCGTGGCGGCGCTGCGGCCCGTCAGCGGCGATTTGTATATCTGGCAGGGGGACATCACCCGCCTGCAGTGCGGCGCCATTGTCAACGCCGCCAACAGCGGCATGACGGGCTGCTATATCCCCTGCCACGCCTGCATTGACAACTGCATCCATACCTACGCGGGCGTTCAGCTGCGGCTGGCGTGCGCCGGACTGATGGCGGCGCAGGGCCATGAGGAGCCCACGGGGCAGGCGAAGATCACGAAAGCGTATAATCTGCCGTGCGATTACATCCTGCACACGGTGGGGCCTGTGATCGAAGGGCGTGTGACGGCGGAGGATGAACGGCTGCTGGCGTCGTGCTATCGCTCCTGCCTGGAACTGGCCCAGCAAAACGGGGTGGGGAGCATCGCCTTTTGCTGTATCTCCACCGGCGTATTCCATTTTCCCAATGAGCGGGCGGCGGAGATCGCCGTGGAGACGGTGCGGCGGTACAAGGCTGAGACAAACAGTAGGATGAAGGTGATTTTTAATGTGTTCAAGGATGCGGACAAAGCCATCTACGAAAGACTGCTGGGCGCAGATTGAGCGGCTGGGTGCGGCGCTGGAGGGCGCCGACGCCGTGATCATCGGCGCGGGATCCGGACTGTCCGCCGCGGCGGGCTTTACCTATGACGGCGAACGCTTTGCGCGATATTTTTCCGACTTCGCGGCCAGATACGGGATCCGCGACATGTATTCCGGCGGTTTTTATCCCTTTCCCACGCCGGAGGAATTCTGGGCGTATTGGAGCCGGTATATTCTTATCAACCGCTATCAGGACGCGCCGAAGCCGGTGTATGAGACGCTGCTGAGGCTGGTGAGGGACAAGGACTACTTTGTAATCACCACGAATGTGGATCACTGCTTTCAAAAGGCGGGGTTTGACAAGAAGCGGCTGTTCTATACCCAGGGGGATTACGGACTGTTTCAATGCAGCGGGCCCTGCTGTCAGGAGACGTTCGACAATGAGGCTGCCGTTCGGGAAATGGCGGAACGGCAGTCGGCGCAGCGTGTTCCCACGGAGCTGCTGCCGGTGTGTCCCCGCTGCGGGCGGCCCATGACTATGAATCTTCGCTGTGACGACACCTTTGTGCAGGACGAGGGCTGGCACGCCGCGGCGGAGCGGTATGCGAATTTCCTCCGCACCCGCGCAGGGCAGCGGCTGCTGTTTTGGGAGCTGGGGGTGGGATACAACACCCCTGCCATCATCAAATACCCCTTCTGGCAGATGACGGCGGAAAATCCCGGGGCTGTTTACGCCTGCGTCAATCAGGGACAGGCGGCTGCCATGCGGGGGCTGGAGAAGCGCTCGATCCTGCTCAACGGGGATATCGGCGATGTGCTGCTGGCGCTGGAAAAAGAATAAAAAGCCGCTTTCCGGCCCTTCAAATAGGGCTGGAAAGCGGCTTTTTGCCGATGGAGGGAACGCTTACTTCCCGCAATAGGCGCGGATAGCCTTGGCGGCGAACTGCGCCGTGCCTGCGCCGCCAGCGCTGTCGATACTGGCGCGGAAGCGGTCGTCGGCGACGTACATCTCGCCCAGGCTGGCCAGAATTTCCGGCGTGCAGGTGTAAAAGTGATCGGTAATAAACTGCTGCAGGCCGCGGATGGCGGCCTGTACCTCCGGCGCGGTGGGGGTGAGCGCTTTCAGCTTGCCCAGTGCGGCGAATTGCGCCATCAAATCGGCGGGATCGCCGACGGTATCGTGCTGTTGGCGCTGCTGGTACTCCTGATAGGCGGCGGTACCGCCCCATTTCTCCTTGACCTCAGCGGCAAAGCGCGCTTGTTCGGTCTTATCAAATGCGTCAAATTTCATAGGTGCTACTCCTGTTTGTAAAGTTTCACGGGCGAGGGCGATGAGCGCGCCCAACTGCTTACGCCGCAGCTCCAGCAGCCTGATCTGGTCAGCCAGCGCGGCGGCCTGATCAAAGTTGGGGTCGTCCAAGATGCGTTTGATGTCCTTTAGTGGAAATTCCAGCTCCCGAAACAGCAGAATGGATTGCAGCCGCGCCAGTGCCGTATCGTCATACAGCCGATAGCCCGCGTCGGTGAGTGCGGTGGGCGGCAGCAGCCCGATGGCATCGTAGTGGTGCAGCGTCCGGACGCTGACACCGGCCAATTTGCTGATTTCGTGAATAGTCATCATGGGGTATCCCTCCTCCCGATAAGCTTATGATATACTATGACGCAACGTGAGAGTCAAGGGGGAAAAGAATATTTTTGCCGCATTTTACCGGCGCACAAGGATAAACGCAACAATGTGCGCGTGCGGCTTAAATTCCGCGCGGCAATCGGTGGAGCATAAGCGAGTCTTTGAAAGCGTAATGCGCGGGATAGACGCTTCAACACCTTGACACAGACAGCAAACTTTGCTACGATATGGCCGAAAGGGAGGTTAGCCAAATCTAACCGCTGCCTGTGAAATCCGTAAGGAATAAAATGGAACGGAAAGAAGCCATCCGCGGCGCCTGTCAACTGGCGGGCGGCAACAGCTTTTATGACGGCATAATCACCTGCACCACGCTGAGCGGGGAAGCGGTGCGCTGCCTGGTGCGGGATATGGACAGGGCAGAATGTGATGCCTGTCTGGAAAAGGCGTTGTCCGGCATTCCGGAGCAATTTTCCGGCAGGCTGCTGGAGGGAATATATGCGGATGTGGATATGGGCAACCTGAAAAGCATCGTCTGGTTTGTCTGCCGTAAAGCGGAGCAGGATACCGCTTGCGTCGGAGTTGGAATGCTTCTGAATCGTAAAGGCAGGTTACGAAAACAGGAAGGGAAGGCATCATGAAGGTCACAACACTGGAAGAAACGGCGATCCACGACATCGGACACGCCTTTGGCTACTATGACTACGGACAGGAAACGGGGATGACCGCTGCCTTCTCCGGCGAGGACGCGACGGAGGATTACATCTGCGCCTATGTGCGGGGGATGCTGCGGGGCGGCTTTCTTGACACCACGAGTCAGCGCGGCGAGGGCTATATCGCCTATAAGCTGCCAGGGGAGAAGCTGGGTTTCAAGACCGTGTGGCCCATCGCGCGGGGGATGCTGCGCAATTCCGGCCCGGAGCGGCTTATGGGGTTTGCCATGGCCATGAAGCGGGGCGGAACGTCCCTCCGGAGCAGCATGGACAAAGAGAAGAAACTCTACATCTTTGTGGGGCTCGTCTGCGTGCGGGAACAGTATCAGGGACAGGGCTATATACGGAAAGTCATGGACATTGCTTTCAACGAGGGCGACCGCCTTCGTGTGCCGGTGATCCTTGAGACCGACGCCCAGTCCAAATGTGACAAATATGTCCATCTGGGCATGGAGCTGGCCGGTGTGCGCGACATGGGCCGGTACGGCAAAATGTACGATCTCATCAGATACCCGGCAACAGACAAGCGGTAAGAAAAAACGTCGTTGTCTGCGGGAACAAGAGGCGGCTCAAATTCTGCGCACAGTAATCAAAGATAAGCCCCCTCTGAAATCAATGATTTCAGAGGGGGCGAGTGGGTCGCTTCGAACACTCAGCGTCTTGCACCCAAAGCGATGTCAAACATTTTTTCTACTCATTTGTAGCGGTTTATAACTGTTTTCAATTTGTTTCACTCACTCTTTGATACTCTTAATTCCGCTGTTTCCGGGTACTCCGGAACCATATGTGGTAATCTATGTGGTCAAAAACGCTTCCCGCCCGGTTTTCGGTGAAGATTCACCGATGCCAAGCGGAAAGCGTTTCTCGTTTCTGTGTGGTCTGTATTGTAACTCTGAGGAGGGTGTTATGCAAGTGGTTTCTGCAAGGGTGGCAGCACAAAAGTTGAGCTGCTATAAACAAAGAATACCCTTAACATCTGCTACATTCCCTTAATTTGAGGGGCATTTTAAGGGAAAGTATCCCTCCCGCCACAGCCTCACTTCTCCAAAAGATCCTCCATCGTACAGCCAAGGACTTTCGCAAGGCTGAGGACAGTCTCCGCGCTGGCCTTGTTGATGTCCTTGTTGCGCTGTTCGTACATTTGGATCGACCGGAGACTAACATTGCTTCGCTTGGCAAGCTCCGCCTGCGTGCAGCCATAGAGTGTGCGGATGCGCTTAAGATTGGTGTCGGCGAAGTACTTCCGCACTCTGGTGTCAACAATATCGGCGAACTTGCTGACGTCCGCTTCGTGGAGCGGGGAATACATCTGCTGCAAATCTTCAAATGAAAGAACCTTGAAAATATCGCTGAATTTCCTTCCTGAGTACCACTGGTAGTAGGCAACTGCCCAGCCGATCCAATACTCTCTGGAGCGGCTGAAATTGACTTGCGGTTCGGCGGTCGGCGCTTTGCCGATGGTCTCAACGAGAACATCGACAGCCGCTTCGATCCCGCTTTTTCCGGAAAGATAGGCCGGTTCCCCATTCTCGATACGCCTGCTGACAGAGCTGGCGGAAAACAGTTTTATGAAGCTATCTCCTGCAATTCCACATGCGTTGATGGCATAGTCAAAGGCATCGCCCAGCAATGCCTGCGCGTTACTCAGATAGATTTCTTGGTATGCGTGGGTCATCATTCCGGATGCCTCCTCTCATGATGTCAAGCATATAGAGACCGTCAGTCTCATCTTCCAACATATCCAAATAAAGCTGATCGGCTTTATTGTTTCGTGCCTTACGGAGAACATAATATTTTTCTTTTTCTGCCATGGAAAATCCCTCGTAATGCAGCAGAGAGAAGGCATATTTCGACTTGATGACGATTTGCTCCCCCAACTTGCCCAGCCGCATAGCTTTTGCAAGCTGCTGCACGGAAATTCCGTTATTCAGGAAAGAAGCAGCAAAGTCAAAATAGGAGTCATCGGCACGGTATCCGACGATCAGGTCATAGGCATTGACATTGACGCCGAAATTGTCGATCAAATACCGCTTTGCCCGCTGCGCAGCCGGATTCTTGATGGAGAACAGGCGATGCTCTACCAAAACAGCGATCCAGTTCAGAATCGTATAGTCTGGACTGTTCAGATTCAGAATATTCAGGTATTCCGTATCAAGACTGTAACGATTGGCAAAGCCGCTGCGCAAAGAGGATACGGCCCATTCCTTGGCGAGCTCTTCGCTCTCCGTGCAGTAAAAGCCCAGCCCGAAGTCATTGTTTTGTTTCCCCAGCCCAAAGATCGGAGACTCTACAATTTGTTCAGAGCCGTGATATAGGGTAATTTTCCAATCCATTTCCGCGTCCTCCTAAGTATCACTACGCAGATAGTATCACCAAAGTGATATAAAATCAAGCTATACTTGTAGAGAAAATGAAAATAATATGGAAGAGATTCCTGCGAGGACAGCGGCGCAGATTTTGGGACGGTGTAAACAAAGAAGAGACGAATCTGTTCGGAACAAGGGGCGGGAAGTGAGGTTGCCAAGAGGTACGATGGGATGGTATAATTTATGATAAAGATATTGGCAAATCGAACCTTACAAGGAGTGCGGCCATGAAAGAGTTCGCGGATCATACAAATCGTTTTGACGGTAAGGGCGAAGTCTACGCGAAAGGGCGGCCCTCATATGCCAACGGGCTTTTTGCTTATATGAGAGATACGCTCCATATTACTGCTGGGAGCGTACTGGCGGATATCGGTTCCGGTACGGGGATCTTTACTCAACAGCTGTTGGATTGCGGCTACAAGGTCTTTGCAGTGGAGCCGAACCGTGATATGCGGGAAAAGGCGGAAGAAAAGTTATCCCGCAACAAGAACTTTATTTCGGTAGACGGAAGCGCCGGCCATATGGGGCTTCCCGACCACAGCGCTGATCTCATAACCGCGGCACAGGCCTTTCACTGGTTCGAGCCGGAGACGTTCCGCAGGGAGTGCCGCCGTGTTTTGAAGCCGGGCGGCAAGGTCGTGATCGTCTACAATTCCCGCCATGAAAGCGCGGCCTGTACAAAAGCGCTTGCCGATTTGCAGCGCAGATATAACCCCGGATTCCGCGGCTTTTCCAACGGCATGAACGACGAGACCTACCAAGCGTTTTTTGCTGAGCCGTGCCAAATATACCGCGCCGATAACACGCAGCGCTATGACCGTCAGGGGTATATCGACAGGGTGCTGTCCTCCTCGTATTCTCCAAAAGAGGGCGATGCCGGGTATAAGGAGTACTTGAGGAAAGTCTGTGAGATATTCGATATATTTTCCGAAGAGGGCCGGATCGTCGTTCCGGCGGATACGGTCGCGTATATCGGGACAGTTTAGCTGTATTTTGGAGGTGTCATATGATCCTATATTTTTCCGCCACCGGAAATTGCAAATATGTTGCCGCAAGACTCGCATCGGCTTTCGGGCAGAAAACGGTGTCCATCGTTGACTGTATCCAGGACGGCGTGTATGATTTTACGGATGACACGATCGGCGTTGTCGTGCCCACATATTTCTGGGGGATTCCCAGCATCGTGAAGGAGTTCCTTGAAAAAGCGGATCTCCATACGGACTATCTCTATTTCATTGCCACCTACGGCACAACGCCGGGGGCGTCCGACGCCATGGCAGGCAAAGCGATTCAGGGGAAGACCATCGACGCATTCTACTCCGTGCGGATGCCGGATACCTGGACGCCGATGTTTGACCTGTCCACGCCGGAGAAGGTGGCAGCGTTTTTCCAAGACGACGGAAGCGGAGATCGACGATGCGATCCGCAAGATCGGCGAACGCCATACCAACCGGCATATGACACCGCACGTCCCCGCGTTTCTGGCGGAGTGGTTCGCCCAGCCGATTTACAATAGCAATAAGCGTCGAACGGCGCATTTTCGTGTAGAGGAAAGCTGCGTCGGCTGCGGACTATGTGCAAGAAAATGCCCCGTTCAGGCCATCGAGATGCAGGGGAAACGACCGGTGTGGGTCAAGGAGAAATGTGCCCTGTGCCTTGGCTGCCTGCATCGATGCCCCAAGTTTGCCATCCAGTATGGGAATCGTACCCAACACCACGGGCAATATACAAATCCGAATGTAACGCTGTAACTTGTGGAGAGTATACGATGCTATGGCAGTACAGGTATCTGTGAGGAGATGTTGATGGAAAAACGATTTGACCTCAGCGCGGCGGCGCTGCATATTCTGGCGATGGCCTTCATGCTGATGGATCACCTGTGGGCGACGCTTCTGCCTGCGCAGGAGTGGCTCACAGGTGTGGGACGGCTTGCTTTCCCGATGTTCGCCTTCATGGCGGTGGAGGGCTATTTCCACACGCGGAGCTTCAAGCGCTACGCCCTGCGGATGCTGGCCTTTGCGCTGCTCTCCGAGATCCCCTTCGACCTGATGTACGGCGGAACGTGGTTCTATCCCGTGCACCAGAATGTCATCTGGACACTGCTCATCGGCCTGCTGGGCATCCACCTGATGGAAAAAGTAAGGCAAAAGGGAAAGACGTGGTGCTACGTCCTCACCTGCGTAGGCGTAACAGTACTCGGTGCGATTCTCGGCACGGTGGGAATGGTGGACTACTACGGCGCGGGTGTTCTGACCGTGTTCGTTTTCTACTTCTTCCGGGGCAGGGCGTGGTGGAAGCTGCTCGGACAGATCGTGGCGCTGTACTGGATCAATGTGCAGATGCTAGGCGGGCAGTTGTATCCCGTTTCGCTCTTCGGCGTAGAGTTTGAGCTCTGTCAGCAGGGGCTTGCGCTGCTGGCGCTCGTACCCATCTGGCTCTATCGCGGGCGGCAGGGGTACCACAGCAAACCGTTCCAGTATGCCTGCTATGCCTTCTATCCGGTACATATGCTGGTGCTGGCGCTGCTGGTAAGATGAAGGCGAACGTGACTTACATTCCAGCACCAGCAATTACGATCAACAAAGGAGTATCCTATGAATCCGATCGACCTGATGAAGCGTCCCGCGGCGTATGCCTGCGGGTATGAAAACGCCCCGGCGGAGGCGCAGAGACGTGCCAAGCAGCTTTGCTGGGCCTATAACCAGACATCCCCGGAGGACGCGGAGAAGCGCCGCGCCATTCTGCGAGAGCTTTTGGGCACCTATCATCCCCTGACCAATATCGAGTCCGATTTCCGCTGCGACTACGGCTTCAATATCCACATCCACGGGCTGGCGGTGATCAACTATAACTGCGTGATCCTGGACACCTCTCCGGTCCATATCGGCGCGGGAGCCTTTATCGCGCCGGGTGTCTGTCTGGCCTGTTCCGGCCACTCCGTTGATCCGGAGCAGCGCAGCCGCGGCATCGGCACCTCCGCGCCCATCACGCTGGAGAACGACGTCTGGATCGGGGCTAATGCCACCGTCTGCGGCGGCGTGACCATCGGCGCAGGCTCGGTCATCGGCGCTGGGAGTGTGGTCACACATGATATTCCCGCCGGTGTCGTGGCGGCAGGTGCGCCCTGCCGCGTGATCCGTCCCATCACGGAGGCGGACAAGATCAAGCCGGAGCAGATCATTTTCTGAAAGCGAGGAGGTCAACAGCATGGAGATCAAAGCACTCGAGCAGGATTTCACCGTGTGTCAAGTAGCGGACTACGCGCAGGTGAATTGGGCGGCAGAATTCTGCTTCACCGGCAAAACGAACGAGGAATTCTCTCTGGTCTGCGCCACCGCCGATGTGCCCGCCAATGTAATCTGACGGGACGACGGTTGGAAGGCCTTCCGTATTCAGGACGTTCTGAACTTCTCGCTGGTGGGGATCCTCGCCAAAATCGCCGCGCTTCTGGCGGAGAATGGCATCCCAATCTTCGCCATCTCCACCTACAACACCGACTATGTTCTGACGAAAGCGGAGCACTGCGAAAAGGCGCTGGAGGCTCTCAAACAGGCGGGATACACAATCGTAAAGTAGTGATTCCGCTGTGAATCTATATCATCCAAAACGCTTCCCGTCCGGCACCGGTGAATGTTCACCGATGCTGGGCAGGAAGCGTTTTTCATTTCTGCGTGGAAATTGCAAACAGCAGAGCAGAATGATATAATAAAACCGCACCGGGAAGGGAATATCCTATAGGAGGCGTTGACCATGAAGGAACTAATACAGGAAAAACTGCGCGAGATCGAACAGCGTGAGGAATGCCGTATTCTTTTGGCAGTTGAATCAGGCAGCCGTGCATGGGGCTTTGCCTCTCCGGACAGCGATTATGATGTCCGCTTTATTTATGTGCGTCCGGAAAAAGCGTACCTTCGTCTGGACAGAACCCGCGATGTGATAGAAGTACCTATCAATGACGAACTTGACATCAATGGCTGGGATATTGATAAAACACTGCGTTTGCTGCACAAATCCAATCCCACGGTGTTTGAATGGTTTTCGTCGCCGATCATCTACCAGACGAGTGCATTTGCGGATCAATTTAGACCGATCATGCAGAAGTATTTCTCATCAAAGGCTGGTTTGTGGCACTATTTGCATATGGCAGAGGGAAACTATCGCGATTATCTCAGAGGTGAGATGGTGCGTGCAAAGAAGTACTTTTATGTGCTCAGGCCAATTCTAGCCTGTAAGTGGATCCTTGAAAAAGGAACACCGCCACCGATGCTCTTTACAGACCTTGTAAAAAGCGAGCTTCCTGATGACTTGTCTGAAACGGTCTACCAACTGTTGGATTTGAAAATGAATTCGCCGGAGATCAAGGAGATCCCGCGAATCGATCAATTGAATCGATACCTAGATGCTGGCATCGGGAACGTGAAAGAGCAGATCGAAAAGCTGCTAGATACACCAGTGCAGGATTGGGATGAGTTGAACGAACTCTTTTTCTCTGTGTTGGAACGCTAACACGATAGTATTTAGAGGTGTCTTCTGTACTTATGCCAGAAGCTAAAAACAAAACAAATCTACAGTATCCGCCTGAAAAAGCTTTCCTTACGAATTGAAAAATGCCGAAAGAAATGTTATCATTAAAATAATAAAAGTTTTTGAGGTTATCGTTTTCATGTTGATTCTTCGCAGGAAATGCACCCTATGTTAAGAATTCTACAGCTTACGAAACAACTTGATTAAGGTCGGAGGGAATATATGTCTCAAGAATTATCGTTCACTTCCGTTTTGGAAACTGCTGCCAAACTGCCGTTGGTACATATTGACCGGAAAAAGTTCCTGACAGACAACTTATCAAAGGTGTGTACAACAGAGCAACTCAACAAAGCATTAGACTGCGGTACACTCCAAGCTGGTATTGCGGTCAATCTACTGGACAGCATTGCCAACGCAGTAATCAACGCTGAGACATTGAAAGTGACAACTATCTCCGCCGCAGCCGGCCTTCCGGGTGGGCTGGCTATGCTTGCCACAATCCCTGCGGATTTGGCGCAGTTCTATGGATTTATACTTCGTACCGCGCAGGAATTGGCTTATCTCTATGGTTGGGATGAGCTTATCACAGAAGATAATTCTCTTGAACTTGACGCTGCTACAGAGTCGCAGTTGATCTTGTTCATTGGCGTTATGTCTGGTGTTGCCGCCGCAGGAGGTGCTGTTACAAAGCTTTTTGGTGAAGCGGCTATGCGCGCTGTGGCGAAAAAAGTGGCCGCAAAAGCGTTAACAAAAACGTGGTACTATCCAATTGCAAAAAAGGTTGCAAGTTTGCTGGGTGTAAAACTGGTCAAGTCTACCTTTGCAAAGGGCGTTTCCAAGGCTGTACCGGTTGTGGGCGGTGTTATTTCTGGCGGACTCACATTGGCAACCTTTAAGCCGATGGCGCACAGACTTCAAAAGCATCTGTCGAAATTGGCCCATATGTCTCCTGAAGAATATGCTGCTTACGAAGGAAATATTGCGGTGGAGAAGATTGCCATAGATGTAGACTGTACTCCTATCGAGGCAGATGACGCGGTCACAAATTTCTGGGTCTGTGCCTGCGGAGCTGAGAATAAAGGTAAATTCTGCACCGAATGCGGTAAAGCCAGACCTGTGTCTCGTCCTCAGTATCGCTGCAACAGCTGCGGATGGGCACCTGAAGATAATACACAGCCGCCAAAATTCTGTCCCGAGTGTGGAGATCCTTTTGATGAGGAAGATATTGTTCTAAACAGTTGACTTGCGCCTTACTTAAGCTCGAAGTGATTGGACGTCATGGAAGTACGTTATATAGGATATAGGGAAAAGTGAATTTTTGGTACTTACCCATAACAAAGTTTATACTGTGGTTAGTATTGAAAGTGGGTGGTATTGTTTAGCCGATGAGAGCGGTGAGGACTACTTGTACCCGCCTGAGAATTTTGAAATCATTGATTAGCGGAGCATCAGCATTCCGTAAATAGTGGGGCTTTGCCTCCAGCAATAGGCGCAGATGGTATTGGAGATGAACAGCCCTTGCGAAAATTTTTCACTGAACCGAGTGTGTTGCTATGATGCAGTCTGGGTGTAAAAGGAGAGACTGTTTTTAAAATTTTTCAAGTGTAGAAAGCTGTAAAATTGCGCCAATCTATCATTTTCTTGCTTATTCCGACTGGATGTGCTATCATTATAAACAACGCTGTCAAGTGTTGTAGCGCCTTGGCAGCATAGACGTATAGACCATATGCTCTGCCGAGAGGCAGAGCATTGTTATATTTCTCGAAGAAAACGGTATGTCTGTGAGTTGAAAATGTGGGGAACTGCTCATTGATAAGAATATGAAAGAAAGAATCTCTGCGTAAAAGCGGACAACAGTCCTGCATCTGTTGCGAAATGGTCATGTCACCACAGACTCTTCTGGAAGCTTGCACTGCGCCGAATTGCAGAGTTGAGGATACTATGGAGATTGTGATAGGTGAGAAATAAATTTTGACGTTACCGTTATAAGATGCCAGAACCAAATGGTTAAAAAGTGCCTGTTGAGGTGAGTAGATGCAAATTATCGACAACATCAACCATACAGTAAAAAGTGACCTGCAAAAGAATATTCAGAGAGGGAGCGAATTCTCTGTTGCGGCAGCTTGTTTTTCAATTTATGCATATCAAGAGTTAAAAGAGTGGCTTGAGGGGATTGATGAATTGCGATTCATATTTACCTCACCGACTTTTGTTACAGAAAAAGCATCGAAAGCACAAAGAGAGTTTTATATTCCACGGATTTCCAGGGAACGAAGCTTATACGGCACAGAGTTTGAAGTAAAGCTCCGCAATGAACTAACGCAAAAGGCAATTGCAAAAGAATGTGCAGACTGGATCAGGCGTAAAGCTGTTTTCAAATCGAATGTCACGCAGGAGCAGATGATGGGCTTTATGACAGTCGACAAGAGTACCTATATGCCAATCAATGGTTTTACCACTGTCGATCTTGGCTGTGAGCGCGGCAATAACGCTTATTATCCGGTACAGAAAACCGAAAGCTATGAGAATGCTAATTATTTTCTTAAACTTTTTGAACAACTTTGGAATGATAAAAATAGACTGCAAGAAGTTACAGATGTTGTGATTGAAAATATTTCTGCTGCATATCGTGAAAACGCGCCTGAATACATCTATTTCGTTGCGCTTTATAATATTTTCAACGAATTCCTTGATGATATATCTGAAGATGAATTACCTAACGAGGCAACGGGCTTTAAGGAAAGCAAAATCTGGGGAATGCTCTATAACTTCCAGCGGGATGCCGTTCTTGCTATCATTAGCAAGCTTGAAAAGTTTAACGGTTGCATTCTGGCAGACAGTGTTGGTCTCGGCAAAACATTTACTGCACTTGCAGTTATCAAGTATTATGAAAACCGCAATAAATCCGTGCTAGTTCTTTGCCCTAAAAAGCTCTCTGAGAACTGGAATACATACAAGGGCAACTATGTCAACAATCCTATTGCAACAGACCGGCTGCGCTATGATGTGCTCTATCACACCGACCTTTCCCGTGAACATGGGCAGTCGAACGGGATTGACCTCGACCGGCTGAATTGGGGCAACTATGACCTTGTTGTCATTGATGAGAGCCACAACTTCCGCAATGGCGGTGAGGTGTCTGGCGAAGATGCAAAAGAAAATCGCTATCTGAAACTACTTAATAAAGTCGTTCGCGCCGGTGTGAAAACGAAAGTGCTGATGCTCTCGGCAACGCCGGTCAACAACAAGTTTATCGACCTCAAGAATCAGCTTGCACTTGCCTATGAGGGCGACGCTTCGCAGATGAGCAAAAAGCTCGATACGACCAAAAGTATTGACGAAATCTTCCGTCAGGCACAGAAGGCTTTCAACGCATGGAGCAAGCTCCCTGCCGAAGAACGCACGACGGACGAACTTCTTCGGACTCTGGATTTTGATTTCTTTGAACTGCTGGATAGTGTAACGATTGCCCGGTCAAGAAAGCACATCGAAAAGTACTACAACACTTCCGACATCGGCAAATTCCCGGAGCGTCTGCCGCCGATCTCACTGCGTCCCTGCTTGACCGATTTGAATGATGCAATCAACTATAACGATATTTACAATCTGCTTATGTCGTTGAGCCTGACGATCTATACGCCGTCGAATTATATCATGCCGTCGAAACTGGCAAAGTACATCGACATGACGCACCACAAGGGAAACAGCCTGACCCAGCAAGGACGTGAAGAAGGCATTCGCCGTCTTATGAGTATCAACCTTCTCAAGCGGCTGGAAAGCTCGGTTGCTTCTTTCCGCC
>CAKTQM010000003.1 GCA_934597125.1 uncultured Oscillospiraceae bacterium
GTCGTGATACCAGCGGGGGTATTCCTTTGCGGTTAACAGGCGAAAATTCATAGACGTTCCTCCTTCAACAGTCGCTGTATATCCTCCGGCAGTGGTGCGGTGATGTGCAGCAGTTCCTTCGTCAGCGGGTGCCGCAGCCACAGCTCATAGCTGTGAAGAGCCGGTCTGGCGATGAGGGCCTTGTCCTCCGCCCCGTAGAGCCAATCGCCGGTCAGGGGGCAGCCGATGGCGGCCATGTGGAGCCGCAGCTGATGGGTGCGGCCGGTGATGGGCCGCAGGCGCACCAGCGCGCGGCCATGGGACACGGACAAGACCTCATATTCCGTGCGGGAGGGCAGGCCCTCCGGGTCGATGCTGCGCTTGAGAAGCGACCCCGGCTGGCGGCTGATGGGCAGGTCGATGACGCCTGCGGCCGGCTGGGGCACGCCGTCACAGATGCCGCGGTATTCACGGCGGAAGTCGTCGGTGTGGAGAATGTCCATGCACCGCTGGTGCATGTAGCCGCTTTTTGCCACCACCATCACGCCGGTGACGCCGCGATCCAGCCGGTTCACGGCGTGGAACGCACCGCCTCCCAGATAGTGGGCCACCGCGCCCGCCACGGTGACGGTTTCCTCCGTCAGCGCCGCCGAGTGGACGGTGATGCCGGCGGGCTTGTTGAGGATCAGCAGATCCCTGTCCTCCCACAGAATATCCAGCGGGTAATCCACAGGGGGAACGGGACTGACCGCGGGCGGATCGGACACGTCAACGGACAGAAGATCCCCTGCGCTGACTACGGCGCGGACGGTGACGGGGCTGCCGTTCAGCAAAATGGCGTTTTCCCGCCATTTCAGGGATTTCAGCAGCGAGGAGGACATCCCCAGTTCCCGCCGCAGCAGCTGCTTGACCGTCTGGCCGGACAGCACCGGCGTGATGGGCAGCGACAAAATACGCATGGGCAGACCTCCTCTCGCAAAGTTTTATAAAAATATAGTATAGCACAAAAGGGAAAAATGTGATAGACTATATCGACATGAGCAAGACAATCTCTGAAAACTGGAGAAAGGACAAGAAAATTATGGCGTCTAAAGTGTATTTTGCCAACCTGCGGGCCGACTACCACGAAAATTTGCAGCAGAAGCTGACGCGGCTGATGAAAACGGCGGGTATGGGCAATATTGATTTCAATGAGAAGTTCGTGGCTATCAAGCTGCATTTCGGTGAGCCGGGGAATCTGGCCTATCTGCGGCCCAACTGGGCCAAGACCGTGGCGGATTTCGTAAAGGAGCGGGGCGGCAAGCCCTTCCTGACGGACTGCAACACCCTGTACGTGGGCGGCCGGAAGAACGCGCTGGATCATATGGACAGCGCCATGGTCAACGGCTTTAACTACATGACCACCGGATGCCAGATCATTATTGCCGACGGTTTGAAGGGCAATGACGAGGTAGAGGTTCCCGTGGCGGGCGGCGAGTATGTGAAAAACGCCAAAATCGGCCGCGCCGTTATGGACGCGGATGTGTTCATCTCTCTGACCCACTTCAAGGGCCATGAGACGGCGGGCTTCGGCGGCTGCTTGAAGAACATCGGCATGGGCTGCGGCAGCCGCGCCGGCAAAATGGAGCAGCACAACGCCGGCAAGCCCCACGTGGAGCAAACGCTGTGCGTGGGCTGCGGCCAGTGCCGCAAGATCTGCGCCCACGGCGCACCGGTGATCACCGACAAAAAGGCCGCCATCGACCACGACAAGTGCGTGGGCTGCGGCCGCTGCATCGCCGTGTGCCCCAAAAACGCGGTACAGATCAACTGGGATGAATCCACCAGCAACCTGAACCGCAAGATCGCCGAGTATACCAAAGCGGTGGTGGACGGCCGTCCCTGCTTCCACATCTCTCTGGTTATTGACGTGTCCCCCAACTGTGACTGCCGCAGTGAAAATGACATGGCAATCGTGCCCAACGTGGGCATGTTCGCCTCCTTCGACCCCGTGGCGCTGGACATGGCCTGCATCGACGCGGTAAACGATCAGGTGCCCCTGCATGGCAGCGTCGCCGACTGCGACGAGGATCACGAGCACGCCTATGACCACTTCCAGCGGATCCATCCCGACACGGATTGGCGCAGCTGTCTGGAGCACGGCGAAAAGCTGGGACTGGGCACCAGAGATTACGAACTGATCAAGATTTAAGCGGCGGAAGAAGGTCAGTCGTTTTTTACCACACAAAAAAGACACCCGACGGGGTGTCTTTTTCATGTCTTCCCTTAATCCAGCAGCCAGACGGTGACGTTGCGGCGGCCCCAGGAGACACAGTCGCCATAGCTGGGGAACCACACGTCGATGACGTTGCCGGTCATGCCGCCGGTGTCCTCGATCTGCCCCATGCCGTAGGACTGGATGAACATGCGGGAGTGATAGGGGAACACCTTGGGGTCAGCGGCCACGATACCCAGGCCCACCGAATGGCCGGTGGCGGTCGTCCATGCCGCGCCGTTCTCGCCGCCGCTGTAGTAGGCGGTGGAATTGCAGATCAGCTTGTCATAATAGGTCATGCTGTAGCCGGAGTCAAACACCAGATAGCCGCCGTTGGAGCCGCCGCCATAGGGCACGTCGCGGGCGATCTTATCCTCCCGCTCCACCTCTTTGACAAGGCGGCCGTAGACAATGATCTGGGCCCGCGCGGTACTGTCGCTGCGATCCACCAGCACGGTGTCGATCATTTCGCCGTTGCGGTACACATCGTCATAGGTGTCGGTAGTCAGGCCGGGTGCGCCCTCCTGCAAAATGACGTTTTCGCCATAGGGCAGCAGATAATCGTACAGCACCTTGGTCTTATAGGTGTCCACCTTCGTTTCGCGGCGGCGGCAGCGCAGCTCGTCGCTAATGTGGATCAGGGTCTTCAGGCCGGTGTTGTTGACGCCCACCATCTCGTCCCTGCCCACGTGGATGTCATAGCGCTCCAGCAGATTCTGCACCGTCTCGGTGTAGCACTCCACCGTCAGCAGCTCATCGCCGTGGCGGATGAGGACGGTCTGTCCGGCAGTCAGGATGATCTGGGCGTCGCCGCCGGTGCCCTCCCGTATCCGCAGGGTGTCGCTGTCATAGGTGAAAGCGGGATAGCCGTCCACCAGGGCGGTCTGCTCGTCCGTAACCAACAGATAGGTGTAGGTCTTGGCGGTGGTGTCCGCCACGCACCAGGGCAGGCAGACCAGCAGGGCGATGGCCCCCACAACGGCCCAGCGCATCCAGACATGGGCCTTCAGTTTGGCGAAGAAGCGCCGCAGGAACTGGTATTGGGGCAGCTCCCACACCGCCTTTTTCGTCCGCTGCCACCAGGCGCGGGCCGAGCGGGCCAGCCGCGTGTTGAGAAACCACGCCAGCAGCAGCCGGCCCAGCAGCGCAAACACATCGCCCAGGCGCCACCAGAAGACCCGAAAAGCCCGCCGCAGGGCACGGACTTCCTCCGTTTCACAGAAGGCGAGCCAACTGTCACCCATGTATCGCAGCGCAAAGCGGATGTTGGGCAGAAGTTGTTGCAATCGTTCTTTCATAATACCTCGATCGTATCCATTTTCCCGCCATGATAAACCATGATGGGCATGGAAGTGGAAAAATACGCCATAAAGTATATCATTTTCAGCAAAATTTGTCAAGTTTTCCCCACCAAAGGGGAGAACGGCGGCCAAAGCGGCCGCCGTTCTCACAGTGAACAGATACGAAAAAAATGTGGCATGCCGCTGCGCGGCATGGCGGGTATTCGCGGCGGAGACACGGGGGCGGTCAAGCGGAGCGTCAGGAGACCTTCCCGCTGTCCTCCACCGTCAGCGCGGCCTCTTTCTTGCGCATGCTGCGGCGGATCTCGTCATAGAGCACGGCGCAGACGGGCACGCCCAGCAGCATGCCGGCGATGCCTCCCAGGCCGCTGCCCACGATGACGGCGAAGAACACCCAGATCCCCGGCAGACCCACAGACTTGCCCACCACGTGGGGATAGATCAGGTTGCCCTCCACCTGCTGCAGCACAATGAGGAACACCAGAAACCAGATGGCCTGCATCAGCGACGACGGCAGGATCAGCAGCGCCCCCACGATGGCGCCGATCCACGAGCCCAGAATGGGGATCAGGGCGGTGACGCCCACCACCACGGCAATGACCGGCGCGAAGGGCAGGCGCAGGATCAGCATACCGATGAGCACCAGCGTGCCCAGGATGATGGCCTCGATGGTCTGGCCGGTGACAAACTGGGAGAAGGTGCGGTTGACGCGGCCCAAAAAGGCCAGGAAGGGCGTCACCTTCTTCTCAGGGAAGGTCAGGTACAGCAGCCGCTTCAACTGGCGGCTCAGGGTCTCCTTCTGCGCCAGGATGTACACGGAGAACACCACACCCATCAGCAGGTTCACCACCGCCGACAGCACCGACGCGGTGATACTGATGGTGGTGTTCAGCAGCGCCGAGCCACCCTTTGCCAGCAGGTCGGTGAGCTTCGTCAGCAGGTCATTCTTGCCCAGGTCGATCTCCGGCAGAGTGATGGCGTACTGCTCCAGCTGGGCCCGCAGGTCGTCATATCGCACGTCCAGCGTCTTGACGTAAGCAGAAATGGTGTTGACCATGTCCACCACCGTGCTGCCCAGGCGGGGGATCACCACGAAGCACACGGCAAAGATGACACCCAGCACGATCAAAAAGCTCAGCAGCAGGCACAGAGGACGGCGCAGGGACGTTGCCCACTTGCGGCAGCCCTCCTTCACAAACAGCTTGTTCCACAGCCGCTCCAGCGGCACCAGCAGCAGGTTCAGGATAAAGGCCAGCACCAGACCGATCAGGATAGGGGATAGAATACTCAGGATCGTCCGCAGAATACTGGCCAGCAGATCAAAGTGGTTCACCAGCCACCACACGGCGATGACGGCCGCCGCCAGCAGCAGGATATTGCGGATGGTTTTCTTGTTCAGTTCCAAAGAGACGCCTCCTCTTTCTCTATAATAGGCATATCACACATTGTGTGAAAAGGTGTGAACATCAGGTATTCCGCCCCGCCTCCTGCAGGGCGTTGGTCAGGCGGGCGAAATCCGTCAGGGTCAGCCGCTCGCCGCGGACGGCGGGGTCAAGGCCGCAGGCGGCCACGATAGCCGTCAGCTGCTCTTTGGGCAGCGAATAGCCGGTTTGCAGGGAGTTCACCAGCGTCTTGCGCCGCAGGGCGAAGGCGGCCTTCACCGTCCGCCACAGGGCGGCCTCGGACGCCACCTGCACCGGCGGAGTCTTCCGCACGGGGCAGTGGATCACGGCGGAAGTGACCTTGGGCGCCGGCAGGAAGCACTCGGGCGGTACGGTGAACAGCAGCCGCGGATCGGTGTAATACTGCATCAGCACCGTGAAAGCGCCGTATTCCGCCGTTCCTGCTCTGGCGCAGATGCGCTCCGCCACCTCCTTCTGGATCAGGACGGTAAGACTGTCGAAGCAGCGGCTCTCCACACACTTTGTCAGCACGGGAGTGGTGATGTTATAGGGCAGATTGGCGCACAGGATGGGCCGCAGGCCGGCGAAGTGCTCCGCCGTGATCCGGGCAAAGTCCAGCTTCATGGCGTCGCCCTCGATGAGGGTAAAGTTATCCGCGCCGGCCATGGTCTCCCGCAGGACGGGATATAGCCGCGCGTCCAGCTCCACAGACACCACCTTGCCCGCCCGCCGCGCCAGCTGGGCCGTCAACGGCCCGATGCCGGGGCCGATCTCCAGCACGCCGGTGCCCGCGTCCGCGCCGCTGGCGTCGGCAATGTCCCGGGGCACCCAGCCCTCGATGAGAAAATTCTGGCCCATAGCCTTGGAAAAGCGGAAGCCGTGGCGCTCCAAAAGCGCCTGTATGTCACGGCGGTCACAAAGATCCATCGTCGTCGCTCCTTCCGGTTGGTGGATATACTATAGCAGAAAATGGAAGAATTGGCAAGGGTGCAGCGGGCGTAATGCATACCTCTGCCCCTTTGCGGCCGTCCCGCGAAAAAACCGCAGGGTTGACACGCGGCCAGCCCTGCGGTATGTTATGTATGGGCCTATTCCAGCTCGCTGCGGTTTTCCGCCATGGTCTTGGCAAACAGCGCCGCGCTGCTGGGGGGCGTATAGGTGATGGCGTTGGCTCCCGCGCGGATGGTGGCGGTGATGCTTTCCTCCGTGGGGCCGCCGGTGGCGATGATGGGCAGCTCCGGATATCTTGTCCGCAGCGCCGCCGCGATCTCCGGCGTGCGGGCCGCGCCGGACACGTTGACAAAGTCCACCCCCGCCTCCAGATACGGCTCGATGTCCATTTTCTCCGAGATCACGGTGTACACCACGGGGATCTCCACCGCCTCCTTGATGGCGCGGATGGTGTCCAGCCCGATCTTACTGTTGCACACCACACCGTAGGCGCCCTGATGCTCCACATAGGCCGCCATGCTGGCGCTGCGGACGCCGTTTGTCAGGCCGCCGCCCACGCCGCAGAACACCGGCACCTCGGAAATGCCGATGATGGCCTGGGTGATGCTGGGCTGGGGCGTAAAGGGATACACGGCGATCACCGCGTCGGCGTTGATATTCTTGATAATCGCCACGTCCGTGGAGAACACCAGCGACTTGATGCGCCGCCCAAACACGCGGATGCCGCTGCACTCGCTGATGCAGCGGGGCACCGACAGCGTATGCTTGCGCAGATTCCCCTCGTAGACGGGCACGTATTTTCTCACCATGCTGCTTGCTCCTTCCTGGGATCATCTTCCTGTTTTTATTGTAGCACGGTTTGCGTTTTCTGTAAATAGACCCGGCATTGTTCGGATAAAAAATTCAACTTTTGTTCACACTTATGTTACGTTTTTGTTAAATTGAGGTGCGTTTTATGTCTGTTTCTGTCGTTTTAGGAGACATTACTCTCTCCCGCGCGGACGCTATTGTCAACGCCGCCAACTGTTCCCTTCTGGGGGGCAGCGGCGTGGACGGCGCGATCCACCGCGCCGCCGGAGCGCGGCTTTTGGCGGCCTGCCGCGCCCTGAACGGCTGCGAAACGGGACAGGCCAAGATCACCCCCGCCTTTGACCTGCCCTGCCGGTTCGTGATCCACACCCCCGGCCCCATCTGGCGGGGCGGCGGGCATGACGAGGCGGCGCTTCTCGCCTCCTGCTATCGCGCCTGCCTATCGCTGGCGTGGGAAAACGGCTGCCGCAGCGTGGATTTTCCCTCCATCTCCACCGGCGTGTACGGCTATCCCCTGCCCCAGGCCGCCCACATCGCCCTGCGGGAGCTGGTAACCTTCGACCGCGCCCACGCGGGCATGACCCTGCGCATGGTGTGCCACACACCGGAGACCCTGCACGCCTATCAGGTGGATTGGAACATGTTCTATCAGGAGACGAAGCCCCACGCATAACGGCGATTTTCCGGCTTTCAAGGGCAGCACCCCGCCCCTGCGAATTTTCACCGTAACCTCAAGCAAAAAAAGGCACCCCTTACGGGGTGCCTTTTCCCACAGCAGCGCGGGGAGAGCGCCGCTGTGCCGGATAGTGATTTACTGGCCGCGCTTCTTGCCGAACCAGGCCATGCCGGTGGCGCTCAGCAGTGCGGCGGCGGCGTACAGGGTGATGCCCATGTCGCCGGTATCGCCGGACTTGACGTTCTTGCCGGTGTTGGCCGTGTTGGCGTCATTGCCGCCGTTGGTGGTTGCGCTGGGATAGCGGCGGAACGGCCGGTCGTTGTTCTTGTTGCCGTTGTTGCCGTTGTTGCCGTTATTATTGTTGTTATTGTTGTTGTTATTGTTATTATTATTGTTGTTGTCCTCGGCGTCGGCCTCCACGGTCAGCACCAGAACGGCGGTGGCGGACTTATAGTCTGCGGTGCCCACGGCCCGCACCACAATGTCCGCGGTGCCCTTCTTCAACAGCTTGACGGTGATGGTCTTGGCGTTCTCGTCCATCGTCACAGTGGCCACGGAGGGATCGCTGCTCTCCGCCGTCACCCTGCCGTTGCCGTGGTAGGTATAGGTGATGGTCTGCGTCTCGCCCTTCTTGGCCGTCAGGGTGGACTTCTCCAGCACCAGAAGGCCGCTGCTGCGCATGGTGACATTGACGGTGACGCTCTTGGTGGCGCCCTCGTGGTTGTCGTCGCCCGCGTCGATGACGGTGAAGGTATAGATCTTGTTGCTGTCCGGCACATCGGCGCTGTAGGTGCCGTCGTTGTTGTTGACGATCTCGATGGATGTGTCGCTGCACGTCACGGCGGGGACCACCGCGCGGCTGACGGTCAGCGTCACTTTGCTGTTGCCCTTCGCGGTGGCAGGAGCGTCGATCTGCAATGCGCTGGGGACCTTCTTGATCTCGTACTTGAAGTCGATGGTCACATTATTTGCCATGACGACCGGCGTACCGGCAGCGCCGTTATCCAGCGTGACAGGAGCGCTGGACATGCTGGGCTTCAGCGCGGGAGCGGCATCGCCATTTTCACCCTCGGCCTTGGCGGGCACATCGTTTTCGGTCTCGTTTTCGGTCTCGGTGTCAACGTTGGCGTCCACTTCCGCGTCGGCGTTGGCATTGGTGTCCTCGTCAGCGTCGGCAGCCGCGTCGGCATCGCCCTCGGTGTCGGCGTCAGCAGCCGCAGCGGCATCGTCCACCACCACGGGGGCGGGGGCGACGGCGGCGTTGCCGGTGGCCTCATCGCCGGTGACAACGTTGGTCAGCGTCACCACGCCGGTGTAGAGACCGGCATTGATGCCATTCTCAGCGGGGGTAACGGTGTAGTCCGTCCCTTCGGTCAGCTCAACACTCTCATTATTCTCTGTCTTCATCACGGTAACGCTGGGGGTCTGCTGTTTGCCGCTATAGACCAGCGGCACATTGCAGGAGACGGTATACACCGCATTGCCCACCTTCTTGCCCCACTGGGCGTACAGCTTGGTGATGGGCTGGTTGGTGGTCTTCAGATATTGGTCGGGCTGATAGCTGTCTCCGCTGCCGTCCACCGCAGTGTTCCAGCCGGTGAAGGTGTAGCCGTCACGGGTAGGAGTGGTACCGGGAATCTTCACTTCTTCCTGCGGCAGATTCACTATTTCCTCATCATCGTCCAAACCGGGAGCAACATAGCTCTTGATCGCGGTCACATCGCCTGTACCGCCGTTGACGTCAAAGGAGCAATCCGCTTTATAAACGGCGTAAACTGTAGTGGAGGTGCCGTTAATAGAGTTGCTGTCTCCCTTAACGCCCGTCTGCGTGTACCAGCCAAGCCCCGCAAATCCGTTATACGGCGCCAATACAATGCCGTATGCATCTTTTTTGTCGGTATGAAGTATACTGTTCAGAACTTCACCATGTTTAACCGTGGCCTTAAAAAAGCCGTCATTATCCCCAAAATTATATTCAAACTTCGTAAGTCCATTACCTACAATCGTCCGCAGATTATCGCATTCATTGAAGCCAAAGCCCTCAACGGCGGTACAGCTATCCGGAAGCTCAATACTCTTAAGACTCTTACATTTGGTAAAAGGATGTGCATACGCAATTTTTTCTAATTGACTTCCTGGCGCAAACGTAACCTCTTCCAGTGCGGTGCAGCCATTGAATGTACTGCCGGGAATTTCTTTTATACCTGCACCAATAACTACGCTTTTCAGATTTGTAGAGGTTCTGAAAACACTGGTACCCATTTTTTCCACACTGTCGGGAATCACAATGCTCTCCAAGTAGTTCATATCACAAAACGTGAAGTCGGTAAATTCTTTCACGTTACTTTCTGCCGCAAAGGTTACTTTTTTGACATTGGATCTAAAGAATAGCTTATCCAGTTTAGTAATATGTTTACCGATGACTACTTCTTCTACATTGGCACCATACAGCCAGTTGGTGGGCATTTCCGCCATATTCATATTGAGCACCAGCTTCTGTACCTTTGCATTGTTCACAAGCTGCGATTCAATTTCCGTTACACTCTCCGGCAGCACGATCTCGGGGATCTCGGCACCCTGGAATGCATACTCACCGATGGTCTTTACGCTGCCAAGGTCAATACGGTTAAATTTGGCATTCTGAAACGCGCCGCCTATAATGGTTTCCACCGAGGCGGGCACCGTATAGCTGTTCACCGTTTCACCGCTGGGGAAATAGCGCACCAGCGTCTTTTTATCGCTGGTGAACAGCACATTGTCCTCCATCACAAAAGAGGTATTGCCTTCCGCCAGCGTCACAATCATCTCCGCGCCAAACGCACGCTTGCCGATTTTCGTCACAGATGCGGGAATGCTGATCGTTGATCTGTGCAAATTACGGTTGAACGCAACATCACCGATACCAGTTATCCCTTCTTTCACGATGACCTGGGTAATTTGGGAGCCATACCCCTTCCCGTTCTCGTCCCGCGCAGCCCAGTTTCCGGCGCTTGCCTGCCCCGGCTCGTCCATGATATCGCCCTTACCGGAAATCGTCAGCGTATAAGCAGGCAGTATAACGCCTGTCTCATTACCATTTTCATCTTTCTCCGCCACTTTTCCGCCGTTCTTCGTCAGCTTCCATGTGACGCTGCCGCGGCCGCCCTCGTTGGTCTCCGCGCCGCAGGTGCCCTCGGTGGGGCCGGTGGCGCCAACGGCCGTTTTTATTGCCCACGCCGCGCTGCACAAACTCAGCGTCATGACCAGCGCAAGCAATATGCTTATGACTCTCTTCATGCTCATTCTCCTTCGCTTTTCAAAATTTTGGAATGGTGTTTTCGCTGCTATAGCAGCGAAAATGGCCCATGGGCCATTTTTTACACAATATCATTATAGCATACAGCCGCAGAAAGTCACGTTTTTTCCGGAAATTCGAGAAGATTCAGCGCTTTGCACAATGCGTTTCCCGATTTCATTGTGCTGTTTGACGAAAAACTTCGACATTTTCCGCCGTCACCGCCCACTCCGCCGCCTGAGGCAGCAATTCCCTTAGCGTCTCCGGCGCGGCGGCAAGGCCCTGCTTCTGCCGGTGGGACAGGTGTTTTTTGATGGCGTACTCCAGCCGCGCCGCCGTTACCTTGTCGCCGCAGCGCCACACCGCCGCGATCTCCTCCGGCGGGCAGGCGCGGGTGAACTTCGCCCCCTTCCCCGCCACATGCGTCCGGAACCGCCGCGCCACATCCACCGCCAGCCCCGTATAAAACACCCCGCCCCGACACCGGAGCATATAGACGTAATACATGCGCCGCTCTCCTTCCTGCCCCGCTTTTCTTGTTGACAACATATCAACCATATGCTACACTTGTTCTTGCAAGGGTATTACATAACAAAGCGGGGCGTCGGCACGTAAAGAAAACATGCCGGTGGCATGTTTTTAGTGCCGATCTCGGCGGCTATGCCGCCGTAGCCTCTGTCTTGATTTTGAAGGTACTATCTTGCGAGCTCCGTCTTGTATCGAGACGGGGTTTTTCATCTGTTTGGACTTGTGTTCAGCATTCGAATTAAATGGGAAAACCGCCACTCTGCCAAGTGACGGTTTTCTTAGGTTTATCCTAATATAACAAAAACTTGACGGGTCAAAACCGCTTCGCAGTAATACCCTTGCTTTTATTATACCGATATAGAAAGAATTGTCAAGGGGGTACTTTCCCGCCATCCCATTCTACCGGAAATGCCTTGCAATTACAACAGGAATATGGTAAAATTTATGGTTGAAATCCCATCATAAGGAGCCATTTATGGAGCTTTTTGACTATTATCTCCGCTATATGACCGAGCTGCTGGAGGGCAAGCGCCCCGCGCCGGAGGGCGTCACCCTGACGGCGGAGGACGAGGAGGGCCGCACCCGCCAGCTGGCGGAGCAGCTGTCCGCCATGGGGGCGGCGGACTTTGTCCGCGCCTGCGCCGCCCAGGACGGCGAGACTCTGCCGGAGCGCCTGTTTGACGGCGACAACGGCATGGCGGGCTTCGAGGCGTTTCTGAAAAACGCCCAACAGCCGGACGCCCCCGAACCCGAACCGCCCGCCGACGAGCCCGACCCCGACGCGGGCAAGCACGCCTTTGAGGTGTTTCTGGACTGCATCGCCATGGACGACGGGCTGGTGCAGTACCTGATCGACGTTTTGAAGCGCCGCGACTGGCGGGAGTTTTTCAAGCTCAGCCAGATCACCACCAAGCTGGATCTGGACCCCGAGGAGTTCCTCTACTGGCTGGGCCATCGGGAGGACTACGCCGACGACGAGGAGCGGGCCTGCGCCGTCATAATGGACGGCTGTCTGGAGCGGCTGATGAACGAGGGCAGGCTGGAGCTGGCGGCGGCGCTGCTGAGCGGCGACCAGACCACCTTTGACCGCTTCCGCTGCGAAGCGCCGGAGCTGGTGCATCTGCCCCAGGCCACCTACCAGTGGTTCGCCAAAAACTATCTGGATCGGGACTATCCCATTCGGGCACTGATGAAATGGAACGGCGTCACCTTCCCCGAAGGCCGCCAGCAAGGAGCGGAAAATGACTACCAATGAACTGTACGCCCAGCTGGGCGTTTCCCGGAAGGTACTGGATTTCGGCGCGGCGGTGCTGGCGGAGATCGCCCCCCAATTCGCCCACATCGACGCCGTGGCGGAGCACAATCAGGCCAAGGTACTCCGCGCCATGCAGGAAAACCGGCTGGCCGCCATGCACTTCAACCCCTCCACCGGCTACGGCTATGACGACGACGGACGGGATAATTTAGAGCGCATCTACGCCCACATCTTCGGCACGGAGGCGGCGCTGGTGCGGCCCCAGATCACCTGCGGCACCCACGCGCTGGCGCTGGCACTGTCGGCCAATCTGCTGCCGGGGGACGAGCTGCTCTCCCCCGTGGGAGCGCCCTACGACACGCTGGCGGGCGTCATCGGCACCCGTCCCACCCCCGGCTCTCTGGCGGAATACGGCGTCAGCTACCGGCAGGTGGAGCTGCTGCCGGACGGCAGCTTTGACTACGACGGCATCCGCGCCGCCATCAACGACAAGACCAAGCTCATCACCATCCAGCGCTCCAAGGGCTACGCCACCCGCCCCAGCTATTCCGTGGCCCAGATCGGCGAACTGATCGCCTTCTGCAAGCAGTGCAAGCCGGACGTGATCTGCATGGTGGACAACTGCTACGGCGAGTTCGTGGAGACGGACGAGCCCACCAACGTGGGGGCCGATATGGCCGTGGGCAGTCTCATCAAGAACCTGGGCGGCGGTCTGGCTCCCACCGGCGGCTACATCTGCGGCCGTCAGGAGCTGATCGACCGCTGCGCCTATCGCCTGACCGCCCCGGGGCTGGGGCGCGAGGTGGGCGCGAATCTGGGTGTGCTGCCCGCCTTTTATCAGGGGCTGTTTCTGGCTCCCACGGTGGTGTCCTCCGCCGTGAAGGGGGCGGTGTTCGCCGCCGCCTGCTATGAAAAGCTGGGCTTCCGGGTGGTGCCCTCCTCCCGCGAGACGCGGCGGGACATCATTCAGGCGGTGGAGCTGAAAAGCCGCGCGGGCATGGTGGCCTTCTGCAAGGGCATTCAGGCCGCCGCGCCGGTGGACAGCTATGTGACGCCGGAACCCTGGGCCATGCCCGGGTACGAGGACGAGGTCATCATGGCGGCGGGCGCCTTTATTCAGGGCGCGTCCATCGAGCTGAGCGCCGACGGCCCCATCCGTGAGCCCTACGCCGTGTACTTTCAGGGCGGCCTGACCTGGTATCACGCCAAGCTGGGCATCCTGATGAGCCTGCAGAACACGCTGGACGCGGGATTGATCGAACTGTAAGAAGAAACGCCTCCCCCTTGCAAGGGGGAGGCGTTTGCCTGTTATTCGCTTTCCCTGTCAGCGAGACGGCAAAGGGGGCAGGGCCCCAAAGTGCCTCACGATGGCGCGGCGGCTCAATAATTCTCCTCGATCAGACACAGGATCTCCGGCTTGAGGGAGAGCATGCGGCAGATGTTGAGGGCGTCGCGGGGACAGTCGGACTTGCCCTCCACGCGGTAAAGACCGTAATTCATATGGCGGGCGATGACAGTGACGCCATCCTCGTGGGTGGCGGACAGCTCGCGGCGGATCTGCTCGGGATCCACGTCACGCAGGCCGATGATCTGGTAATGGTCGTTGGCGCACTCGGCCACCTTATCGTAGTGGGTAGTCAGCAGGGAGATGGCGTTGACACCGTTCAGGTATTTCGTCACGGCCTGAACGATCACCGCGCCCTCGTCGGGGTTGGTGCCGCGGGCGAATTCGTCCAGCAGGAACAGGGCGTAGCCCTGCTCCACCTCAGACAGCGCCTTTTGGAACTGGACGATCTCGGAGCCGAAGCCGGACAGGCCGGACTGGATGGACTGGAGGTCGTCGAAGAGCATTTTCACGCTGTGGAACAGGGGCATTTTCGCCGTTTTGGCGCAGACCAAAAAGCCCGCCTGCAGCAGCAGGACGTTGAGGGCCACGGTCTTCATAGCCACAGACTTGCCGCCCATATTGGCGCCGGTGATGACGGTGGCGCCCCGATCCAGAGCGATGGAGACGGGAACAAAGGCACGGCCCTGCTGGCTCAGCAGATCCACCAGCTCGGGGTTCACCATGTCCTCCAGCACCAGCTCACCATCGGTAAGCTGCGGCAGCGTGCCGCCGTAGCGGACGGCAAACAGCGCCTTCTGCACCATAAAATCCAGGCAGCCCAGCGTGTCGGCGTCGGCCAGCAGGTCATCCACCATGGGAGCCAGCTGCGCGCCCATGGCGCGGCGCACTTTCAGCTCCTCGCTCTCCTCCTCGGCGCAGATGCGGGTGCGCTGAAGGCGCAGCTCGCCCTTTTCGGCGTCGCTTTGGGCGTGGAAAAGCCGCTCCTCAATCTTCTTTTTGGCAGCGCGGACGGCCTTGAGGGTGTCGGTGGCGCTGTCGGGGATGTAGAAGCCGCGGCTGCCGGTGTTCTGGGGATCCAGAATCGCCAGTGCAGCGGCGGGATCGTGAAGGGCCACGTCCTTCAGGCCCGCCGCTTCGTTGATGGTCTCCAGCAAGGGGCGGATATCCCGCAGACGCTGGAGGTAGCCCTTGATCTCAAACAGCTCCACGTGGTCGGGCACCTCGCCGTTCTGGCAGCGGCGCAGGGAGTTGCGGATGTCCTTGATCTGACACAGCAGGGTCATCAGGCGGTTAAAGACGTCCTTGAGCTCCCCGTCGTGGTCGGCCAGCGCCTTCACGTTATATAATTCCGTCTCCAGCGCCTCCCGCTCGTCAGGGGCGTAGAACCGCAGGCGGCGGATGCGCTCCAGCCCGAAGGGGGAGCAGCCGTGCAGGGTCTCCAGCGCGTATTGCAGGCCGATCTTGACCTTTTCGTCAAAGGATATGGTGATCATAGCAGTTCCTCCTTCACATTGATGACCGGCGCGTCCACGGCGGCGGTCATGGCGGCCATAAAGGCGTCCTTGTCGAAGCGCCAGCCGTAAGCCGAGATGGGGTTGACGGTGACGCACAGAGTGCGGGCGGCCTCCTCCGTCTCCAGCGTGACGCTGCGGGTCGCCAGCTTATCCAGCGTGTCGGGCTTCAGCAGCACCTTGCTGGGGTCTTTCACCACCAGGCGGCCGTTGCGCAGCACGCCGCTGCGCAGCAGGGGCAGCACCATGCTGTCGGTCAGCGCGCCGGTGACAAGCGCCGCGCCGTTGTCGCGCCAGCACTTCTCCAGACCATCGGTGGCCTCCGGCGGCAGGGCGTCCGCCTTGGGCAGGTTCATCAGGTGGTAGATGTGGGCGGTGTCGGCCACCACCTTATCCATATTCATGTCGTAGCTGGCGCCGGTGCAGAGGATGACACCCTCGGCCACGGCGCGGGCGCCCAGGCTTTTGCGGCCCAGGGCGCCATCAATGATGGAGATGTCGGCCCCCAGATCAAAAAACGCGCGGGAGACGGTTTTCAGCTGGGTGGTAATGGAAGGCCCGGCCAGCTGGACGTATCCGGCGCTGCGGGCGCGAAGGATGACCACCTCGCCCAGCGGGGTGGGGATGCCGGTAGTCATGAGGATCTCCTTGGTGATGTCCCCCAGCCGCAGCATGTCCTGAGCGGTGGCGATCAGGGTGCCCTCCCGCACGAAGATGCCGGGCTTTTCCGTGCCGGTGACGATGTCGGTGGATTCGCCGTCGCGGCCGATGGAGGTCAGGCCCAGGGTGCCCCGGAGCCGTCCCTGCTCCAGCAGCCAGTTGAGCATGGTGGTCTTTCCGGCATTCTTGCACATGCCCACGATGGACATGGTCTTGACGCTGTGCAGCTGCCGCAAAAGCTGTTCTTTCATATCGGTGCTCCTTCGGAGTGTAGTCATTCAACTAAGTATTATAGCCTATCCCGCCGGAAAAAGGAACCCCCATTTTCCACAGTTTTCCGCTGGAAGGTTTCCTGTGGATCGGTTGACAGGGGTGGTATAATAGGGTCAATTCGAAAAGGAGGCTGCGCCATGGAGGAAATCACGCGCCATATGGTTCGGGGGCTGCTGCCCCCACGGGATCCGGAGGGGCACAAGGGCACCTTCGGCAAGGTCTTATGCCTGTGCGGCGCGGTGGGCTACACCGGCGCGCCGGTGCTGGCGGCGTCCGCCGCCGTGCGCAGCGGCAGCGGGCTGGTGTATCTGGGGGTGCCGGAGGACATCTGGCCCATCGTGGCGGTGAAATGCGGCAGCGCCATGCCCTTTCCCCTGCCCGCCCAGCAGGGAAAGCTGGCGCTGACGGCGGAGGCGGCCATCCGCCAACGGGCGGCGGGCTGCGACGCGGTATTGCTGGGCTGCGGTCTGGGCCGCAGTCCGGAGAGCGACGCGCTGGCGCGGCGGCTGCTGGATCTGAAAAAGCCGCTGGTGCTGGACGCCGACGGCATAAACGCCTTTGAGGCGCATATACCTGAACTGAAGCGCCGCCAGGGCATGGTGACGGTGATGACGCCCCACGAGGGGGAATTCTTCCGCGCCGGCGGCGACCTGAGCCGCGGCCGCGAGAGCGGTGCGCGGGCCTACGCCGCCCGCTGGGGCGTGTATCTGATCCTGAAAGGCCACCGCACCATCGTGGCGGCGCCGGATGGACGGCTGGCGGTGAACACCACCGGCAACAGCGGCATGGCAAAGGGCGGCAGCGGGGACATTCTGGCCGGCATGGCAGTCAGCCTGCTGGGACAGGGGATGGAACCCTTCGACGCCTGCCGCGCTGCGGTGTACTGCCACGGACTGGCGGGGGATCTGGCGGCGGCGGAGCTGGGCGAGCGGGGCATGGCCCCCGCCGACCTGCTGGCGCGGCTGCCGCAGGCATTCAAAGAGACAGAGGGATAAGGAAAGCCTTCCGGATCACATTTTCGGGAGGAACACGGGATGAAACGGTTTTGGATCCTGCCGCTGTGCCTGCTGGTTTTGTGCAGCGGGTGCGGCAGCAAAGGAAACGGCGCGGCGGACATTCAGGCCCAGTACGCACGGGTGGCCGCCGCCCAGATGGAGGCGGAGGTCACCTTCCACACCGGGCAGGAGGATCGCAGCTTTACGCTGCGGTGCGACTATACGCCGGAGCGCTCCACGGTGACTGTCACCGCGCCGGAGACGGTGGCGGGCATCACGGCCACGGTGTCCGGCGACGGGCTGACTATCGGCTATGACGGGGCGGTGCTGTCGGCGGGCAGCGGCGGACTGCCGGGGCCGGTGAACGCCCTGCCCTATCTGCTGCGGGCGCTGGGCAGCGGCTATCTGCTGGAGCAGGGCCGCGAGACGCTGGAGGACACGGACTGCTACCGCCTGACGTTGGATGCCGCGCTGGGGGACACGCCGCTGACGTGTACGGCGTGGCTGGAGACGGAGACGCTGCTGCCCCGCTACGCGGAGCTGGCGATGGAGGGCACGGTGGTGGTATCGGTGGAGCTGCTGGCCTTTTCCTGCACACTACAAGACAATTGACCTGGCAAGGAGGAAATACAGATGGAATCTACACTGCGGAGAACGTGGGCCGAGATCGACCTGGACGCGCTGGAGCACAACTATCACACCCTGCGCCGCCATATGGGCGCGGGCGTGAAATTTCTGGGGGTGGTGAAGGCCGACGGCTACGGCCACGGGGCCATTCAGGTGTCGCGGACGCTGGAGGCGCTGGGGGCCGACTATCTGGCGGTGTCCAGCATGGACGAGGCCATGGAGCTGCGGCACAACGGCATCACCATGCCCATCCTGATCCTGGGCCACACGCCGCGGGAGCAGGTGAAGAACCTGATCGACCTGCACATCACCCAGGCGGTGTCCTGCGCCGCCAAGGCGGAGGAATACAGCGCCGAGGCGGTGCGCTGCGGCGGCACGCTGAAAGTTCACATCAAGGTGGACACCGGCATGTCCCGCCTGGGCTATCTGTGCGGCGGCGACATGTTTGACACCGGCGTGGCGGGCATCTGTCAGGCCTGCCGGCTGCCGGGGCTGGAGGCGGAGGGCATTTTCACCCACTTCGCCGTGGCCGACGAGCCGGACGCGGACAGCCGCGCCTACACGCTGGCGCAGTTTGACCTGTTCCGGCGTGTGGTGGCGGCGGCGGAGCAGCGGCTGGGGCGGCCCTTCGCCCTGCGGCACTGCGCCAACTCCGGCGCGGTGGCGGCCTATCCGGAGACGTATTGGGACATGGCGCGGCCGGGGATCCTGCTGTACGGCTGCACGGCGGCGGCCGGGGCGCTGGGGCTGACGCCGGTGATGACGCTGAAAACCACCGTCAGCACCATCAAGACCTATGAGGCGGGGACGGACATCAGCTATGGGCGGATGTTCACCACGGGGCGCACCACCCGGATGGGCGTGGTGCCCTATGGCTACGCCGACGGGTTTTTCCGAGTGCTGTCCGACCGCTGCGCCATGATGACGGCGGACGGCCCCGCGCCCCAGCGGGGACGCATCTGCATGGACATGTCCATGATCGACCTGACCGACCTGCCCCGCGTGCAGGTGGGGGACGAGGTAGAGGTGTTCGGGCGGCGCGCCAGCGTGGACGATCTGGCGGCGCTGGCAGGCACCATCCCCTACGAACTGACCTGCGCCGTCAGCAAGCGTGTCCCCCGTGTGTATCTGCAGGACGGCAAGGTGGTGGAGAAGGAACTGCTGCTGAGAATGTGAGGATAAGTGCATGAAAAAATCACTCCCCGGGTGGGGAGTGATTTTTTGTTACTGAGTCAGCCGTTGGTAGATTCGGAAATAGGAAGAGTTTGGCCGTTGAAGGTTCCGCCAGTAATGCTCTCCGTACCGGCAGTGTAGCCACCAGAAGCTATCAGTTTCTGACTGCTGCTCGCCGCCACGAACGTACCATCAGTGATAGTCAAGTCGCCAACAGCGTTTTCATTATACCGGGCGTTGAACAGAACCGCTTCCGCAGAGGCATTAGCCGCAAAGCGACCGCCGGCGATAGTCGCCTTGTTCCAGTTCATAACAACATACTGCGAGGTGTTGGAGAAATCGCCGCCATTGATCGACAGGGTACCAGATTCATCGTTCTTGACCGTATTCAAACCGCCGGTGAACGTACCGCCATTGATAGTCAGCGTAGCCGCTCCATCACCGCCATTGCGGATCATACTGGAGAAGTGGCCGACATTCGTAACCTTGACGCCGGCATTGATGGTCATATTGCCGCCCTTGTCGTTGAGGATGGTATAGAAGCTGTTGCCGCCGGAATTGTCCTTGTTATTCTCTGGGTTCTCCAAGCTGCGGGTATAGGTGCCGCCGTTCAGCACAGTTGTACCATAGTTCACAATTGCGGCCTTAGCGTGGGTCACATTGTCCACGGTGCCGGTGCCGTTGATGGTCAGGCTGGCGCCGGAATTGACAGTGATGGTATTGCCACTGTTGTCAGTAATAGTCTTACCATTCAGATTGATGACGCATGTATTGCTGACCGTAACGCATTCCGTAATATCTTTGCCCAGCACGATGTTGCCGCCAGCGTTCAAAGCCTCCTGCAGAGTGTTATACGCCACACCGTCAGCCATGGCAACGGGAGCATTATACACCACGGTGAAGGGAGAGAAGCTGGTAACCTCAAAGCTCACCATGCCGGTTTCAGGATCATAGGCAAACTTGTCATCCCCGGCAATCAACTCGGTAGTGTCGTGATACACTTTCACACCAGTCAGACCCTTGCCCACAAAGAAGCTAACGCGGATCTTTTCAGTGTTGTCGCTCTTTATACCAGAGACACTGATGTCATAGGCCTGGAAGGTCTGGCCGTCGGTGATCTCAATATTGCTCTCATTGTTGGTCTTGGGGATAATGCTCAGGGTCAGTTCCTTGGCATCACTCGCAACAGCATCGGCGGGAACGGTAACGGTAGCCTTATCCTTTTCCGTCAGAACAATATTTTCTGCACCCTCAACAACCGGAGCAGTCACATTAACAACAATTCTATCGTTCAGATTGTCGGGGGTCATATCGGCGTTGGCATCGTACTGGTTGTTATAGCTATCGCTCTCAACCGGTGCCTGAGTCGCATTGACAGTAATAGCAATGCCATCCAGGGTCATGTTCTGATACTTATTACCGGCATTTTCGTCCATATGGCCGCGGATATAATAAAGGGTATTTTCCTCTGTAGGAGCAACTTTACCGGCCTCCAAAGTACCTTTGAAGGTAGTCAGATCTTCACCCGGCGCGTTTTTATCAGTATTTTTCACCAGATCGAACTTAATCACTTCCAGCAGTCCGGTATTGCCGGATACACCAGACACGGTGACCGTATACTTCAGCGCCAGATTGCCAGCATTCTTGATCCGGAAGCCCTGAGTCAGATAAGTACAGCCCGGCTCCCACAGGACGGATTCGGTAACACCTTCAGGCTTCTGCCAGGTAAGCGTTTCGCCCTCAAGAGAGACGTCGTTTTTATCCAGCAGCTGTACATCCAGCTTACCCGACTGGATCTGGTTGACGCCTGTGCTTGCCGTGTCGGTGAACCACGCGAAGGTGGAGCCGATCAGCATGACCAGGCAGAGGCAGATGGCCAGAATACTGGTCAGCAATGCCCGTTTGGTTGCTTTTTTGGTTGACATATGTATGTCCTCCCCAATAAAAATATTTGCCGGTGAGGGAACACGCCGCCGCTCCGGCATCGCGCGGCGGCGCCGCGGTATCGCCCGCCCTGCCTGTCCAAAATCGAAGGCAGAGAACGGGCACATAAGGCCGCAGCGCTGCCGCCGCAGCCGTATGCACGAGAGTCCTGTCATTTGCGCTTTTTTCTTGCAGAAAAAAGCGCAAATCCTATAGGATTTGGCAATGAGACATGTTTAGTTTAGCACCTCAGGAAAAAATTGCAAGGTGCTTTTTCCGCTTTCCGCGCATTTTGTGGAGAATGACAAAGCTTTTGAGGAAATTCTTGGGCAAAATACAGAGAAATGGCGGATATCCGGCGACAAAAAAGAGACTGCCGCGGGGGCAGTCTCTTTTTTTACACTAGGCGGGACTGGGGCAGGCCGAAGCTGACGGCGATGGCGGCGTCCACCCGCTCCATCACGTCGCTGTCCACCTGGCCCATGCGCTGGCGCAGGCGCTGCTTATCCAGCGTGCGCACCTGCTCCAGCAGCACAACGGACTCCTTGGGCAGACCGTAGCGCATGGCCTGCAGCTCGATATGGGTGGGCAGCTTGGCCTTGCCCATCTGGGAGGTGATGGCCGCCGCGATCACCGTGGGGCTGTGGCGGTTTCCCGTGTCGTTCTGCACGATCAGTACCGGCCTGACGCCGCCCTGCTCACTGCCCACCACGGGGCTGAGGTCGGCGTAATAGATCTCTCCGCGCTTGACAGTTGTATCCACAAAGTTCACACTCCGTATCGTTTCGTGACCGCCTCCGGGGACGACCACGCTGAAAGTACCCAACAGGTATCAGGTCACTTCCATTGTCCCCGACGCAGCGCCGGTTTATACGTCTCTGTGGCGGGATTTGCCTTCGTCCTGTGTTATCCTATGCCCGCGGCGCGGCGCGGGTACCCGGGCGGCGGGACAAAGGAGCGGAAAATGTGAAAAAAGGACTACCACATGTGGTGGGTTTGTGGTATGATAAGGGTGCTATCGTGTAACATGGGAATCCAACAACAGGAGGAAGAGAGATATGAAATGCCCCTATTGCGGATATAAAGAGAGCAAGGTGGTGGACTCCCGTCCCGCCGACGAAGGCAGCAGCATCCGCCGCCGGAGAGAATGTTTGAAATGCGAAAAGCGCTTCACCACCTACGAGACGGTGGAGAGCCTGCCCATGGTAGTCATCAAGAAGGACGGCAGCCGCCAGAGCTTTGACCGCAGCAAGGTGCTGCGGGGCATCCAGCGCTCCTGCGAAAAGCGGCCCGTTCCCGCGGCGGACATGGAGCGCATGGCGCTGGAGATCGAGCAGGAGCTGCAGAACTCTCTGGAGCGGGAAACCAGCACGGAGATCATCGGCGAAAAGGTGATGGAAAAACTGAAAGCCGCCGACGAGGTGGCCTACGTGCGCTTTGCCAGCGTGTACCGGCAGTTTAAGGATATCAATACGTTTATGTCGGAGCTGAATAAGCTGCTGAGCGAGAAGTAAGGATTCTATCACAAAACCCAAAGCCTCCCTTGTGTAAAGGCACCCCAGTGCGCGCCGCGAAGCAAGTGCCCTTGGGGTACACACTGGGGCGTGCACAGCTGAGGTGTCAACGCAAAGCGTTGACGGAGGGATTGTCGATTATCGTTTATCCCCTCAGTCGGCTTCGCCGACAGCTCCCCTTGCAACAAGGGGAGCCTTTGGTGCGTCCTACTTAAAATGCCCCTTACAGCACATTCTTAATACTCAGCTGCTCCAGCTCCGCCAGGCGGTCGAATTGCAGCGTCAGCTGCACCGCCGCGTCGGAGAGGGCGTCATTGTCCTTCTGCGCCACGTACAGGGCGCACTGGTGCAGCAGGGTGTCGGCTTCGTTGATCTCCTCGTGCATGAGGGTAATGTGAAGGTAGCTCTGCTTCCGCTGCCAGTCGGCGCGGAGGGCGGACATCTCCCCTTCCGCCCCGGCCCAGTCGCCGCTTTCGGCGGCGGCGGTGACGGCCTTGAGCTGCTCCGTCCAGCCGCCGCACCGGGCGGTGAGATAGGCGCTGTTAATCAGGCTGACGGCCATCAGCGCCGCCAGCACCACGATGGACACGCGAAGGGCCTTCATTTGACCGCCTCCTTTTTCACCAGCACCACGCTGCCGACCCGATCCGCCGTCATGAGGAACACCTCCTGCACGCGGTGGACTTTATGGGTCTTCAGCTGCTTTTGCAGCCACTTTTCGTCCAGACCCAGCTTTTGCAGGTTCTTCCCCATCAGGCGGCCATTGTCAATGAGGATCACCGGAAGGAACACGTCGTCGGCCACCTTCAGGCCCATCTGCTTCGGAGTGGCGGGCTGCACATCGGCGCGCAGCAGAACACTGAGCTGGCCGCTGGTCTCCAGCACGGCGTATTTCACATCGTCCAGGGCGGAGACGCCCTGCACGCGCAGTTCCTCCAGCACCTCATCCAGGGTCAGGCGGCTGCGTTTCATGGCGGCCTGCTGCAAAATGCCGTCACGGATGATGAGAGTCGGCTCGCCGCACACCAGCGAGCGGAAGCGGACGCTGAGCATACTGATGCCGCTGAGAAGGGTGCTGACAGCCAGCAGCGTGGCAATGGGGATGACGCCCTGCAGCAGCGGCAGGCCGAAATCCTGCATGGGCACCGAGGCCAGATCGCTCAACAGCATCATGAGGACGAATTCAATGGGTTCCAGCTGCCCGATCTGGCGTTTGCCGGTCAGGCGCAGGCCCACGATCAGCAGGCCGTACAGCAGCACCGTGCGAAGAAACGCGGTGATCATGGTGATCAACTCCTTTTTGATAAGGAGTATGGACGGTTTTTGAAAAATTATTGCTTCACGCGGTAAAACCGGTCACAAACAGGGCCGATTTTATATAGAATAGAGGGAGCGATGCTCCCAGCGCAGAGAGAAAGGAGGCCTTTCGGACACAGGGTTCCGACACAAGCGCCATGTGCCTGCCATCCGGCAGGATAACGAGGTGGAGAGAGGATCGAACATTCGGCGGGTGCTCTCCCGTACCGCCTTCGGGTGCGTCAGGCAGCGGACAAATATGCGGGCGACCGCAAAACAAAGCCGCTGCCGCCGGAGAAGAAAATGACAGATGACTGCGCGTTTGTCCTTTTGATATCACAATCATATCAGGAGGTACGACACTATGTGTGGAATCGTAGGCTATGTAGGCACACAGCAGGCAGCGCCGCTGCTGCTGGAGGGACTGCGGCGGCTGGAATACCGGGGCTATGACTCCGCCGGCATCGCCATATGCGGCGACACCGGGCTGCAGGTGCAAAAGGCCAAGGGACGGCTGCAGGTTCTGGCCGGACTGACGGAGGAGGGCCGCGCCCTGCCCGGCACCACCGGCATCGGCCACACCCGCTGGGCCACCCACGGCGAGCCCAACGACGTAAACGCCCATCCGCAGGTCAGCGGAAGCGGGCGGTTTGCCGTGGTACACAACGGCATTATCGAAAACTACGCGGAATTGAAAAAGAAACTGCTGGAGAAGGGCTATACCTTCCGCTCGGAGACCGACACGGAGGTGGTGGCCCAGCTGCTGGACTGGTACTATCAGGACAGCCGCGACGTGTTTGAGGCCGTCACCAGCATGCTGTCGGCGGTGGAGGGCACCTACGCGCTGGGGATCCTGTGCGCCGACGCGCCGGATCGCATCATTGCCGCCCGCAAGGATGCGCCGCTGCTGCTGGGCTACGGCGAGGGGGAGAACTTCATCGCCTCGGACGTGACGGCGCTGCTGCGGCACACCCGCAGCGTGGTGTATATGGACGATGGCGAGCTGGCGGTGGTGTCCGCCACAGGCATCCGCATCTATGACGAGCGCCGCCGCCCCGTGGAAAAGGAGCGGCACCACATCGACTGGGATGTGGACGCGGCGGAAAAGGGCGGCTATGACCACTTCATGCTGAAAGAGATCTTTGAGCAGCCCACCGCCATTGCCAAAGCCGTCACCGGCCGGATCCAGGAGGGCCGGGTGGTGCTCAGCGACCTGACCATGCCGGAGCGGGAGATCCGGGACATTGGCCGTATCTGCATCGTGGCCTGCGGCTCCAGCTATCATGTGGGCATGGTGGGCAAATACAATCTGGAGCGGATGCTGCGCCGCAGCGTGGAGGTGTGTCTGGCCTCGGAGTTCCGCTACAGCGATCCCATTGTGGGCGAGGGCGATCTGGTTATCGTTATCAGCCAGTCCGGCGAGACGCTGGACACCATGGCCGCCCTGCGGGAGGCCAAGAAGCGGGGCGCCCGTATTCTGGCTATTGTCAACGTGGTGGGCTCCTCCATCGCGCGGGAGGCGGACGACGTGCTCTACACCTGGGCCGGGCCTGAGATCGCCGTGGCTACCACCAAGGCCTACAGCACCCAGATGGCGGTATTAAACCTGCTGGGACTGTATTTCGGCGACATTATGGGCACCATTGATCTGGAGACCTATACCGCCATGGTGCAGGGGATCCTGGCGCTGCCGCGGCAGATGGAGGAGATTCTGGCGGGCGCGCCCGCCATTCAGGAGGCCGCGCGGGCCCTGGCCGGTCACGACCAGGTGTTCTTCATCGGGCGGAATCTGGATTACGCCCTGTCGCTGGAGGGCAGCCTGAAGCTGAAAGAGATCTCCTACATCCACTCGGAGGCCTATGCCTCCGGTGAGCTGAAACACGGCACCATCTCCCTCATTGAGGAGGGCACGCCGGTGATCGCCGCCGCCACGTATATGCCCCTGTTCGACAAGGCCATGAGCAATGTGGTGGAGGTGCAGGCGCGGGGCGCCCATGTGCTGGCCCTGACCACCCGCTCCGGCGCAGAGCGGATGCACAGCCGCGTGGACACGGTGCTGACCGTGCCGGAGACGGAGGCCATGCTGCTGCCCCAGCTGGGCGTGGTGCCCCTGCAGCTGCTGGCCTACTACATCGCGCTGGAGCGGGGCTGCGACATCGACAAGCCGCGGAATCTGGCAAAAAGCGTCACGGTGGAATAAGCGTTTTGAAATTATAGGGGGAGGGGCTTTGCCCCTCCCCTTCGTCCGCACCCAAGATTTTTTCCTTTTCTCCGGAACCTTTTTTCCTTTGCCTGCGTCTAACGGACGTAAACAAGATGAAAGGAAGGTTTTCCCCCTGAAAATGATGAAAAAAGTGACCGCGCTGCTGCTGGCGCTGATGATGGTACTGTCTCTGGCCGCCTGCGGCGGCAAGAGCGACAACGGCGGTTCGGACAGCAAAAAGGACGATCCCGCCGCCGACATGACCGCCCAGCAGGTGCTGGACGCCCTGAAGGAAAAGCTGGGCGACAGCTACGGCTGCGACCTGACCGAGGACGAGGTTAGCATGACCGGCTACTACCAGCTGGACATGAGCCGAATCGACAGCTGGGCCGCCGAGAGCAGCGAGAACAGCGCCCTTGACGCCAGCACCGCCGTGGTGCTGAAGGTCAAGGACGGCTATGCCCAGGACGCCGCCGCGCTGCTGCAGACCGGCTATGAACAGGTGCTGGATTACAGCAAGATGTACAACATGAACCTGCCCATGGTGCAGCAGGCCCGCCTGTTCGTCAACGGCAATTACGTAGCCCTGCTGATCCTGGGCCAGACCCCCGACGAGAACACCGCCGACGAGGTCAAGCTGGCCCAGGACGAAGCCGCCAAGGTGGACGCCGCCTGGCAGGAGATCTTCGGCTCCGCCGCTAATCAGATCGAGGTGAAATAACCGCGCGGGGCGTCGGCACGTTAAGAAAACATGCCGGTGGCATGTTTTTCGTGCCGATCTCGGCGGCTATGCCGCCGTAGCATCCATCTGGATTTTGAAGGTACTTACGTTTCATCTGTTCGGTCTTACGTTCAGCTTGAGAATAAAATGGGAAAACCGCCACCCTGCACGGTGACGGTTTTCTTTTAACTAAAAAAATCATTCGTTAACTGGGTCAAGCCGCTCTGCTTGATACCCTCGTTTTTATTATGCCCATTTCCCCGATTTTGTCAAGGTCGCCTCATCCATGATAGTATGTTTTCGCGCAGTACTCCCGCTGCACGGTCACTCTGCCCTCGTCGGTGAGCCAGTCCACAAAGTTGGCAAAATTCCGCTCCACGATGGAGAACTTGAACTCGTTTCTGGTGCGGATATTCTCCCGCCGGCAGAAGGCGGCGATCCACTGGGCAAAGGTCATGCCGTCGGTCAGATCCGCCAGCAGCTCCTCCGCCTTGCGGTGGATGAAGGCCGTGTTGGCGTCCACCAGCGCCGCCAGCTCTGCCCTGTCCGTCACCACCGTCTTGTGGGCGATGATGTAGGCGGCGTGTTCTGTTTGCCGCAGATATGCCTTGCTCTGCAGGTCGCGGGCGATGAACATGCTGGTGGGCAGCTTGGCGGCGTCGATCTGCTGCCGGTCGATGAGGCAGTCCCCCACATAGGCCACGTTGTCCGGCGTCACCACGCCGATGTGCCCCGCGCTGTGACCCGGCAGGGACAGGATGCCGAAGCGCGCCCCGCAGAAGTCCAGCCATGTGTCCTCCGGCCCGATGATGGCGTCCGCCGTGAAGCACTCCTCCAGAAAATACTCCCGGCTCTTGCCGTAGGTCAGCGCCACGTAGTTGGCGCGATAGGCGTCGGGATTGACGGAGATGCCCGCCTCGATGATATGGGCGGCGGCTTTGGCGCCGTAGCGCTGCTGCAGATACCGCACGTTGCCGCTGTGGTCAAAATGGGCGTGGGAGCAGATGATCCCCCGCAGCCGGAAGCCGTGCGCCTCGATCATGGCGGTCAGCCCCGCCCGATCCAGCTTGGCATAGCCGGTGTCGATCAGCACGATGTCCTCTTCCGTGACCCGATACACCGGCAGCAGCGCCGTGTTGGCCTCCGCCACCCAGGTATCGCCCAAAACATGGCGCAGTTCCATGACATGCACATCCTTTCTATCCGGCAGTATAACAGCTTTTTTACACCGCCGCAAGAAAAGAATCCGCATTTTTTTGATTTTCCCTCTATGCAAACGGAGAGAAATAAGGTAAAATAACAGAGTATGATTGAATAATAAAATAGGAGCGTGACGCATGGACGAACCGAAATATAAGCGGGTACTACTGAAGATCAGCGGCGAGGCGCTGGCCGGTGAGAAACACTTCGGCCTGGACTTTCAGGTGATGGCCCAGGTGGCCGACGTAATCAAGCAATGCACCGCCATGGGCGTGGAGGTCGGCGTTGTCATCGGCGGCGGCAACTTCTGGCGCGGCGTGAAAAACGGCGAGGGGTATATCGAGCGCTCCCGCGCCGACCACATGGGCATGCTTGCCACCGCCATGAACTGCATGGCTATGGCCGACGTGCTGGAACAGAAGGGCGTGGACGTGCGGGTCATGACCTCGCTGGAGATCCGCGCCGTGGCCGAGCCTTACATCCGCGCCCGGGCCATCCGCCATCTGGAGAAGGGCCGCGTAGTCATCTTCGGCTGCGGCACCGGCAACCCCTATTTCTCCACCGACACCGCCGCGGTGCTGCGGGCCGCCGAGATCGGCGCCGATGTGATACTGCTGGCAAAGAATATCGACGGCGTGTACGACTCCGACCCCGCCAAGAACGCCGACGCGGTGAAGTTTGACGCCATCACCTATGACGAGGTGCTCAAGCGTCATCTGGCCGTTATGGACTCCACCGCCACCAGCCTGTCCATGGACAACCACATCCCCGTGCTGGTGTTCGCCCTGAAAGACCCCTACAACATCGTCCGCGCCGTGCGCGGTGAAAAAATTGGAACCATCGTCAAGGAGGATTGAAAGAAATGTTGAAGGATGAATACAAGATCTACGAAGAGAAGATGAAGAAGAGCATTGAGTCCGTGGCGAATGATTTTGCCGCCGTCCGCGCCGGCCGCGCCAACGCCTCCGTGCTCAACCGCATCAATGTGGACTACTACGGCACCCCCACCCCCATCCAGCAGATCGCGTCCATCGGCTCTCCCGACCCCCGCACCCTGCTGATCACCCCCTGGGACGCCAACGCCCTGAAGGGCATCGAAAAGGCCATTCAGGAGTCCGATCTGGGCATCAACCCCCAAAACGACGGCAAGGCCATCCGCCTGTCCTTCCCCCAGCTGACGGAGGAGCGCCGTAAGGATCTTGTCAAGCAGATCCGCAAGTATACCGAGGGCGGCAAGGTGGCCGTGCGCAACATCCGCCGCGACGCCATGGAGAATTTCAAGAAGCAGCAGAAAGCCTCCGAGATCACCGAGGACGAGCTGAAGCTGGCCGAAAAGGACTTGCAGAAGATGACCGACGACAGCTGCAAGGAGCTGGATAAGCTGCTGGAAAACAAGGAAAAGGAACTGATGTCCGTCTGATGGGCCTGTTCCAAAGGAATCATACCACGGCGGGACAGGTGGACATGGGCCGCCTGCCCCGCCATATCGCTATCATTATGGACGGCAACGGTCGTTGGGCAAAGAAGCGTGGGCTTCCGCGCACTGCCGGCCATAAGGTAGGCGCGGAGGTGTTCCGCGACATCGCCACCTATTGTCAGGAGCTGGGCGTCCAATACCTGACTATCTTCGCCTTCTCCACCGAGAACTGGAAGCGTCCCAAAGACGAGGTGGACACCCTCATGTCCCTGCTGGAGCAGTATCTGCAGGAGGCCATCGACACCATGGAGCGGGATCACATCCGCCTGAAGGTGCTGGGCGACGTGGCGGGCCTGTCCCCCAACTTACAGCGGATGATCGGCGTGACCAACGCCATCTCCGCCCATTATCAGGGTTTTCAGGCCAACATCTGCCTGAACTACGGCGGCCGCGCCGAGATCCTGCGGGCCGCCCGCCTGTGCGCCGAAAGCGGCGAGGAATGGACGGAGGAGAAATTCCAGAAGCACCTGTGGTCGGCGGGCATCCCCGACCCGGATCTCATCATCCGCCCCAGCGGCGAGCTGCGGCTGAGCAACTTCCTCCTCTGGCAGTGCGCCTACAGCGAGTTCTATTTCTGCGACACCCTGTGGCCGGATTTCACCCGCAAGGATCTGGACAAGGCCATTGCGGATTATCAGCACCGCGACCGCCGATTTGGCGGGGTAAAGGGGTAAAACGCATCGGGCTATCGTCAAACGTTTTGAAGGGGGCGATGCCCACATCGCCCCGCACGATAATGCAGGGTTCCCCGTGGTCGTGTGTAGAGGAGGGGCTCTGCCCCTCCTACCCGATACACGGAAATGCCGCCGTACAGCGGCGGGCGGGGTAGAACCCCGCCCCTACGGAATCCTGCCGGAGCTGCTGCGTATCCCGCGGCGCACGTTCCAAAGGCCCCCTTGTGTAAAGGGGGCTGTCAGCGCAAAGCGCTGACTGGGGGATTGTCCATTAACGTGTCAACCCCTCCGGCGCTTCGCGCCACCTCCCCTTACACAGGGGAGGCTTTGATACCTTTCTCCTCACGCATCACATACACAACAAGGAGCAACTATGTTACAACGAATTCTCGTGGCGGTGGTAGGTATTCCGCTGCTGCTGTTTGTTTTGATCGTCGCGCCGGACTGGGCCACGGCGCTGCTGCTGTGCGCCCTGTGCGCCGTGGGCGCCCATGAGCTGCTGGCCGCCGCCTGTTCCAGGGATATCACCCGCCGCTGGTGGGGCCTGGGAGCCATCATGGGCGTCACCGTGATCCTGCGCACCTACCTTTCCGGCGTGGGCGAGACCGGCGCGGCGGCGCTGATGGAATGGCTGCTGGCCGCGTGGCTGGTGCTGCTGTTCATCAGCGTGGTGGTGGAATACGGCACGCCCCGCGCCCTCACGTTTCGTGACGTATGCACCATCCTGATGGCGGGCATCGCCATTCCCATGGCCTTCCAGTGCCTGATGACGCTGCGGCTGATGGCGCACGGCGGCGGCATGGTGATGATCCCCCTGGTGGCCGCGTTCTGCTCCGACTCGGCGGCGCTGTTCGCCGGTATGGCGCTGGGCAAGCATAAGCTTGCCCCCCGCGTCAGCCCCAAAAAGACGGTGGAGGGCGCTGTGGGCGGTCTGCTGGGCGGCATGCTGGGCATGGTTATCTTCCGCATCGTCTTCTTCCTGGTGACGGAGGTACAGCTGCACATCGGCTGGTGCCTGCTGCTGGGCCTTGCCGGCGCCGTCATGGGCCAGCTGGGGGATCTGAGCTTCTCCGCCATCAAGCGGGAGTGCGGCATCAAGGACTACGGCCGTCTACTGCCCGGTCACGGCGGCGTGCTGGATCGGTTCGACAGTGTGATCTTCGCCTCTCCCCTGGTGTGGCTGATCGCCCGCGCCGTCACATTGTACTGAGGGCGCCGCCATGACAAACACCCTTGCCCTGCTGGGCAGCACCGGCTCCATCGGACGGCAGACGCTGGACGTGGCCCGGGAATTGAAGCTGCGGGTGGCCGCCCTGGCGGCGCACGGCAGCGTGGACATGCTGGAAGCGCAGGCGCGGGAGTTCACCCCGCGCCTTGCGGTGCTTTATGACACCGCGGCAGCGGCGGAGCTGCGGCAGCGTCTGCGGGATACGGATATCGAGGTATTGTCGGGGCCCGAGGGCCTTCTGGCGGTGGCACAGGCGGAGGAGGCCGACACCATAGTCACCGCCGTGGTGGGCAGCGTGGGGCTGGAACCTACACTGGCGGCCATCCGTCTGGGACGGCGCATCGCTCTTGCCAACAAGGAAACGCTGGTGTGCGCCGGCGAGCTGGTGATGGCGGCGGCCAGAGAATACGGCGCGGACATTGTCCCCGTGGACAGTGAGCATTCCGCCATCTTTCAGTGCCTGCAGGGCTGCGCCGACCGCCGGGAGATCAAGCGCCTGATCCTGACCTGCTCCGGCGGCCCCTTCTTCGGCAAGCGCTATGAGGAGCTGGAGGCCATGACCCCCGCCCACGCCCTCAAACACCCCAACTGGGCCATGGGCGCCAAGATCACCATTGACTCCGCCACGCTGATGAACAAGGGACTGGAGGTCATCGAGGCCATGCGCCTGTACGGTCTGCCCTTGGAGCAGGTGGACGCGGTGATCCACCGCCAAAGCGTCATCCACTCTCTGGTGGAGTTCCGCGATGGCGCGCTGCTGGCTCAGCTGGGCACGCCGGATATGAAGCTGCCCATCCGCTACGCCATGACATGGCCGGAGCGCGCGGCGTCGCCGGAGCCGCCGCTGGATCTGCTCTCCTGCGGCGCGCTGACCTTTGCGCCCATCGACACGGACGCCTTCCGCTGCTACGGGCTGGCGCGGCAGTGCGCCGCCGCGGGCGGCACCGCCTGCGCCATCCTGAACGCCGCCAACGAGGAGGCCGTTCTGGCCTTTCTGCGGGGTGAGACCGGCTTCAACGGCATCCACAAAACAGTGGAAGCGGCATTGGACAAGGTGACGGTGAAATACCGGCCAAGCCTTGCGGATATACTGGAAGCAGACCGTCTGGCACGTCAAGCGGCCCGGGCGGTACTGTCACGATAAAAGGAACGGTAAACTATGACGACCATTGTGTATATTCTGGTGGCCATCCTCATCTTCGGCGTTCTTATCGCCGTCCACGAGCTGGGCCACTTTCTGGCGGCCAAGGCCTGCGGCGTGACCGTCAACGAATTCTCCATCGGCATGGGCCCCGCCCTGTGGAAAAAGCAGAAAGGCGAGACACTCTACGCCCTGCGGGCCATCCCCTGCGGCGGCTTCTGCGCCATGGAGGGCGAGGAGGAGGACTCCGACGACCCCCACGCCCTGTACCGGCAGGGCTTCTGGGCCAAGCTGGTGATCTTCGCCGCCGGCGCTTTCATGAACTTTGTCGCCGGACTGCTGATCCTGACAGTGCTCTACAGCAACGCGCAGGGCTTCTATGACCCCACCATCTCCGGCTTTGCCGACGGCTGCCCCATGCAGTCCGAATCCGGCCTGCAGGTGGGCGACAGGTTGCTGTCCATTGACGGGGAGCGGATCTATATGTACTCCGACATCGGCCTGCTGCTGAATCTGAACCCCGACGGCGTCTACGATCTGGTGGTGCGCCGCGGCGATGAGAACATCACGCTGAATCGCTTCCCCATGGAAAAACGGGAGTATATCGACCAGAACGGCAGCGCCTACACCGGCTACGGCATGTACTTCGGCGTGAAGGAGGCTGACTGGGGCGACCGGCTGTCCGCCGCGTGGAACAACTCGCTGGACTTCGTCCGTCTGGTGCGGCTGAGCCTGAAAATGCTGGTGACGGGTCAGGCGGGGCTCCGCGATCTCAGCGGCCCGGTGGGCATCGTCTCCACCATGACTACCGTGGGGGAATCCTCCGCCACCGTGGGCGCCGCGGTGCAGAACATCGCCTATCTGGCGGCGCTGATCGCCGTGAATCTGGCGGTGATGAACCTGCTGCCCCTGCCGGCGCTGGACGGCGGCAAGATCTTCTTTCTGGTGGTAAACGCCATTTCCATGGCGCTGATCAAGAAGCAGATCCCACTGAAATACGAAAACTATATCCACTTTGCCGGTCTGGTGCTGCTGCTGGCGCTGATGGCGCTGGTGACCTTCAGCGACGTGTGGAAGCTCTTTGCCTGAGGGGGAGGTGTCCCATGAGCAAACAAATGAACATCGGCGGCGTGGTTATCGGCGGTGGCGCGCCTGTAGCCATCCAGTCCATGTGCAGCACCGCCACCGAGGATGTGGCCGCCACCGTGGCCCAGATCCTGCGTCTGGAGCGCTCGGGCTGCCAGATCATCCGCGTGGCTGTGCCCACCATGGAGGCCGCCGCCGCCATCGGGGCCATCAAAAAGGCCATCCACATCCCGCTGGTGGCGGATATCCACTTCGACTACCGCCTTGCCCTGCGCTGCGCGGCGGAGGGGGTGGATAAAATCCGCATCAACCCCGGCAACATCGGCTCTCATGAGCGGGTGCGGGCGGTGGCGGAGGCGTGCCGTGCGCATCGCATCCCCATCCGCATCGGCGTCAACGGCGGCTCGCTGGAAAAGCCCCTTCTTGAGAAGTACGGCGGCGTCACCGCCCAGGCGCTGGCAGACAGCGCCATGGGCCACGTGCGGCTTTTGAACGACTGCGGCTTTGACGACATCTGCCTGTCGGTGAAATGCTCCCACGTGCCCACCAATATGGCGGCCTATACCCTGCTGTCCCGGCAGACGAACTATCCCCTGCACCTGGGTGTCACCGAGGCGGGCACGCCGGAGATGGGCGTGCTGAAATCCGCCATCGGCATCGGCGGGCTGCTGTGTCAGGGCATCGGCGACACCATCCGCGTCAGCCTGACCGCCGATCCGGAGGAGGAGGTCATCGCCGCCAAGCGCATCCTGCAGGCGGCGGGCATCCGCAAATCCGGCCCCGACCTGATCTCCTGCCCCACCTGCGGCAGGACGAAGTACGACATGATCCCCATTGCGCGGGAGGTGGAGCACCGCCTCCGGGGCTGCGCCAAACCCATCACCGTGGCGGTGATGGGCTGCGCCGTCAACGGCCCGGGCGAGGCGCGCTGCGCCGATGTGGGCATCGCCGGCGGCGACGGCGAGGGCCTGCTGTTCCGCAGGGGCGAGATCCTCCGCAAAGTCCCCCAGGACAAGCTGGTGGACGCCCTGATGGCGGAGATTGAGAAATTATAAGGTGGTATCGTATGACGGACAAACTCCCGTTTTTTGATTTTTTTGACCGCTTTGTGCCGCCCCGTGAGCTGCGGCTGCTGCTGCACGACGCGGCGGTGACCGGCGGCGTGCTGAATCGGGCCGAGCGCACCATGGATCTGGAGATCCAGACCGGTGAGCCCCTGCCCGACGTGGCGGTGGAGACGCTGCGCCAACTTCTGATGCAGACCTACGGCCTGCGCCAGCTGCGCATCGTGGCCCACACCGTCCGCCCCGGCAAAAAGGCCAAGGAGGTGCTGATGGGCAAGCCCATCAAGGGCAAGGCCATCCCCATGGTGGATCTGAACCCCAAAATGGGCGCCATCGTGCTGGAGGGCAGAGTCTTTGCCGCCGAGCTGTATGAGACCCGCCGCCCGGGGCTGTGGTGCCTGACCTTTGACATGACCGACAACCGCGGCAGCGTCACCATCCGCAAATACATGGAGGAGGCCGAGGCCAAGCCCCTGAACGGCCAGATCAAGGCTGGCATGTGGCTGCGGGTGCAGGGCATCGTGGAGCTGACCCGCGACGGCCGCGATCTGCAGCTGCGCCCCCTGAACATCACCAAGATCGGCCACGAGGGCCGCAAGGACACCAACCCCGAAAAGCGGGTGGAGCTGCATCTCCACACCCGCATGTCCAACATGGACGCCCTGACCGACACCGAATCGGTCATCAAGCAGGCCATCGACTGGGGCCATCCCGCCATCGCCATCACCGACCACGGCGTGGCCCAGTCCTTCCCCGACGCCTGGCACACCGCCAAGGGCAAAATCAAGATCCTCTACGGCATTGAGGGCTACTTTGTCAACAATCTGGACGACCGCGTGGCCGTACACGGCTATCAGGATCAGCCCTTCGACAGCGAGATCGTCTGCTTCGATATCGAGACCACCGGATTGAAGGTCACCACCGAGGCCATCACCGAGATCGGCGCCGTGGTGCTGAAAAACGGCCAGATCACCGAGAAGTTCCAGACCTTTGTCAATCCTCAGCGCCGCCTGACGCCGGAGATCATCGGCCTGACCGGCATCACCGACGCCATGCTGGCCGACGCGCCGTCCCTGAAGGACGCCTTGACGGCCTTCCTGCAATTCGTGAACGGCCGCCCGCTGGCGGCCCACAACGCCCCCTTCGACATCGGCTTCATCCGCGCCGGCTGCGAAAAGGTGGGCCTGCCCTTCGATCCCACGTATATCGACTCTCTCATTCTGGCCCAGAATCTGCTGCCGGAGCTGCACAAGTACAAGCTGGATATCGTGGCGGATTATCTGGATCTGCCCGCCTTCAACCACCACCGCGCCAGCGACGACGCGGGGATGGTGGCCTATATGCTGGTGCCCTTCTTCCAGAAGATGCGCGACGAGCTGCACATCGACCGGCTGCAGCAGATCAACAACGAAATGGCTAAGCTGCGGCCCCAGAGCAGCAAGTCCAACCGCTTCCCCAAGCACATCATCATTCTGGCGAAAAACAAGCTGGGGCTGAAGCACCTGTATCAGCTGATCACCGCCTCCAACCTGCAGTATTTCCATCGGGTGCCCACCATCCCCAAGACGGAGCTGTCCGCCCACCGGGAGGGGCTTATCATCGGCTCGGCCTGCGAGGCGGGCGAGCTGTTCCGCGCCGTGGCCGACCACCGCGAGTGGGCGGAGCTGAAACGCATCGCCGGCTTTTACGACTATCTGGAAATCCAGCCGGTGTGCAACAACATGTTCATGCTGCGCAACGGCGACGTGCAGTCGGTGGAGGAGCTGCGGGAGTTCAACCGCACCATCGTCAAGCTGGGCGAGGAGCTGGGCAAGCCCGTCTGCGCCACCGGCGACGTGCATTTTCAGGAGCCGGAGGACGAGGTCTACCGCCACATTCTGCTGGCCAGCAAGAAATTCTCCGACGCCGACGCCCCCCTGCCCATCTATTTCAAAACCACCACCGAGATGCTGGAGGAATTCTCCTATCTGGGCGAGGAAAAGGCGCGGGAGGTGGTGATCACCAACCCCCGCCACATCGCCGATCTGGTGGAGGAGATCGAGCTGCTGCCCCCCGGCCAGCTGTTCCCGCCCCGGCTGGAAAACTCCGAGCAGGAGCTGAACAACATGGTCTGGGCCAAGTGCCACGCCATGTACGGCGAAAATCCCCCCCAGCTGATCGTGGATCGCCTGAACGTGGAGCTGGGCAGCATTCTGGGCAAATACGACGTGGTGTACATGTCCGCCCAGAAGCTGGTGCAGCGGAGTCTGGAAAACGGCTATCTGGTGGGTTCACGAGGCTCCGTGGGCTCCTCGCTGGTTGCCTATATGTCCGGCATCACCGAGGTCAATTCCCTGCCGCCCCACTACTACTGTCCCCAGTGCCAGTACGTGGAGTTCCAGAGCGATCCCCAGTACGGCTGCGGCGCGGACATGCCCGACAAGGTCTGTCCCCGGTGCGGCGCAAAGCTGAAAAAGGACGGCTTTGACATCCCCTTTGAAACCTTTCTGGGCTACGGCGGCGGCAAGGTGCCGGATATCGACCTGAATTTCTCCGGCGAATATCAGGCCCGCGCCCACCGCCACGCCATCGAGATGTTCGGCAAGACTCAGGTGTTCCGCGCCGGCACCATCGGCACCCTGGCGGAGAAGACCGCCTTCGGCATGGTGAAAAAGTATCTGGAGGAGAAGGGCGAGACCGCCTCCAACGCCGAGATGAACCGGCTGACACAGGGCTGCGTGGGCGTGCGCCGCACCACGGGCCAGCATCCGGGCGGTCTGGTGGTGGTGCCCGACGACATGGACGTGGAGGACTTCACCGCCGTGCAGCACCCCGCCGACGACGCCGGCAGCGACACCGTCACCACCCATTTTGAATACCACTGTATGGAGGACAACCTGCTGAAGCTGGACATGCTGGGCCACGATGACCCCACCATGATCAAGTACATGGAGGATCTCACCGGCGTCAACGCCCGCCAGATCCCGCTGGACGACCCCGACACCATGTCCATCTTCATCTCCTCCAAAGTTCTGGGTTATGAAAACGACGAGATCTTAGGCCCCACCGGCGCCGTGGCGATTCCTGAGTTCAACACCCGCTTCACCCGCCAGATGCTGGTGGACACCCAGCCCACCAACTTCAACACGCTGGTGCGCCTGTCCGGCTTCTCCCACGGCACCGATGTGTGGCTGGGCAACGCCCGCGACCTGATCGTCAGCGGCACCGCCACCGTTCTGGAAACCGTGGGCTGCCGCGACGATATCATGCTGTATCTGATCTCCATGGGCCTCGACCCCAAGATGAGCTTCAAGATCATGGAGGCCGTCCGCAAGGGCAAGGTGAAAAAGGGCGGCTTCTCCGAGGGCTGGGAGGAGGCCATGCGGGAGCATCAGGTGCCCGACTGGTACATCGGCTCTCTGGCTAAGATCGGCTATCTGTTCCCCAAGGCCCACGCCGTGGCCTACGTGATGATGGCCTTCCGCATCGCCTGGTTCAAGGTACACCGCCCCCTGGCCTTCTACGCCACCTTCTTCTCCATCCGCGCCAAGGCCTTTGACGCCGAGTACTGCTGCGCCGGCATCGACGCCGTCCGCCGCAAGATCCGCGAGATCGAGAACAACAAGGACGCCACCAACGTGGAGCAGGATCTGATGGTGACGCTGGAGGTCTGCTACGAGTTCTATCTCCGCGGCTTCCACTTCGATACCATCAACATCTACGAATCCGACGCCACCCACTTCCGCATCATGGGGGAGGATGCCCTGCTGCCCCCCTTCACCTCCGTCCACGGTCTGGGCGAGGCGGCGGCGCTGGCTACCGTGGAGCAGCGGCAGGGACACGAATTCATCTCCATTGAGGAATTCGCCATGACCTGCAATAAGCTCAGCAAGACCCACATCGAGCAGTTAAGGGCTCTGGGCGCCTTCGCCGGTCTGCCGGAGACCAGCCAGGTCAGCCTGTTTTAAGCGCAAAAAGCGCCGTCCCTTTTGGGGACGGCGCTTTTTCTTCTGTTTTACCGCATCCGCGCCAGCTTGTCATTGCATTTCTGCAAAAAACGGGCGTTGTCGATGACGGCGCGGGTGTGGGTACCCTCGCCGATCAGGCCCTCCGCGTCGCTGGCGGTGACCTTGAAGGTGATCATCTTGCCGTTGGCGCTGACACCGGTGACTTCGGCGGTGGCCGTCACCTTCATACCCACGGGGGTGGGAGCCAGATGGCTGGAGGCGATCTCCACACCCACGGTGCCTTTGCCCTCCGGCAGTTCCTTCTGGACGCACCACATGGCGGCGCACTCCATCAGCCCCATCATATAGGGGGTGCCGAAGACCTCCAGCCCGCCGGAGCCCACGGCCTTGGCGGTCATGTCGGCGGTCACGGTCTTTTCCACGGTATAGGTCATGCCCACTTCGATCATGTTGTTACCTCCCTTAAATACCCAGCCGCGTCCAAAGGTCGTTATAGAACTTCAGCGTCTGCTGGGGCAGATTGATATACAGCTCGCAGCGCTCCAGCACCTCCGGAGGCGCGGCCATGATGTTGTAGATCTCCTCGTCCAGCGGCTCATCGTACATCTCCTCGTAATAGGCGGGGTATTCCGCCAGCGCCTCGGCATTGGGGGAGGCGTACCAGATGTAGTCCATGTTGGCAAGGTTGGCGTCGGTTCCGGCGATGAAGTTGATCCACTCCATAGCCTCGGCCTGGTGCTGGCTGGATTTCAGCACGCACATGGCGTCCACGAACCAGTTGCTGCCCTCGTCAGGCACCACAAAGGCCAGATCCTCGTTGTTCTCCAGCATGGTGAGGTAATCGCCGGCGTAGTACATGGCGATGGCGGCGTTGCCGCCCTCCATTTTGCCGAAGATCTCGTCCATTACGAAGGCCTGGTACACGCCCTTCTCCTTGGCGTCGTAGATCAGCTGGAAAGCCTCCTCCAGCTGGGACTCGTCGGTGGTGTTGATGTCGTAGCCCAGATAGCACAGGGCTGCCATCAGCGCGTCGCGGGAGTTGTTGATCATCAGCACCTGCCCCGCGTACTTCTCGTCAAACATGGCGCCCCAGCTGGTGATGGGCTCGTCCACCATGGCGGTGTTGTAGATGATACCCACGGTGCCCCAGGTGTAGGGGACGGTGTACTTGTTCTCCGGGTCGAAGCTGAGGGACTTGTACTGCTCGTCGATCAGGTCATAGTTGGGGATGGCGCTGTAATCCAGTTCCGCCAGCATATCCTCCTCGATCAAGCGGCCGATCATATAGTCGGAGGGCACGATCACGTCAAAGTCCGCGCCGCCCATCTTGATGAGGGAGTAGAGAGCCTCGTTGCTCTCCGCCGTCTGGTAGTTGACGCGGATGCCGGTCTGCTCCTCGAACTCCGTGATAAGCTCCTCGTCGATATACTCGCCCCAGGAGCACACGTTTACCACCCGATCGGAGCGGGCGGCGCTGCCGGTAAAGATCAGCACGGCCACCAGCACGCAGGCCAGCGCACCCGCCGTGATCTTTTTCCACATGCCGTTACTGCGCCGCGGTGCGGACGCAGGGGCCGCCGTGCCCTCCCGGTAGTGGGCGTGGTGCTGGACATGATTCTCACGGATATTGATGATAGCCAGCAGCAAAATCACCGTCACGAACAGCAGCGTGGAGATGGCGTTGATCTCCGGACTGACCCGCTTCTTTGTCATGCCGTAGATGGTCATGGCCAGGGTGGAGGCACTGGTGCCCGCGGTGAAATAGCTGATGATAAAATCGTCGATGGACATGGTAAAGGCCGTCAGCGCGCCGGAGACGATGCCGGGCTTGATCTCGGGAATGATGACCTTCCAGAAGGCCTGCATCCAGGTGCAGCCCAGATCCTGGGCCGCGTCCACCAAATTGCGATCCATCTGCCGCAGCTTGGGCCCCACCGACAGGATCACGTAGGGGATGTTAAAGCACACGTGGGCGATCAGCAGCGTGCCGAAGCCCATAGTCAGCCGCTCCGGCAGGACGATGTCGCTCTGAACGCTGTTGACCCATCCGGCAAAGGCGCCCCAACCGTTGAAGAACACCACGAACAGCAGGCACAGGCTGACGCCGGTGACGATATCCGCGTTCATCATGGGAATGTTGTTGACAGCCATCAGGCTGTTGCGGGCCTTGCGGCGCATGCCGTAAAAGCCGATGGCGGCAAAGGTGCCCGCGATGGTGGCAATCACCGTGGCCAGCAGCGACACCAGCAGCGTGATATACACACTGTGCATAATAAGCCGGTTCTGGAACAGCTGCTGATACCAGTGCAGGGAAAAGCCCTTCCACACGCTGGAGCTGTTGCCGGCATTGAAGGAAAAGACGATCAGGATGATGATGGGTGCGTACAGGAAGAGGCCCGTCAGGATCATCAGCAGCCGGTCGCCAAAGGAATTGGTTCTTCTCCGGCTCATAGCATCACCGCCTGTTCCTCGCCCTCGCCGAAGCGGTTCATCACCAGCATGCAGATCACCACAATGATCATCATGACAAGGGAGATGGCCGCCCCCAGCTGGGGATTATACGCGCCGCCCAGAAACTGCCGCTCGATCAGGTCGCCCAGCAGCAGCTCCGTACCGCCGCCCAGCATCCGGCTGATGGCAAACGTGGACACCGACGGCACGAACACCATCGTAATGCCCGACAGCACGCCGGGCAGGCTCAGAGGCAAAATCACCTTGCGGAACACGGTGACGCTGTTGGCCCCCAGATCCCGGGCAGCCTCCAGCAGCGAGTGATCCAGCTTCACGATGACGGAATAGATGGGCAGGATCATAAAGGGCAGGTAGTTATACACCATGCCCAGCACCACCGCCCCCTGGGTGTTCATCATGGAGAAATATTCCACGTTGTTTCCGGTCATGCTGTTATACAGGGCGATGATGCCCAGCTTCTGAAACAGCTGGTTCAGCAGGCCGTGATTCTCCAGAATCGTCATCCAGGAATAGGTGCGCAGCAGAAAGTTCATCCACATGGGCAGCATGATCAGCACCATGGCGATCTTCTGGAAGGACGCGCCCTCGCGGCTTAAAAAGTAGGACACGGGATAGCCGATCAGCAGGCAGATGGCCGTGGCGATCAGCGCCAGCTTGAAAGAGCGGCCGAACACCGCCGCGTAGCTGCCCATCTGGACAAAGTTGTCCAGCGTAGCCCCGCCGTCGGCGTTGGAAAAGGCGTACACCACCATGATGAGGATGGGAGCCACCACGAAAATGGCCATCCACACCACATAGGGCACGGCGAAACGGGAGAGCTTATTCTTCATCCTCGCTCTCCTCCTCTTCCAGCTCTGCGCTGGCGTCCGCCAATTCCTCGTACTCCTCGGAGTAGGAGGAGTAATCACCGAACATACCGGAGTATTCGCTCTTCTTCATAATGTGGAAGCCCTCCGGGTCGATCTTCACGCCGATCCGGGCGCCCACCGGCGAATGGTCGGTGGTCTGGATCAGCCACTTGAAGCCGCGGAAGTCCACAATGATGTCGTACTGCATCCCCTTGAAGGTCACGTTGGTGACGGTGCCCACCAGCTGCCCCTGCTCCACGGGCACGATGTCGATGTCCTCCGGCCGGATAACCACGTCCACCGGCTCGTTTTCGGCAAAGCCGCCGTCCACGCAGGGAAACTCCTTGCCGTACATCTTCACCACTTTGTCGCGCACCATGATGCCGTTAAGGATGTTGCTCTCGCCGATAAAGTCCGCCACAAAGGCGTTTTTCGGCTCGTTATAGATATCTTCCGGCGTTCCGATCTGCTGGATGCGGCCCTTGTCCATCACCACCACGGTGTCGGACATGGTCAGGGCCTCCTCCTGGTCGTGGGTCACGTAGATGAAGGTAATACCCATCTGCTGCTGGATACGCTTCAATTCGTTCTGCATATCCTTGCGCAGCCGCAGATCCAGCGCGCCCAGGGGCTCATCCAGCAGCAGCACCTTCGGCCGGTTCACCAGCGCGCGGGCAATGGCCACACGCTGCTGCTGTCCGCCGGACAGCTGGTCGATGCGGCGCTGCTCGAAGCCCTTCAGACTGACCACGCTCAGCATCTCTGTAACCCGCTGCTGGATCTCCGCCTCCGGCACCTTGGCGATGCGCAGGCCGAAGGCGATGTTCTCAAACACGTCCAGATGGGGAAACAGGGCGTATTTCTGGAACACGGTGTTGATCTGCCGCTTATGGGGCGGAACGTCATTGATCCTCACACCGTCAAAGGTCACATCACCGGATGTGGGCGTGGTAAACCCACCGATGATCCGCAGCGTGGTGGTCTTACCGCACCCGCTGGGCCCAAGCAGCGTGAGGAATTCGGAATCGTTGATGTAAAGATTGATGTTGTCGAGAACCAGCTCGTCGTCAAACGCCATGCAGAGATCCCGCAGGCGAATTAACTCTTTGGACATTTATCCTCCCCCGTTCATCAGGTAATTTTTCGCCGCTTCTCTCTGTTCCTGCCGGGGCCGGAAACGCCCCGTCCATCCCGTCGAAATTTGGCAAGTCCACTATATAGAAAAAAGGGGGGAATGTCAATATAAATCGAAAAAAGTTGAAGGAACGAAACGGCTATCTAAACGGCTCCCCTTGCTGCAAGGGGAGCTCTCAGCCCTACGGCTGACGGAGGGGATCAAACAGCAACGGACAATCCCCCAGTCCCGGCTTGCGCCGAGCCAGCCCCCTTTACACAAGGGGCCCTTGGATTTGGTGCCCATCTGCCGCCTTGCGCTCCCGTCCAAATTATGCTATGATACTGCTACCAATCTTACCCACAAAGGAGAACGCCATGGACAAAAATGAAAAAACCGTGGAGACCACGGTGTTCGACTATCTGCGTTGGCGGGGCGACCTGACCTTTGCCCAGGACGGCTTTAATGAGGTGGACAATCTGGTGCTGTGCATCATCACCTATCTGAACTTCCGCCGCTTTCCGGAGCTGCGGACGCGGGACGCGGAGCAGGCCGTACCCCTGCGGGATATCGCCCCCCGCCTGCTGCCGGAGGATGAGCAGCAGGGGCTCTCCCCCAACGACTATATCCCCCTGCTGAAACTGGCGGCGGAATCCCGCCGCTTCGGCGGCGTGCGCCTGTTCGGCTACGAGGCCGTGCGGGACGAGGCGCGGGAGATGCAGCTGGACGCTCTGTCCTTCCTGGTACCCGACGGCACGCTTTTTTGCGCCTTCATGGGCACCGATCGGTCGCTGGTGGGCTGGAAGGAGAACCTGAACCTCAGCTTTATGGACGCCGTCCCCGCCCAGATCGGCGCCGTGGAGTACGTGGAGGACATGGCCTGGCACTGTCCAGAGCGTCCCCTGCGCATCGGCGGCCACTCCAAGGGCGGCAATCTGGCCGCCTACGCCGCCATGCACATCACCGCCGCGCTGCAGCGCACCCGCCTGCTGGACGCCTATAACAACGACGGCCCCGGCTTCCGCAAGGATGTGACCGACACGGAGGAGTACCGCCGCGTAGCGGAAAAGCTGCACACCTATATCCCCGCCTCCTCTATCGTGGGCGTCCTGCTGGAGCATACCGAGGACTACACCGTCATCGCCAGCAACAGCCACGCCGTCATGCAGCACGAACCCCTGACCTGGGGCGTGGAGGGACGGCAGTTCCTCCGCCGCGAGGCCCGCTCCGAACTGGGCAAGGCTTCCGATGACGTGCTGCGGGAGTGGATCGCCTCCATGTCCCGCGAGGAGCGGGAGGAATTCTCCACCGCCCTTTTCGACATGCTGACCCAGGGCGGCAAGCTGCGCTCGCTGGAGGAGGTCAAGCAGAAGGATCTCCTGCGCTGTCTGGCCGCCGACGAGAAAAACAAGGGCATCGTCTCCGAGATCCTGCGCCGCCTGATGGCCGACGTTAAGGATGAAGTCCTGCGCACCGCCGGCGAAGGTCTGAAAGACACTGCCGAGACCTTGAAAGAGACCGCCAAGGAAACTGCCGAAACCCTGCAGAAAGCATGGGAAAAGCGAAAATAGCGTTATGAGAAGCGGAATGAGCGCCCGATCGGGGCGCTCGTTCTATCCTGAAACCGGAACGCACCCCTCCGCAAAAAACTCTTGCAAATCCCCGTCGAATGTTGTATCATACTACCGAACACAACTGGATCAATTGTCTTCGGGGCGGGGTGAGATTCCCCACCGGCGGTATAGTCCGCGAGCGAGCCTGCGGGTAAGCATGAACCGGTGCAATTCCGGTACCGACAGTATAGTCTGGATGAGAGAAGGCGTGTACGGCATTTTCGTGATGCTCTTTTTTGATGCGTGCACCTTGGGAGACAACCGCTTCCAAGCGTGTATCACCATCGAAAAGGAGCTTTTTTATGACCCAAAAGCAAAAGACCCATCATCTGGCCGTGGCCGCCATGCTGACTGCCGTGGCCGCCGTGCTGCAGTTTATCGAGTTCTCCGTCCCTCTGGTGCCCTCCTTTATCAAGCTGGACATCTCCGACCTGCCCGCCCTGCTGGGCACCTTCTCCCTGGGCCCCGTGTACGGCGTGGCTATCCAGCTGGTGAAGAACCTGCTGCACCTGCCCTTCGGCACCAGCGCCGGCGTGGGCGAGCTGTCCAATTTCATTCTGGGCGCGGTGTTCGTCTTCGCCGCCGGCATGGTCTATCAGCGCAGCAAAAGCCGTAAGAGCGCCCTGATCGGCTCCATTATCGGCGCCGCCGCCATGGCGCTGGTGAGTCTGGCCACCAACTATTTCATCGTCTACCCCGCTTACGTGGTGCTGTACAAGCTGCCGCTGGACGCCATCGTGGGCATGTATGAGGAGCTGCTGGGCGGCGTGTCCCATATGCCCACCGGCAATGCCCTGTTTAACTGCCTGCTGGTATTCAACGTCCCCTTCACACTGGTGAAGGGCCTGCTGGATGTGGCGCTGTGCTTCCTGATCTACAAGCCCCTCAGCCCCCTGCTGCACAAATAAACCGCAACGGCCATCCTTTCGGATGGCCGTTGTTTCTTACCAATAGTCCCGCAGGGCTTCCTCCAGCTTGCCCAGGGCTTTTTTCTCGATGCGCGATACATAGCTCCGGCTGATATGGTACACCGCCGCCACCTGACGCTGGGTCTGGGGCGCACGGCCCTCCAGGCCGTAGCGGCGGCGGATCACATCCGCCTCCCGCTCCGTCAATCGCTCCGCCACCAGCCGCCGTACCAGCGCCCGATCGTCCTTGTCCTGCAAGTCCTCCAGCAGCGTGTCGCTCTTGCCCACCACATCGCCGATGGACAGCTCCGCCCCGTCCCCGTCCGTCTCGATGGCCTCGCTGAGAGAAACCTCTCCCTGCAGCTTCTTCGTCCGCCGGAAGTACATCAGGATCTCATTTTCAATGCACCGGCTGGCATAGGTTGCCAGCCGGATGCCCTTATCCGCCTTGAAGGTATCCACCGCCTTGATGAGTCCGATGGTGCCAATGGAGATCAGATCCTCCTGCTCCTCGGCCTGGGTGTAGTATTTTTTCATAATATGCGCCACCAGGCGCAGATTCCGCTCTACCAATGTGTTGCGGGCGTCCAGATCGCCCTGGGCGCACCGCGCCAGATACTCCCGCTCCTCCGCCGCCGACAGGGGGCGGGGAAACGATCCGCCGCCCCCCGCCAGATGCAGCGACCAGAACATGCCCTGACACAACAGCAGCAGCGCCGCGTTCAGCATAGCGACCCCTCCTCTCTTTGACAAGGCTATGCGTTTACAGGAAGTCCCTATGCCCGCCGCCCCTGTCCGGAATTTCATTTGCTTTTTCTCCGAATTTCATGTATACTGTAGTCAGATTTTGACAAAGCGCCTGTCTTTTCGCAGGCTTGAGGTACACGTATGGACAAATACACCGCATTGAAGCACTATTTCGGCCACGACCAGTTCCGCGAGGGGCAGGAGACGCTGATCGACGCCATTCTCTCCGGCCGCGACGTGATGGGCGTCATGCCCACCGGCGGCGGCAAATCTTTGTGTTACCAGATCCCCGCGCTGCTGCTGCCGGGCGTGACGCTGGTGATCTCCCCCCTGATCTCGCTGATGAAAGATCAGGTCTCGGCTTTGAACCGCTCCGGCGTCAGCGCCGCCTTTATCAACAGCTCCCTGTCCGCCCAGCAGATCGCTCAGGTCTGCGAGCAGGTGCAAAGCGGCGGCTGCCGCCTGCTGTATATCGCGCCGGAACGGCTGGAGAGCGGCAGCTTCGCCGCCCTGACCCGTCAGATCCCCATTCCGCTGGTGGCGGTGGACGAGGCCCACTGCATCTCCCAGTGGGGGCAGGACTTCCGCCCCAGCTATCTGAAGATCGCCGGCTTTCTCGCCGGCCTGCCCCAGCGCCCCACGGTGGCGGCCTTTACCGCCACCGCCACGGAGGAGGTGCGGCAGGACGTGATCCGCCTGCTGGAACTGCGGGAGCCTCTCTGCGCCGTCACGGGCTTTGACCGGCCCAACCTGTTCTGGGACGTGCGCCGCCCCCGGGACAAGCTGAGCGCCCTGCTGACGCTGCTGCAGGAGCGCCAGGGCAAGAGCGGCATCATCTACTGCGCCACCCGCGCCACGGTGGAGCGGGTCTGCGACGCCCTGACCCAGCGGGGCATCCCCGCCACCCGCTACCACGCCGGTCTGGACGAGCAGGAGCGCCGGGAAAATCAGGAGGATTTCCAGTTCGACCGCAAGACCGTCATGGTAGCCACCAATGCCTTCGGCATGGGCATCGACAAGTCCAACGTCGGCTTCGTCCTGCACTACAACATGCCCAAAAGTCTGGAGGCCTACTATCAGGAGGCGGGCCGCGCCGGACGGGACGGCTCACCGGCGGATTGCGTGCTGCTCTACTCCGCCGGTGATGTGGAGACCGCCAAATACCTGATCCAGTCCGGCGGGAACGAGGAGTTGGACGAAGAGACCCAGACCCTTCTCCGCCTGCGGGAGCACAAGCGGCTGCAGGAGATGACCGGCTATTGCCAAACCACCGCCTGCCTGCGGGGATACATTTTAGACTATTTCGGTCAACCCCACGCCGCTGCCTGCGGCCACTGCGCCAATTGCAAAGCAACCTATCAGCTGCGGGACATTACCGAGCCCGCCCGCATGATCCTGTCCTGCGTCTGGCGCATCAAGGATCGGCTGGGCTATTTCGTGGGCAAGACGCTGCTGATCCAGACCCTGCGGGGCAGCAAGGATCAGCGGATCCTCCAGTTGAAGCTGAACACCCTGACCACCTACGGCCTGCTGGCAAAGCTCTCCGCCGAGCAGGTGCGGGCCTATGTGGAATTTCTGGAGCGGGAGGGCTATCTGCAGACCAACCTCCAGTTCGCCACCATCGAGCCCACCAAAGCCTCCTCCGACGTGCTGTTTGGCCGCAGGAAGGTGGAGATGCCCGTCCGCGCCGACGCAGCCAAACCCCAAAAGCGGAAAACCACCCGCTCCGACGCTGCCGCCGCGGCCACGCCGCAGGAGAGCGCCGGCGACCTGTTCACCACCCTCAAGGCCGTCCGCACCCAGGTGGCTCAGGCGGAGCATGTACCCGCCTACATCGTCTTTTCCAACGCCACGCTGGCGGACATGGCCGCCAAAACCCCCCGCACCATGGAGGACTTCCTGCAGGTCTCCGGCGTGGGTGAGGCCAAGGCGGGCCGCTACGGCCAGGCCTTCCTTGCCGCCATCGCCGATTATCTGGACAGGCAATGACCCGAAAATCCGGAAAAGCGCACGCTCCTTTCGGAGCGTGCGCTTTTTCCGCTGTCAAGAGGCGCGGGGGAAAGCGATCATGGGTGGACGCACGCACCGCCAAAGCCGCTCTTTACACGCTGGGGTGGTGTGAAAGCGACGGGGGGGAGGCGAGAGATGGTGCGGTGGAAACCCAGATGGAAGCTACGGCGGCATAGCCGCCGAGATCGGCACTAAAAACATGCCACCGGCATGTTTTTAGTGCCGACACCCCGCCGGTGAACGCAGCCTTTTCCGTCATGCACCGCACCAAAGCCTCCCCTGTGCAAGGGGAGGTGGCGCGAAGCGCCGGAGGGGTTGTCCTGTGACCGACAATCCCCCAGCCTCGCTTGCGCTCGGCAGCCCCCTTTACACAAGGGGGCCTTTTTGCGGGTGCGTGAGGCCGGTTATTGAGGGTGCGGTGGATACTTGCTGGATGCTGCGGCGGCATAGCCGCCGCGATTGCGGCTAAAAATATGCCACTGGCATATTTTTAGCCGCGGCGCCTTGACAAACGTCTGAAATCGTACTATACTGCGAAAGTCCGATTTCAGACAAACAGGAGGAGATCTCATGGACTGCCGCAGCGCCTTGACGACCTATAACGACACCTATAAGGAGCAGGACGACCTGTATCGGGCGGCGGCCCGCCGGTGCGGGCTGTCGGACTGCGCCTTCTGGGTGCTGTACGCCCTGCGGGACGCAGGGCGGCCCATGACGCAAAGCGACGTGTGCGCCGCCGTGTACCAGCCCAAGCAGACGGTACATTCCGCCCTGAAAAAGCTGAGGGAAGCGGGTTTTCTCCATCTGGCGGAGGGCCGCGACCGGCGCAGCAAGTACCTGCTGCCCACGGCGGCGGGCGAGGCGCTGATGGCCCGCACCGTCGATTCGGTCATGGCGGCGGAAGCGGCGGCCATGAACACCCTGACGGCGGCGGAGCGGGAACAGTTTCTGACGCTGCAGCGCCGCTATAACGATGCCCTGCGGCACTCGCTGGCCGCGGCGGTACAAAAGAAGGAGTAACCCATGAGAATTCAATTATCCGACCATTTTTCCTATAAAATGCTGCTGCGGTTCGTGCTGCCGTCCATCGTCATGATGGTGTTCACCTCCATCTATGGCGTGGTGGACGGTCTATTTGTGTCCAACTTCGTGGGCAAAACGCCCTTCGCGGCGGTGAATCTGGTGATGCCCTTCATCATGATCTTCGGCGGCATCGGCTTCATGTTCGGCACCGGCGGCAGCGCCCTGGTAGCCAAGACCATGGGCGAGGGGGACAAGGCGCGGGCCAACCAGTACTTCACCATGATGATTGCCGCCACGCTGATCTGCGGCGTCATCATCTCCGTGGTGGGCGTGATCTATATGGAGCCCATCTCCGTCTTTCTGGGGGCGGACGAGGAGATGCTGGCGGATTGCGTGCTGTATGGCCGCATCGTGCTGGCCTTCAACACCGCTTTCATGCTGCAGAATGTGTTCCAGAGCTTCCTCATCGCGGCGGAGAAGCCCAAGCTGGGGCTGTGGATCACAGTGGCAGCGGGCGTCACCAACATGGCGCTGGACGCCCTGTTCATGGCGGTGTTCCACTGGGGCGTGGCGGGCGCCGCCATCGCCACCGGCATCAGCCAGATCGTGGGCGGCGTGCTGCCGCTGCTCTACTTCCTGCGGCCCAACGGAAGCCTGCTGCGGCTGACAAAAACAAAGCTGGAGCTGCGGCCCGTCCTGCAGGCCAGCGGCAACGGCGCATCGGAGCTGGTCAGCAACGTGACGGCCTCGGTGGTGGGCATGCTGTATAACTTCCAGCTGCTGCGGCTGTCGGGACAGGACGGCGTAGCGGCCTACGGCGTGCTGATGTACGTGGAATTCATTTTCGCCGCCGTGTTCATCGGCTATGCCATCGGCTGCGCCCCCATCGTCAGCTATCACTTCGGCGCCGGCAACCGGGGCGAGCTGAAAAACCTGTTGAAAAAAAGCGTGCTGCTGATGGGCACGGGCGGCCTTTTGATGGTGGCCGTGGCCCAGGGGCTGGCGGAGCCCATGGCGCGGCTGTTCGTGGGGTATGATGAAACGCTGTGCGCCATGACGGTACACGCTTTCCGCATCTCTACCCTGGCCTTTGTGCTGGTGGGGTTCAACATCTTCGCCTCGTCCTTCTTCACGGCGCTGAACGACGGCATAGTGTCGGCCATCATCTCGTTTCTGCGCACCTTCGTGTTCAAGCTGTCGGCGGTGCTGCTGCTGCCCATACTCTGGGCGCTGGACGGCATCTGGTGGGCCGAGGTGGCGGCGGAGATCTGCGCCTTTGCCCTGAGCGCGGCGTTTCTGCTGGACAAGCGGAAGAAATACGGCTATCTGTAAAAGCAAAAATTTCAAGGGGAGCGGACAGGATCGTCCGCTCCCCCCGATTTTCACTTTCCGCACTTCCCCGCTGAAAAAACGACCCCGAAGGGCCGTTTTTTTCAGATCACATACGCCTCTGGAAATCCGGCGGCCTTGAGCTTTTCGCAGTAGGCCTCGGCGTTGCGGCGGAAGCGGAAGGCTCCCGCCTGCACGCGGTACAGCGGCCCGTCGGCCTCCGGCTGCCGCGGCTCCTCCGCCGCCTCCCGGGGCGGCACGTAGGGCAGGGCGAAATACTCGCACACCGCCTGACAGGTCTCCTCGGCGATGGCGGGCATGCTGTCGATGAGCCACTGGGCCTCCTGGGGGTTGTCGTGGAAGCCGAACTCCGGCAGCACGGCGGGCATGGTGGGCACCCGCAGCTCGTAAAGCCCCACGCTTTCCACCAGCCGCTCGGAGGTGCCGGGGGACAGGGGCGCGATGCGCTGCTGGATCAGCCCGCCGATGCGGCGGCTCTGCTCGCTGGGATAGCAGTGTACCCGCGTGCCCGCCACCTTGCCGTTGAAGCCGTTGGTGTGCAGGGCGATGTGCAGATCGGCGGGCCAGGCGTTGGACGCCTTGACCCGGTCGTACATGTTGCCGTACTGCGCGTTGACCACTTCGCAGCCGCAGCGCTTCAGCGCCGTCTCCAGATAGTCGGCGCAGCGGGCCATCTGCTCCTTTTCATTGGTGGGCTTCCCGTTCCACAGGGCCGTGGGGGCGTAGGTGTTGCTGGCGCGATCCTCCGGACTGAGAAAGATCCTCGGCATACTCATTCCTCCAGCTCCGGCAGGCCGCCCAGCGAGGTCAGCAGGCTCAGAATACCCGCCAGCACGGCGGAGCTGAACACCGCCAGCCAGTTCACCTCGCACAGCACGGCGGTGGCGCCGATGGTGGCGGCCGCCGTCTGGGCCATGGTTTTCAGCGCGCGGACGCCCGCCGCGCGGAACCAGATCTTCCAATTGGTTTTTGCTTTCATATTACTTTCCTCCTTTTTCCTGTGTCTGTTCCATTCTATGCGTGTCCCTCCAGATCCGCGATGCGGTGGTTGGCTACCTTCATGCGCTCGTCCATCAGGGCCACAGTCTCCTCCAGCGCGTAGGTGCGCTCCACCAGATTGTTGTGCTTGCTGACCTTCGCCTCCAGCTGCTCCAGCCGGTAGGCGATCAGGGCCGTGCTCTTCCGGCTGGCGAAATAGCTGCCTGCCAGCGTGCCCACCAGACCCAGCACCGCCACGATGATGGCCTCCGTCATGTGACCGCCTCCCACGCCGCCGCGTACTCCGTCGGGCTGTACGCCGTGTCTTGCAGGCACTTGTACAGCACGCCCTCCAGCGTCATGTACTCCCCGGCCTTGTAGATGTCGTGGGCCCCCGTTGGGGCCACAAAAGGCCGCGCCGTCTCCGGCCTGGTGGCGTGCAGCGGCCGGTGGAACGTCCCCCACGCCGCGCTCCCCGGCACGATATCCGGATACACGGCGTTGTCGTATGCCTGAAAGCACGCCCACACCTGCCCATTAGCGGTGTAGATGTCGCCCACGGCGTGGCTGCCTGCCGTCCACTTGGGATACAGCACGCTCACCATCAACCGCTCGTTGTCCTCTGTGACATGCCCCAGCGCCCGCACCGTCGCCGCCCGGATCGCCTGCGCCTGTTCTAAAATGTCTGTTCTCATACTACCTCCTTTTTTAGGCCCCCTTGTGTAAAGGGGGTCGGCACGTTAAGAAAACATGCCAGTGGCATGTTTTTAATGCCGATCGCGGCGGCTATGCCGCCGCAGCTTCCAGCAAGTTTCCACCGCACCATCTCGCGACACCTCCCCCTCCGGCGCTTCGCGCCACCTCAGCTGTGCACGCCCCAGTGTGAGCACTGGGGTGCCCTTACACAGGGGAGGCTTCCGTTGCGTCCTCGCTTGCCGTCTCGGCAACCTCCACCCCCAGCATCTCCAGCGCGGCGACGAGCATTTCCTGTTCACGCTGCGCCTCCGTCACGGTCTCCGCCGTGGACTGGCCGCCGGTGTCCGCCCCCAGCTCCCGCAGAGCCAGGGCCATGTGGTCGTTTTCCAGCGCCAGCGCCTGCGCCGCCGTGGCGGAATAGTTGGTAACCGTCACCACGCCGTAGGAGTATCTGCTGCCGGAATTGATCGACTCCGATCCTTCGAGTGCCTGCAGCTTCACGCTAAATGCCTTGCCGGGGCGAATGATGTAATTCACGCTGCCGTCCTTTTCGTAGGTAGAGGCGACAGTCGTTCCGTTCACAACGATCTTTGCCACCTTGGCAGAACTGCTGCCCTCTTTTCCGGCAAGGTTTTTCATGGCGTACAGGTTCACCCCCGAACCCGCCGTCAGGCTGTAGGTTCCGGCGCTGTCACGGCCTCCCGCGCTTGCCACTGTCACGGCGAGGGGATGGGTCTTCTTGCCGCTGCCCGTCACCGTCATGCTGATGTACGTCACATACGTCAGCGTGGCGGTATACGTCCTTTTCGTCGTCACGGTGACGGTGGCTGCGGCGCTCTGGCTGCCCTTGACGGCGCGGATGGCGTAGCTGCCCTTTCTGCGCACCTTGAACGTCCACTTGCCGCCCACCTCGGCGGCGGAATAGACCTTGCCGCCCAGCGTGGCCGTCACCGTGGAGCCGGTAGGTGCGGTGATCACGATGGTGCCCGCGTAAGGCGCGGGCGGCGTCATGTTGAAGATCATCCCGTCACCCCACAATCAGCACATTCGCCGTCAGATCCGCCGCGGGCACGTCCTCGCACGCGAAGGTCAGCGTTCCCGCCCCCTGGGCGGAGCACCGCACCTGGGCCTCGCCGTAGGCGACGAAGCTCTCCGCCGCGGCCACGACGATGCACAGCGCTTCCGCCGTCACTCCCGCCGCGTTGACGGTCTGTGTCTTGGCCGTGGCGTCCCAGCCGCTGACGGGCAGACTCACCGACAGGGCCGTCGGCTTGTCCGCCTTGTTGCCCACCTGCGCCAGCGCCGCGTTGAACGCCGCCTCTGTGCCGGTGTAGCCCCCGTCCTGCGCGGCCTGATAGGCGCTCTTGCCGTCCGTTCCCTTCTCGCCCGGCGCACCCGCAGCACCCGTGTCGCCCTTTTCACCCGGCGCTCCCTGCGGGCCCTGTTCACCCTGAGGGCCAGCGGGGCCTTGGGGGCCGGTGGCGCCGGTATCGCCCTTCTCTCCCGTGTCACCCTTGGGGCCCGCGGGGCCTTGTGCGCCGGTGTCGCCTTTTTCGCCCTTGTCTCCCGTGTCACCCTTGGGCCCCTGCGCGCCCGTGTCACCCTTTGGGCCCTGCAGCGATCCCACGTTGACCCATTCGCCGCGATCCTCGTCCCACTGGTAGACGGTGCTGCTGTCGCTGGTACCCACAAACCAGGCGTCCCCCGCGCTGCCGGTGGAATGGGCGGCCCGCAGCGCCTCCGGCGTGGCGTACATGCCCCGCACTGTGTAGCTGCTGCCGTCCTCGCCCTTCTCGCCTTTTGGCCCCTGGGCGCCGGTGTCGCCCTTCTCGCCCTGAGGCCCTGCGGGGCCCCGTTCGCCCTGTGCGCCGGTATCGCCCCTGTCACCCTTTTCACCTTTCTCGCCCTTTTCGCCCTGAGGGCCGTCAAACCGGCCGCTCTCCTTGGCCTCCGCCAGTACCCGTTCCAGCAGGGACGCGAAAAAGGGCGTGGCGGGATCGGCGGCAGGATCTCCGGTAGGGTCGGCTCCGGGACGGATCACCCCGCAGTCGGCGTACACCGTGGGGATAACCACCGTGCCGTTACTGTTAGCGCCGTACACCCCCAGCAACAGCGGCTCCCCCGCCGTCGTCAGGCACTCGTGGGGGATGGTGCAGACCTGACCGTCCCAGTCGGCGCTGTCACGGCTGACGCCGCCGCAGCGAAACACGGCGATCTTCGTCAGCCCCTCCCACGCCGTACCGGTGAAGGTAAAGCGTGCCGTGGCGCCCACCATGCCCGCCGTCAGCGGCGTCAGTGCGGCCACATGGGCGTCCGTGCCGTCCACAATGATGTGAATGTTGTCCATGTTTGTCCTCCTTTCACGAAGAAGGAGGATGCGTTCCTCCTTCCGCCCGTGAGGGCAGGAGAAAACAGGGTTGCCCGCCACGGGGCAACCCCGTTGAAAATCCTTGCCACCGGGGCGGCGGCGTGATATACTGGACGAAAGAATGTGTCGCGGGAGGGACATTGCCATGGACATGACCGAAAAAACACTCAGCAGCGAGCGGATCTATGACGGCGCCATCATCCACGTCCGGCGGGATCGGGTGCTGCTGCCCAACGGCCACACCTCCGTGCGGGAGATCGTGGAGCATCCGGGCGGCGTGGGCATTCTGGCGGTGGACGGGGACGGCATGGTGCTGCTGGTGCGGCAGTACCGCTATGCCTTTGGCCGTACGCTGCTGGAGATCCCCGCCGGAAAACGGGAGCCGGGCGAGGAGCCCCTTGTCACCGCCCGCCGTGAGCTGCGGGAGGAGACCGGCGTCACCGCCGATTCCTGGACGCCCCTGGGCCAGCTGATCGCCTCCCCCGGGTGCTATGATGAGACGCTGTACCTCTATCTGGCCCAGGGTCTCCACAGCGGCGACACCGATCCCGACGAGGATGAGTTCCTGTCGGTGGAGCGCCTGTCCATGACGGAGCTAACACGCCGCTGTCTGGCCGACGAGATCACCGACGCCAAGACCGTCTGTGCTGTGCTGAAAGCCCGCGCCCTGGGCATCTGACGAAAAAGCCTTGCCTTTTCCCGCCGTTTGCGGTAGGATAGAGATACGAAACCAAGAGAGGAAGACAGAGTATGAAAAAATTAGACAGCCGAACGCTGATCGAACTGATCCTGCTGGCGGTGGCCGTGGTGTTCTGGGTACTGCGCAAGCTGAACGTGGTGTACATCCCCGGCCTTGCCCCCATCGCGCTGGCCATCGGCATGGGCCTGCTGGGCATGGGCTACATCGCCCAGAAGCAGAAATCCCGCAAGCTGGCGGGCGTGCTGCTGCTGGCCTTCGCCCTGCTGCAGATCATCGTGGGCCTCATGGAGATCCGCGACCTGGTCAGCGCCGGATAACCCCGGCCCATACAAAAAGCCGTCCCCGCAAGGGGACGGCTCTTTTGACGCCTGATAAAAAGAGACGGCTCGGGGCCGTCTCTTTTCTTTGCTGTTTCTTACGCGGCCTTTACCACGTTCTGGAAGTAGTACACGCCCATACCGTCAGTGTGCAGGCCCGTCAGGGTGGGGCGCAGCAGGTAGGTATACGTCTCGTTGTACAGCGGCATCACATAGCCGCTTTCCAGCAGCATGGTCTCCGCGTCCGCCAAATAGGCGTCCCGCGCCTCGTCGCTGCTGGAGTTGGCGGCGGTGCGGATCAGGATGTCGTAGGCGTTGGAGTAGAACTGCCCGTAGTTCTCCGTCTGGCCGCTGCTGAAGCGGTTCAGATAGCCCAGAGCGGTGTTGCGGTCGCCGTTGACATTGGTTAGCGCCAGCGAGAATTCGCCGCTGCGCAGGGCGGTGAGCAGTTCCTCCCCCGTCACGGCACGCAGCGTCACGCGGATGCCCAGCTTGTCCCGCCACACGGTCTGCAGCGCGGCGGCCACCTTGGCGTTGGCGCCGGTGCTCTCATACAGCAGCGTCACAGGCACCATGTGCTCCAGCACGGTGGCGGTATAGCCGGCGCCGCGCAGCAGATCCACCGCTTCGTCGCACCGCTGCTGGTATTTCTCCGGATCGTTGTCGATGGCCGCGCCGTTGGCCTGACGGAAGGACTGCCCCTGGGCGTTGGTGATGCCGTCGGGGATCAGCCCGTCGGCGGCACGGTAGACCTCGTCGCCCGTCACGGCCAGCTCCGCCAGCGCGTTGCGGTCGATCACCAGGGACATGGCCTGACGCATGCTCTCGCTCAGGCTGGCAGCCATCTGGTTCACCAGCACCACGCTGACCGCGGAAGAGGAGGCCTCCACCGCGCCCTCCGCCTGCCCGGCATCCAGCACGAAATCGGCCTGATCGTTTTCATACATCGCCATGGCCTCGCCGCTGCCGGCGGCATAGCGGAACTCCAGCCGGTCGGGGCCCAGACGGCGCGCGTCATAGTATCTGCTGACCGCCACGGCGGTCAGCCCGTCCTGATCCATGGCAGGCACGGCGTAGGGGCCGTTTGTCAGCAGCGTGTCGGAGGACATCGACCAGTCCCCCGCCGTCCCCTCGCCCTCCTGGGGCTGGGTCACGCTGGCGCGCACCGGCATGGTGGACACCGCCGTACACACCACCGACAGGAAGTAGGAGCAGTGTCCGTTGATCACCACCACAAAGGTGCGGTCGTCATTGGCCCAGGCCTGCAGCGCCGCCGGATCGCCGGACACCGCGTCGGCATAGCCCGCCACCATGTTCAGAATGGAGGCGTGGGGCGAGTTGGTCTCCGGATCCACCAGCCGCTGCCAAGCGTAGGCAAAGTCGTGGGCGGTGACCTTCTGCCCGTCCGACCAGTAGATGTCATTGCGCAGGGTGAAGGTATAGGTCTCGGTGCCGTCCATGTTGTCCACATAGGTATAGCCGGAGGCCTGGGCGGGCATCACACCGCCGGTGGCGGTGGGCTTCATCAGATTTTCAAACAGCTGGGCGGCCACGGTTTTCTCCGATTCGGTCACGGCCATGGCGGGATCCAGCGTGTGGGGCGCGTCCGCCAGCGCGGCGCGGATCGTCATATGCTCCGGCTCCGCCGTGCCGCAGGCGCACAGCGTCAGCGCCATGCACAGCGCCAGCAGGAGAGAGAGTCGTCGTTTGATCGGTTTCATGGAATACTCCTTTCAGAGGGGAATGCGGATCAAAGCCTCCCTTGTGTAAAGGGAGGTGGCACGGCGCAAGCCGTGCCGGAGGGATTGTCGGTGCGTTCAGAAAACATGCCGGTGGCATATTTTTAGCATCCGATCTCGACGGCTCTGCCGCCGTAGCATCCATCTGGATTTCCACGGCACCATCTTGACCGGCAATCCCCCTGTCTCGCTTCGCTCGACAGCCCCCTTTACACAAGGGGGCCTTTGGTGTGCTCACTCCGTCACCACCGCGCCGTCCTCCGCCAGCTTGGCGGCCACAACTTGGCTGCGGGTGTTGCGGACGATGTCGTCCAGCCGCATGCGGCTGGGGAAGTCGCTCAGCAGGGTATAGGCCACGCCGTGGCGTCTGGCGCGCCCCGTGCGGCCGATGCGGTGGATGTAGTACTCGTTCTCCTCCGGCACGTCGTAGTTGAACACCGCGTCCACGTCGTCCACGTCGATGCCGCGGCTGGCCACGTCGGTAGCCACGAACACACGCAGCTTGCCATCGCGGAACTGCTGCATCACGGCCTCCCGCTTGCTCTGGGGGATGTCGCCGTGGATGCACTTGGCGTCCACGCCCCGCATCTGCAGGAACTTGGTGAGCCGCTCGGTGTTGCCCTTGGTGTTGCAGAAGCAGATCACCCGGTCATAGCCCTCGTGCTCCAGTATTTTGGCGATGGCGTCCACCTTGCCGTCGGCGGGCACCTCGATGCGGTATTGCAGGATGTCGGGCTTGTTCTCCTTGGTGGCCTGCACGGTGATCTCCTCGGGATCCCGCTGATAGACCCAGGAAATATCCATCACCTCCCGCGAGATGGTGGCGGAGAACATGCCCAGATTCTCGCGGCTGGGGATCTTGTCCAGAATACGGGTCACATCGTGGATAAAGCCCATGTCCAGCATTCTGTCGGCCTCGTCCAGCACCACGGTCTTCACGGCCTTCAGCACCACGGTGCGGCGCTTCATGTGATCGCTGAGACGGCCGGGGGTCGCCACCACGATCTGGGGCTTGCGCTTCAGGGCGTTGATCTGCTTGCCGATGGGCTGGCCGCCGTACAGACACACCAGCCGCACGCCCTCGTGATACACGGCGATGTCCCGCATCTCGTCGGTGATCTGCATAGCCAGCTCCCGTGTGGGGGCCATGATTACGGCCTGCACCTCTTCACTTTCCGGATCGATCTTCTCGATAATGGGGATGCCGAAGGCCATGGTCTTGCCGGTGCCGGTGGGGGCCTTGGCGATCACATCCCTGCCCGCCATCATGGGCGGGATGCAGCCGGCCTGCACCGGCGTGGAAACGGTATATCCCTTGTTGCGGATGGCCCGCAGCGTGGCCTCGGACAGTCCGAAGCTCTCAAATGCCACCCCCTGGGTGATCTCCATAGCGTTTTTCCTCGTTCTTCTCAAAAATTTCAATCATTTCTATTATAACACGTCTGTCAAGTGCGTTTTCCTGTTGCGTCCGCGGCAAAAACGCGGTATGATAAACGGGAATATCCCCCCTCAGGAGGTTTTTTTATGAAGATCATGGCTATTGACTACGGCGACGCCCACACCGGCGTGGCGGTCTCCGACGCCACGGGCACGCTGGCGGGGTACTCCACCGTCATCGACAGCCGCAAGGCGGAGGTGGTAACGGCGGAGGTCTGCCGTCTGGTGCAGGAGCACGGCGTGACGGAGCTGGTGCTGGGCTATCCCAAGAACATGGACGGCACCCTCGGGCCCCGGGCGGAGAAATGCGCCGCCTACGCCGACACGCTGCGGCAGGCCACGGGCCTGAACGTCACCCTGTGGGACGAGCGGCGCAGCACGGTGGAGGCCCACGCCATCCTGTTCCGCAACGGCAAAAACGGCAAACAGCGGAAGAAGACCGTGGACGCGGTGGCGGCGTCGCTGATGCTGGAGGGCTATCTGACCCGCAGACGGCTGGAGGGACAGGCATGAGGGTACTGGTGATCGGCGGCGGCGCCGCCGGCATGATGGCGGCCCTGACGGCGGCGGAAAACGGCCATCAGGTGACGCTGCTGGAGCGGCAGGCCCGGGTGGGCCGCAAGCTGCTGGCTACCGGCAACGGCCGGTGCAACCTGACTAACCATCACGCCTCCCCCACCCACTACCACGGCGGCGAGGGGTTTTGCGGCCCCGCGCTGGCGGCCTTTGACGTGGGCGGCACGCTGCAGTACTTTGCCGGTCTGGGCCTGCTCACCACGGCGGAGGACAGCGGGCGGGTATACCCCTTCAGCAACATGGCGGGCAGCGTGCTGGACGTGCTGCGCTTCGCTCTGGAAAACCACGGGATCGACCTGCGCACCGCCTGTCCGGTGACAGGTCTCCGGAAAAAAGACGGCCGCTTTCTCGTCCGCACGGAAAGCGGCGATGCGCTCACCGCCGACCGCGTGATCCTGGCGGCGGGCGGCGCGGCGGGCGGCAAGGTGGGCGGCGTCATGGACGGCTATCAGCTGGCCGGAAGTCTCGGCCACCACCGGACGGCGCTGTACCCCTCGCTGGTGCAGATCAGGACGGAGCCCACCTATCCCCGCGCCCTGAAGGGCGTGAAGGCCGAGTGCGGCGTCACCCTCCGCCGGGGCGGCGAGACCGTGGCGCAGAACCGCGGCGAGGTGCTGTTTACCGAATACGGCGTCAGCGGGCCGGCGATCTTTGATCTCTCCCGCGCCGCGGCCACGGCCGGCGGCACGCTGTGCTGCGTGCTGAACTTCTTCCCCGACTGGGAACAGCGGGAGGTGCTGGACTGGCTGCGGCAGCGGCGCGCCAACGCGGGCGAACGCGAGGCGGGCACGCTGCTGACCGGCGCGCTCCACAGCCGTTTGGGGCAGATGGTGTGCAAGGCGGCGGGCTTCACCAGCCAGCGGGCCGCCGGACTGGACGACGCGGCATTGCAGCGCATCGCGGCGCAGGCGGTGGGCTTCCCCCTGCCCGTCACCGGCGTGTGCGGGTTCGATCAGGCCCAGGTGACGGCGGGCGGCCTGCGGTGCGACGAGTTCGACCCCCGCACCATGGAAAGCCGGCTGGTGCCCGGCTTCTACGCCTGCGGCGAGGTGCTGGACATCGACGGCGACTGCGGCGGCTACAACCTGCAATGGGCCTGGAGCAGCGGCCGGATGGCCGGACAGCTCCGGACGATCTGACCCCGTAAATTTCGATAGTGCGGCGGACGGGCGGAGGTGCCCGTTCCGCCGCTTTTTTCCGTCCCCGCGCACTGTTCGCCGGACATTTTCCATCCCATCTGGCACATATACCATCATTCTGCCTAAAAGGCGGGGCGATATTTGTACATTTCCGGCAGCAGGGTTCCCTTGCAATCCACAGCGGTTTCCCGTACAATAGAACCATAGGACGATGCCCCATGGGGCATGCTGCTTTTTACAGGTATGTAAAAAGCAAATCCCATTCTTTTCCCGCGGGAAGCCCCCTATACGGCGCATCACAGGAATTTGAGAGATGCAACAAGGAAAGCGAGGTTTTTATGAGAAAACGGATCATCACACTCCTGCTGGGTCTGATGGCAGCCATCGCCCTGCTGACCGTCACCGCATGGGCGGTGGAACCGCCACTCAAACTCTCCAAGCAGGAGGCCCAGAAACTGATCGGCAGCATCACGCTGCAATGCAGCGAACATCAAAATGTGCTGAACTTCACCGATATTGCACGAATTAACGATTTTTCCCTCGACCCGAAACCCACAGCAGCAGACAATTATGACGGCAAGCTGACAGTCAACGCCGTTCCCTTCGTGGACTATTGGAACGGTAAAACCAACGATGATCCCCACCATATAATCACCGGAGAGAAATCCGCCGAGTTCGATGTGAAGTACACTGCCAGCGAAGGATGGACACTGATAGGCGCAGACGGCAAGCCAGTGACTGATCCTCCCGGCGTCATCTTTTACGTGTCCTGCCAGAAACCGGAACCGCCTGCACTGACGCTTCTAAACGATGCAAAGGTTTATATTCGCCTCGCAAATACGTCAGATGATATTCTCTACACTCCGCAGGGCAACTGGTACGATGCCAATATCTCCGATAAGAATATTTCGTGGGACAACTGGAACAACACATGGATCTGCCGCATTCCGGTGGATGTGGACGCGATCTTGAAGCAGTACGCCCAAGATAACGGCGGCAACTTTGTGGCGCCGCCGGATTCCTGTATCTGGGGGAAATATGACTTGGTTAACCAACAGTGGACGTGGTACGGCAACGAGCCCGCCGCTGACATCTACGCGCTTCCCGCACCCACTCTGGATGATTTGAAAGGCATTACCGTCAACATCAACTGCAAGGACGGCAGCCATGCCGCCAAGAACTTCGCCCTGACCTCTTTCGGTCAGTTGAGCGGAAGCTGGGTACGTGATGAATTTTCTTACGAATACGAATACCATTTGACCCTGACAAATGCCGCCGCCAAGGACTTTGTGGCGCAGTACGGTGCAGATGTGGGCAAGACCCATTCTCTGGACGGTGTCACCGGTCAGATGGCGCTGACTTGGTATCAAGGTGAACCTGACAAGTCGTCCCTTGATGGCGGCATCGCGGTCTACGCCGATCCGGAAATAGACTCTGATCAGAAGAAGGAACACTGGGAGCTGGTGGTGGATAACACATTCAACATCACCGCCGCCTGCGTCCCCGATACGCCGCAGGATAACACCACCACGACCACGCGCCCCCGCCGCAAGCCCGCCGCCGCGCCCGTGCAGGCGGACGATACCACCATCTCCTCCGCCAAGACCTTTGACGGCGGCATCGCCCTGTACGCCGGCCTGACCCTGCTCTCCACCACCGGCGCCGCGCTCCTCCACAGAAAAAAGGACAACTAAAGCGTAAAAAAAGAACGCCCCGCCGGGGCGTTCTTTTTTCACCTCCTCACGGCCGGTACACGCGGCTGATGCCGGTGATCTGGCCGCCGGTGACGGTCACCGTGGTGTTGTCGGGAAGAAAGCTCCCCGTGTCCTTCGTCAGATACTCCGCCAGCTGGTCGGCAGTCACCGTGACCTCGCCGGCCTCCAGATCGGCGCTGTCCTGCAGCTGGCAATCGGAGCTGACGGGCAGCGTCACAGCGCCCACCTCATGGAAGGTCTTGCTGTCGTCAGCGCCCACGGCGTACAGGGTGCCGCCGTCGCCGCCCATCAGGGTCAGGCCGTCCTGCTCATAGCCGCCGTTGATAACCACGCCGTTGGTGGTGTCGATACTGGCAACGACCACCTCCCTGCCGTCTGCCACGATGGTGTCGCCCACCTTCAGCTGGGAGACCTCCGCCGCGTCGTACAGCTCATAGCTGCAAACCTTCACGTCCAGAGTCATCTTGCCGCCCTCGGTGTGCAGGGCGGCGGCGTCAAAGGACACCGGCAGCGTGGCATCGGTGATGCTGTTCACGTCGATGCTGTCGGGCAGGGGCTCCACCCGCAGCGTCTCGCTGCCGGCGGGATCGTTGGTATTGCCGCCGTCGGCAGGGGTATCGGTATTGCCGCAGCCCGCCAGCGCCAGCGCCAGGCACAGGGCCAGCAGAAATGCAAATCCTTTTTTCATGGTTCAAATCTCCTTTTCCGTTGTATTTCGTCGATTTGCGCCCCGGTGACTGATTCCCCCGGAGCGGAAGCTATCCTATCACCTCCCCGCGCAAAAAACAAGCGCCGCGGAAAAAGGTTTGCGGATTGTTCATAAATCACACAACGTCAAATTGTAAACTTTTCTTTATCCCCTCTCCTTTCCATTGCAAACGGACGGCAGGCGTGGTATGATATCAGGACTGCCGTTTCGGCATATTACGATGGTTTCCGCCCCCACAGGGCGGCAGGATAAAGGAGACCCTTATGGAAGAGAAACACACCCGTCTGGAACAGCAGCCGGCGGAAGCCCCCAAGCGAACGCTGTGGCCCCTGTTCTTTTTGCCCCTGTCCCTGTTGTATCACGAGCTGCTGCTGCGCCTGTGCGACCGCAGCATCCTGTTCTGGGACACGCCGCTTCTGTATATCGTGCTGTTTTCCGCCGCGGGCGGGCTGCTGCTGGCGGCGCTGCTGGATCTGCTGCCGCCCAAAGCCGCCCATGTGATCACCTATATCCTGTGCGGCGCGTGGACGGTACTGACCTGCATCGAGCTCTGCTGCAAGAGCTATTTCAAGACCTACTGGGGCCTGAGCTTCATCACCCAGATGACCGGCAATGTGGTGGGCAATTTCTTCACCACCATGCTGGAGATCATCTGGGGCCGGATCATTTTCATCCTGCTGGCCTTTGTGCCCCTGGTGCTGCTGATCGTGCTGCGCCGCCATCTGCTGCCCGGACGGCGGCTGAGCGTGCGCTGCCGCGCCGTGGCGGTGGTGGCCTTTGTGGTGTGTCAGGCAACGGCCTCCGCCCTGTGCTATACCGGCGAGGATCGGGCCGACTACACCTATAACTACGTCACCGACCGTGCCGTGCCCCGCTTCGGTCTGGCGGCCACCATCCGGCTGGAGGCCCAGTACGGCCTGTTCGGCCTGCCGGACACACCGGTGATCCAGGTGGACGAGCCGGTGCCGGATCAGGAGCCGGACGAGCCGGTGGTCTACGACTACAACAAGATGGATCTGGACTTCAACGCCGCCTCCGACCTGGTAGGCGGCTCCACGCTGGAGAACATGCACAAGTATTTCAGCAGCATCACCGCCAGCCAGAAAAACGAGTACACCGGCATGTTTGCCGGCAAGAACCTCATCCAGATCACCGCCGAGGCCTTCTCCCCCTACGTCATCAGCAAGGAGCTGACGCCCACCCTGTACAAGCTGACCCACGAGGGCTTCGTGTTCACCAACTACTACCAGCCCGGCTGGGGCCAGTCCACCACCGGCGGCGAGTTTGCCCACATGACCGGCATCATCCCCACCTGGGTCAACGGCAACCTCAGCTTCTACGCCAGCCATCAGGACTACATGCCCTTCGCCCTCGGCAACCAGTTCCGCGCCCTGGGCTACACCACCGTGGCCTATCACAACAATGCCTACACCTACTATAACCGCCATCTCACCCACCCCAATCTGGGGTATGACTACTACGGTCAGGGCAGCGGCCTGAACGTCACCGGCCCCGGCTGGCCCTACTCCGATCTGGAGATGATGCAGCTGACCGCCTCGTCCTATATCGAGGATTATGTGAAGACCGGCAAGCCCTTCCACGCCTATTACATGTCCGTCAGCGGCCATGCCAACTGGGGCTGGGGCAACGCCATGTCCGCCAAAAACCGTGAAGCCGCCGTGGCCGCCTATCCCGACGCCTCCCAGCCGGTGCAGGGCTACATCGCCGCCAATCTGGAGCTGGAATACGCCCTGACCTACCTGCTGGAGCAGTTGGAGGACGCAGGCATCGCCGACGACACCGTCATCTGCATGACCGCCGACCACTATCCCTACGCCCTGGTAACGGATGACGTGGACTACTATCAGGAGCTCAGCGGCAGGCAGGACAGCGAGCTGGATATCTCCCGCTACCAAAACACCTGGCTGCTGTGGAGCGGCAGCATGGAGCAGAGCGTCACCGTCAACACCCCCTGCTCCGCCATCGACATTCTGCCCACCGTCAGCAACCTGTTCGGTCTGGAATTCGATTCCCGTCTCATGTCCGGCCGTGACGTGTTCGCCCAGAACTATAACGCCTCTCAGGCCAGCACCTGCATGCCGCTGGTGATCCTGCCCACCAACCGGGGCTACAGCTGGATCACCGCCGCCGGCACCTACGACGCCAAGACCCGCACCTTCACCCCCAACTCCGGCATCACCGTGGCGGACGATTACGTCAAGACCGTCTCCGCCCTCATCGACGCCAAGTATTCCTACGCCCGCCAGCTGATCCAGTACGACTATGCCGGCGTGGTGCTGCACCACCCCCAGGCCACCCACGTGATACCCGCGCCTCCCAAACCTCCCGCCGCCAGCTCCCCTGTGGATGGCGAGGCGGTGGAATAAGTTCTCCCTTCTCTCAAGAAATGTCCCTCTGAAAAGAGGGGCATTTTTTTCTGCCGGTTGCCCTGTCCGATGCAACAGCTCCCTGTTTTTCCTTTTCAGGTATAACGGAGACGGCCACATAACGCCGGTCGAAAGAACCGGGGAAAGCCTATGGGAAAAGAAAGTGGATGCATCTGCATGCACCTGATGCCAACACAAACCGCAACCCCAAAAAACAAAGAAAACTGCAATGTTAAAAAACCCCCTGGTTCCCCCTTAACAAATTGCCGGTTTTTCCGGTCAATGTGGAAAACTTTGTGGAAAATATGTGGAAAACTCCACACACCTTCCTCTCTCCCACACCATTACCGATCCAAAGGAGGTATTCTATGCCAGACAACGAAACCATTCAGCTGACTCTTCCCTATCCCAACGAAAAGCAGCAGCGCTTCTTCGAGAGCACCGCCAAATACACCGCCTTCGGCGGCGCGCGGGGCGGCGGCAAAAGCTGGGCCGTGCGGGTCAAGGCCATTCTGCTGGCCCTGCACTACAGCGGCATCCGCCTGCTGATCGTCCGCCGCACCTATCAGGAGCTGGAAAACAACCACATCCGCCTTCTGCGTCCCCTGCTCCACGACGTGGCGGAGTACAAGGCCGCCACCCGCACCTTCACCTTCCGCACCGGCTCCACTCTGGAGTTCGGCTACTGCGCCGGCGACGGCGACATGGATCGCTACCAGGGCGCGGAGTACGACGTGATCTTTCTGGATGAGTGTACCCAGCTCAAGGAGCAGTGGATGCGGCAGTTTGCCGCCTGCCTGCGGGGCGTCAACCGCTTTCCCAAGCGGATCTACTACACCTGCAACCCCGGCGGCCCGGGCCACAGCTACATCAAGCGGCTATTCATCGACCGCCGCTTCGAACCCGGCGAAAATCCCGACGACTACCGCTTCATCCCCGCCCGCGTCACCGACAACACCGCGCTGCTGCGGGCTCAGCCGGATTACCTGCAGCAGCTGAAGGCCCTGCCCCGCCGTCTCCGTCAGGCGTGGCTGGACGGCCGCTGGGATATCTTTCAGGGGCAGGTGTTCAGCGAATTCACCGATGATCCCACCCACTATGCCGACCGCCGCTTCACCCACGTCATCCCCGCCTTTGACATTCCCCGTGAGTGGCGGGTCTACCGCAGCTATGACTTCGGCTATGCCAAGCCCTTCTCCTGCGGCTGGTGGGCGGTGGATCACGATGGCGTGCTGTACCGTATTCTGGAGCTGTACGGCTGTACCACCACTCCCAACGAGGGCGTGCTGTGGACACCGGACAAGCAGTTCGCCGAGATCCGCCGCGTGGAGAACGAGCACCCCTACCTGCGGGGCCGCACCATCACCGGCGTGGCCGACCCCGCCATCTGGGACGCCAGCCGCGGCGAAAGCATCTATGAAACGGCGCTGAAATACCGTCTCTACTTCCAGCGGGGCGATAACCGCCGCGTGGCGGGCTGGATGCAGCTCCACTACCGTCTGGCCTTTGACGACGAGGGCTATCCCGGCATGTACGTGTTCGACACCTGCCGCGGCTTTCTGCGCACGGTGCCCGCCCTGCTGTACAGCGACACCGACGCCGAGGATGTAGACACCCGCCAGGAGGATCATATCGCCGACGAGACCCGTTATTTCTGCATGTCCCGCCCCCTGGCTCCCCGCCGCGTCACCGCCGCCGCCAGGCCGCTGGATGATCCCCTGGAGCTGTGCCGCTGAGGGCGCTCCGCGGATAAGGGGAAAGGTGTTCCCTTCCCCGAAAATTTATCCACAGGAAAATGTGCCTTTGCTCTTGACAACCACCACCGGATATTGTATAATGTCCCTCGGACATCGCGCCTTGGTGACATAGCCAAGTGGTAAGGCAAGGGTCTGCAAAACCCTCATTCCCCGGTTCAAATCCGGGTGTCACCTCCAAACAAAACTCCCGAAACACCTGTGTTTCGGGAGTTTTTTCATGCCCGTAAACAGGTTTTAGCCTTATTTTTAGCCTTATTGGGTCAACCGGCGGAAACTGTACGGATAAAACGCTCCATGCGGTCGGCACTTTCGCGCTTCATCTGGTCAGTCACATGGCCGTATACGTCCAGCGTAAAGGCCGCTGTGGCGTGGCCCAGATTACCCTGCACTGTCTTGATGTCGTCTCCGGCGCGGATTGCGGCAACAGCGTAGGAGTGACGCAAGTCGTGGAAACGGGCATTGGGACAACCGATGGCCGCAACAATGCGCTTGTACTCACGGTAGACCGTCGGCTTTGTCAGGTGCGTCCCGAACTCATTGGTAAAGACCAGACCTTCCGGATTTTGCCAGTCACTGCCCAGCAGGAGCTTCTGCTGCATTTGCCATCGGCGCTGCTGCTGCAATCGGGTCAGGACAGTCTGCGCTGCGGCGATGGTGCGGCTTCGGCCATTCTTCGGAGAAACAAGCTCATAGCCCTTGCTCCCCTTGTCCTGATGCAGCTGCATTTGCTTTTCCACAGAGATGATACCTGTATGAAAGTCAATGCAGTCCCATGTCAGGCCCAGTACCTCGCCCTCACGCATACCGGTGAACAGTGTCAGGATAAACAGCGTTTCAAAGCGATTTCCCTGTATAGCGGTCAGAAATGCGGAGATCTGTGCGTCATCAAAAGGCTTGATTTTCTTGCGCTCTATCCGCGGCAGGATGCAGGCATCGGCAGGGTTGTATCGCAGATAGCCGATCAACACCGCTTGCTGAAGCGCCTTGTGGAGAACGCCGTGGACATTCTTCACCGTTTTCGCGGAAAGACCCTCCGGATTCTGCTCGGACGGCTCTCCCATCGCGTTGTAAAATGCCTGTATCATCGGTGCGTTCAACACCTCCAACCGCACCGCTCCCAGCGCTGGCAGAATGTGCAGCTTGATATCGGATTTGTAGATGTGCGCCGTTCTGGGCTTCACGCCGCCCAAGTAGGTCTTTGACCATATCTCCAGCCATTGTGCCAATGTCAGCTTGCACGG
>CAKTQM010000004.1 GCA_934597125.1 uncultured Oscillospiraceae bacterium
AGTCGGAATAGCGAGGCGCGGATCATTGCGGATGCCAAGTACAAGCCTATCGACAACATCGGTAATCGGGACTATTTACAGGTGCTTGCCTATATGTTCCGTTTTGATGCCAAGGCTGGTTACTACCTCTATCCCGAGGTGGAAGGCACAGATGATTTGAAACTGTGGATGAATCGCGGCTCGACCTATGAGAAAAACGTTGCTCCGCGTGATGACATTAGCGTTACCAAGCACGGTTTGAAAATTCCCGTAGATGCCTCAAACTACGATGAATTTGTCATGAGAATGAAAATTTGCGAACAGGAATTTAAGAGTAGAATATGCTAAAATAACCCATAGGAGGTGACGCCATGCTTGACTTCGGTCGCCTGGAGCAATACCGGGAGAACAACCGCATAGAGGCCAAGAAGGCGCTGGGCGGCCTGCCCAAGAGCATCTGGGAGACCTACTCCGCCTTTGCCAACACGCTGGGCGGCGTCATCCTGCTGGGCGTCATCGAAACGGCGGACAAGACCTTCGATTCCGTGAACCTGCCCGATCCCGACAGCCTGATCCGTGAGTTCTGGTGCATCATCAACGATCCCCTGAAGGTCAGCGTCAACATTCTGGCCGGGAAGGACGTGTATGTGGAGGAGGTCAACGGCGACCGCATCATTGTGATCAAGGTGCCCCGCGCGGATCGCGCCGACAAGCCAGTGTACGTGGACAACGACATTCGCAACACCTACCGCCGCAGCGGCGAGGGCGACTACCGCTGTACATACGAGGAGTATCAAGCCATGGTGTGTGACGCGGCCATCCAGTCGCAGGATATGCGTCTGATATGCGGAATGGACCTCGAGGCACTCAATTTCGAGAGCATACGCAGCTTCCGGCAAAGGATGAAGCTGTACCGTCCCGGACATATGTGGGAGCACTTGGATGACGAAGCATTTCTGCAAAAAATCGGAGCGGTCGGCGAGAGTGGAGGTTCACTGCGCCCAACCTCTGCCGGACTGCTGATGTTCGGCAATCGGGAAGATATCCTCCGCGCATACCCCAATTATGCCATGACCTACCGTGAGCAGATCGATGCAGAAGGCCGCTGGACAGACACCGCTTGGAGCGGCAATGCCTACGAGTTCTACTACTGGGCCTACAACAAGCTGCAGCAGGACGCGAAAACGCCTTTTAAGATGGAGAATGGTCGTCGAGTGGATGACACGCCCGTCCGTCAAGCCCTGCGGGAAGTGCTGGCCAACTGCCTTGTCAACGCGGATTATCATGGCTGCGGCGGCATCGTTGTCAGCGAGGTCTATCAGAAAATCACGCTCTCCAACCCCGGCAGTTTCCGCGTGCCGCTCGATACCGCTAAAAACGGCGGCGTGTCTGACCCGCGGAACGCCGCGATGGCGCGGATGTTTCACCTCGTCGATGTGGGTGAGTACACTGGCGGCGGCATCCCCAACCTGTATCGCATCTGGAAATCCGAGGGCTGGCCGGAGCCGGTCTTCACGGAGAGCTGCTCTCCAGCCCGCGTCTCACTTACACTGTATATGACGAGCCACAGCAGCAGCGGAGAAACCACAACAGGCGGAAAGCAAGTCCCTCTGGGCGCATTGTCTCAGCGCCAGCTACTGATCGACTATCTTACAGACCACCCAACAAGCGACCTGTTTGTGCTCTCCAAGGCGCTGGGTGTCAGCCTGAGCCGCACGGAGTCCCTCTTGCAGCAGCTTGCCGATGAGGGCATTGTCGTTGTGGAGGCAGGCCAAGGCAATCGTCTGTATAAATTGAAAGCGTAAGGCGGCTCAAATTCTGCGCCGCAGTAATCAAAGATAAGAAAAATCCCTCTGAAATCAACGATTTCAGAGGGATTTTGGTCCGAGTGGAGCGATTCGAACGCTCGGCCCCGTGAACCCAAATCACGTGCGCTACCAACTGCGCTACACCCGGATATTCATTTTTCTGCCATTATACCACGGCAAGCGGTAAAAATAAAGATTTTTCTGTCTGTGGTCATTTATGTGGTCAAAGCCGCTTTTGTGCCGTTTTCTGCAACCGGAGGAAATCCAGCAAACGCAGGCGCTGCAAGGCTTTGCGGCGTTTCGCCTCACCCTATCCCGGATACAACCACGGCACACCCAAATCAAGCGCGATACCAGCTTCGCTACACCCGGATAGTCTATTTATTCTACCAGACTTCTTCTGTGGATGCAAGCAGAAAATGTGCGTCCGTCCATAGGCGAGGGTGCCTATGGACGGACGGGGGATTCAGCGCTTTTTCAGTACGCCCAGCAGGCCGCGCTTGAGGATCTGGCCGCCGGCGGAGATCAGCTGCGTTTCGATCTTGGCCTGACGGCGCTCGGCCTTGCGCTTGGCTTCGGCTTCTTCTTTTTCCGCTCTGCGCTCAGCCTTGCGAAGCTCCGCATCCTCCAGCTTCTGCTGGCGGCGGCGTTCCTCATCCTCCAACTTCTGTTGACGGCGACGGGCCTCGTCCTCCAGCTTCTGCTGGCGCTTCTTGTCGGCTTCTTCCTCTTTCAGCCGCTGCTTCTCGGCGGCGGCATCTGCCTTTTCCTGAGCCTTGCGGTCGGCCTCTGCCTGCTTGGCGGTTTCGGCGGCCTCGGCTTCGCCGGTCAGTACCTCATAGGCAGAAACGTTGTCCACAGAGTCGTCGTACTTTTCCATGCCGTCCCGCATCAGCACCTTGGCCCGAGCCATGGGCTCCGGCGCGGCCATCAGGCTCTGGGGGCAGATGATCTTGGTGCGCTGCACCATGGCCGGCACGCCGGACTCATCCAGGAACGAGGTCAGCGCCTCGCCTACGCCCATCTCCATGATGGCGTCCTCTGCTTGGAAGGCGGGGTTGACGCGGAAGGCCTGGGCCGCAATGCGGACAGCCTTCAACTCGGCGGGGGTATAGGCACGCAGGGCATGCTGTACGCGGTTGCTCAGCTGCGCCAGCACGGTATTGGGAATGTCGCTGGGACTCTGGGTGACGAAGAACACGCCCACGCCGCGGGAGCGGATCAGCTTCACCGTCTGTTCGATCTTCTGCACCAGCACGCTGGGCGCGTCACGGAACAGCATGTGGGCCTCATCGAAGAAGAACACCAACTTGGGCTTTGCCAGATCACCCGCCTCCGGCAGGCTTTCGAACAACTCCGACAGCATCCACAGCAGGAAGCTGGCATACAGCGTGGGGTTTTGCACCAGCTTGACGCAGTCCAGCACGTTGATCATGCCGTGCCCATTCTCATCGGTGCGCATCCAATCGTGGATGTCCAGGGCGGGTTCGCCGAAGAACAGGTCGCCGCCTTGCTGCTCCAGCGGCAGCAGCGCGCGGATAATGCCCGCCGCCGACTGGGGTGTGATATTGCCGTAGGACATCATATATTCTGCGCGGTGTTCGTTGACGTAGTTCAGCATGGCCCGCAGATCCTTCAGGTCGATCAGCTGCAGGCCCTTGTCATCGGCGATGCGGAATACAATGTGCAGAATGCCCTCCTGGGCGGGGGTCAAGCCCAGAATACGGCTCAAGAGCTCCGGCCCCATGTCGCTGACGGTGGCCCGCACGGCATGGCCGCCCTCCTGATAGATGTCCCAGAAGGTGGTGGGGAACGCACGATAAGTAAAGGTATCGCGGATGCCGAACTTGTCGATGCGCTTTTCCATACCCTCGCTGCTGACGCCGGGGGCGCAGATGCCGGCCACGTCACCTTTCACGTCGCACAGGAATACGGGTACGCCCGCATCGGAGAAATCCTCTGCCATCACCTTCATGGTAATGGTCTTGCCGGTGCCGCTGGCGCCGGCGATCAGCCCGTGGCGGTTGCACATGTTCAGTGCCAGTTCCACCCGCTGATCCTCCGCCAGCCCCAGATAGATCTTGCCGTTTTGGTACATATAGCCATCCTCCCTTATGTATTGGCTTTATTATACGATAAGAAACACCGCCGCGCAAGGGGAAATGGATATGATCCATGAAACCGTCGAAAAAGCATTCCGCACGCTGGAGTGCCCAAGCCTTCCTTGTATAAAGGGAGGTGGCGCGAAGCGCCGGAGGGATTGAGCCGAGGGAGCCTTTGGCACGGTGAACGCAGCGTTTCCGCGGATTCATTCCTCTTCTTTTTGTGCGATTCCGCCAATGCTCTATGCCCTTCTTTGTCACACATGACAAAACACACGCCAGGCGGCAAAAACGCCTTGCAATTTTTCGCCAAAGTGCTACACTAAATCTGTATTCCTGCCAAACCCTATAGGGTTTGCTGTTTTTTCTGAAAGAAAAAACAGGACAGGCCGTGTATTCCCATCTTGGCATAACGGCCGCGGAGGCAACCCTGCGGCCTTGTGCGTCTGATCTCCCCATTTCAGGGCAGACAGAGCGTTGGTTGCTTGCTCTGTCTGCCCCCATCAGACGGGAGGACAGACCATACGCGGCGCCGCCGCATAATGCCGGAGCGGCGGCGTTTTTCCTCACCGGCAAATTTTTTAGTAGGGGAGGACATATACATATGTCAACCAAAAAAGCGACAAAAAGAGCGCTGCTGACCAGCATTCTGGCTATCTGCCTCTGTCTGGTTATGCTGATCGGCTCCACCTTCGCGTGGTTCACCGACACCGCCAGCACCAGCGTCAATCAGATCCAGTCCGGTACGCTGGATGTGGACATCGTGGACGAAGCTGGAAATAGCCTGACGGGTACGGGTGAAAATGCAAAAAAACTGAATTTCGTTAACACAGAAAATGAAACCGCTATTTTGTGGGAGCCTGGCGTGACCTTTAATACAACGGTATTTAAGATTAAAAACGCCGGCAATCTGGCGCTGAAGTGGAAAGTCGAGATCATCAAGGATAATCTTACAAATGGTACAGTAGACCCTGAGGTAACGTCGAATGTAAGCCTGCTGGAAGTGATCAAGTTCTCTGTGGTGAATGCAGAGACCGAAGAGATTGTTCCTATCGAGACGTTTGAAGATCATCTCTCTAAAGAAACGACAAGCGGTAAGTACTACCTGCAGGGCCACATGGATGAGATGGCCGGTAACGCCTATCAGGGCCTGACGCTGGATGGTGTGGGAATCAAGGTCTATGCCACTCAGTACACCGAGGAATACGACAGCAATGACAATCAGTATGACAAGGGTGCTGAGTATGCAATACCTGTTGGCACGGTTGACGAGTTAAATGCTGCTGTTAAGGCTGGGGAGAATGTGGTTCTGACCAGTGACCTGTCCATGCCCTCTGCTTTGAATATCACGAAAGACATTTCCATCGATCTGAACGGCAAGACCGTAATGAGCGATCAATCCTTTGCCCAAGTCTTGGATGGCACTCTGACTTTGACTGGTGGCACGGTGGAAAGCGGCAATGTTGCTGTCCGTGTTGAGGAGAACGGTAAGGCTATCATCAATGGCGGTACCTATTCCGGCATTTACACTGTGTATGCGACCAATGGCGGTACAGCGACAATCAACGGCGGCGAGTTTATCTCTCAGGAATTCACTTGTGCTGTTCCGAATGGCGGCAATGTGACTATCAATGGAGGTACCTTCACTGCAAAAGATAACGCTGTCGTTGGAACGAATGGTAGTTCTAACTATGCCAGCAGTACCATTATCATCAACGGTGGTACCTTCAATGGCAATATCACGTCTGCTGGCTACATTGCCTGCGGTGTTTATGTTGCCAATAACGATACCGTGACCATCAACGGTGGTACCTTTAACATTACTGATGGCGTTGGTATCCTGATGCGTGCCGGTAATACTACCATTGGCGAGAATGTGGTTATCAACCTCACCAACACCGGTAAGATTACACAAGGTAAGGTGGGTGACGCCACGATCGACATTACCACGCCCAGCTATCTGGTGCAGGATGTTCGTTCCGGCTATCCCGGTGCAACTGCGGGCTTTACGATTACCAACAACAGCGCATATGCACTTGTAGATTACAAGTAAGAAACAAAAAATCACTCCCCCTACGGGGGAGTGATTTTTTATAGCTCCACGGCCTCAGTCGATAGAGATGGAGGAACTCTTGGGCAGCTTCTTGGCGGCCTTGGGGACGGTGATTTGCAGAATGCCGCTTTCAAACTTTGCGCTGATCTGGTCAGGCTCCACATCCTCGCCCACGTAGAAGCTGCGGCTGCATGCGCCGGCGTAGCGCTCCTGGCGGATGTACTTGCCCTTCTTGTCGCTTTCGCTCTTGTCCAGTCCCTTGGCGGCCTGAATGGTCAGGCAGCCATTCTTCAAATCAATGCTGACCTCGTCCTTCTTGAAACCAGGCAGGTCGATGTCCAGTTCGTAGGCATCCTCCGTCTCACGGACATCGGTCTTCATCAGGTTCTTGGCATGCTTGCCGTACAGCACATCGCGGCCCTGAGGCACCATCATACCAAACGGATCAGAAAAGAAATCATCAAACAGATTTTCACCAAAAATGCTCGGCAACATAAGTCATAACCTCCATTCATGTTCCCGGCGGCGGTGCCGCCGTTGAAACTCTGTTACCATGACAGAATGTATTTTTTGATCTCTGCGGGGCCCTTTCGAACCCCTCTCTCAAAGATCGCCTTTATTATAACGCAGATTTTAGCACTGTCAATAGGAGAGTGCTAAAGTTCACAAAACATCCGAAGTTCGTTCACAAAACATCCGAAGTTCGTTCACAAAATATGCGATTTTTCCGGAGTGCGCCGGAAACAGGCAGGGAAGGGGGGCATATTGCACAATCACCGCCCATTTCCCCACAGGAAAATATGGCGGGAAATGCTGTTGTTTTCCCCAAATTGCCGTGTTATACTGTGCAATCGCATATGAGATTTTAACGGATGGGAGGAACCGCCATGACACGGGAAAAGCGCGCCATTGAAATGACTACAGGCTCCCTGTGGAAGAATATTCTGCTGTTCAGTTTGCCCCTGATGCTGACCCAGGTGCTGGAGGTGCTTTTCAACCTCAGCGATGTGGCTATCGCCGGAAAATTTGCCGACTACCGCGCTTTGGGCGCGGTGGGCTCCACCACGCTGCTGGTGTCGTTGTTTACGGGTCTGCTTATCGGTGTTGGCAGCGGCGTCAACGTGGCGGTGGCCCGGGGCCTGGGTCTGCGGGATAGCGAGCAGGTGGAAAAGACCGTCCATACATCCTTCCTTATCTGCGCCGCGGCGGGCGTTATCATGCTGCTGATCTGCAATCTGCTGGCCCGCCCCATGCTGACCCTGCTGAACACAAAGCCGGAACTGATCGACGGCGCCACACTTTATTTGAAGATCTACGCCTTCGGTATGCTTGCCATGGCGCTTTATAACTTCGGCAACGGCGTGCTGAACGCCACCGGCGATACCAAGCGGCCCCTGATCTATCTGTCCGCCGCCGGTGTGCTGAATGTGGCGCTGAATCTGTTTTTTGTCATTCGCTGCCACATGGCGGCGGACGGCGTGGCGCTGGCCAGTGTCATCGCCCAGTGTCTCTCCGCGCTGCTGATCGTCCTGCATCTGCTGCGGCGGCAGGATGAGTGCCGTCTCAGCTGGCGTAAGCTGCGGTTCCATCCTCAGGCGAGCCGCTGCGTGCTGGCCATCGGTATCCCCACCGGACTGCAGAACGCCATTTTTGCCATCGCCAACCTGTTTGTGCAGGTGGGTGTCAACTCCTTTGACGCGGTGATGGTGTCCGGCAACTCCGCCGCCGCCAACGCCGACACGTTGATCTTCAACATGATGGCCGCCTTTTACACCGCCTGTGCCACCTTCGGCAGCCGCAACTGGGGCGCGGGCAACAACGACCGGATTTTGAAAAGCTACCGCATCAGCATGTGCTATGCCGCCATCGTGGGCGGCGTGGCGGGCGGTTTGCTGCTATTGTTCGGGCCGGAGTTTTTGTCCATTTTTGTCAACGAGCCGGAGGTCATCGACGCCGGAATGCAGCGGCTGCGGATCATGGGATTCTCCTTCATCGTCGCCCCGTGGATGGATGCCAGCATCGCCGCCTCCCGCAGCATTGGCCGCAGTGTGGTGCCTACCATCATCGTGATTTTGGGTTCCTGTGTGTTTCGAGTCATCTGGGTCTATACCATTTTCGCCTATTTCAAGACCATTCCGTCCCTGTATCTGCTGTACATCTTCTCCTGGGCCATCACCGGTACGGCGGAGTATCTCTACTTCCGTGCCAGCTACCGCAAGCATGTGCTGCGCACCGCATGAGGAAAAACCTCCCGACCGGTTGGTCGGGAGGTTTTTTTGCTCTGTTGCGGTATCTTATTTTACGCTGTCCCGAATGAACTCCGCAAACCGCTGTGCCGCCGCGGTCTGAGGTACGCCGCGCAGCACGCACATGTCCACGCTGCGGGGCGGAATATCGAAGGTGGTATCCAGCTTCCGCAGGCGGCCGCTCTCCAGATCCTTGCGGACGAATTCCTCCGTCACGCCGGCCACACCGAAGCCGATAGCCGCCAGATCCACCAGCAGGCTGCGGGCACCCAGCTCGATCTCCGGATTCAGCCGCAGGCCGTTCTGCAGGAAATACTTCTCCAGATACAGGCGGGAGCTGGCCTTTCGCTCCAGCAGGATCAGCGGGAAATCCGCGATTTCCGTTAGTGTATAGGCATGGTCGAAGGCGCAGGGATAGTCAGGGCTTGCCACAAAGATGGCGTGGGTGGCGAAGCAGGGAATTGTTTCAAAGCTCCCCTCGGTGGGGGTGCTGGCAAAGGCGATATCTACCTTACCGGATTGCAGCAGCCCCAGCACCTTGTGGCTGCGGCCAGAGACGATCTGAATATGAATGGCGGGATACTGCTTGTGGAAGCTGTCCAGATACGGCAGCAGGAACTGGCTGGTGACCGTGTCCGACGCGCCGATAGTCAGCTGGCCCATCTGCAGCTCACGGGTCTGGCTCAGCTTGGCCTCGCCCGTTTCCAGCAGGCCGATGGCGCTGCGGACGTACTCATACAGCAGCTTGCCATCGGCAGTCAGGGTGACGCCGCGGCTGTTGCGGCCGAACAGACGGGTCTGCAGGTCGCTTTCCAGCTGCTTGATGGATTGGCTGACAGCGGACTGGCTGATATACAGCGCCTGCGCCGCGGCGGTGATGTTGCCCGCCTCTGCCACTTCCTTAAATACCTTGTAAAGCTCTAATTTAACTGCCATGACGCACATCCTTTCATAAGTTGGAACGATATATCGACAATATATCATTGGAAATAATTATATCAGATATGCCGTCAAATGCAAGCCCCAATTTGACGTTTTTCCAGCGGTGTGGTACAATACATTAGATAATATAACATTCCTTTGAGGTGAAGCTATGCAACAGATCAAACGCGCCTGGAACAACCAGGATCTTGCCAATAAAGTGATTCTTGTCACCGGCGTTATCATGGCTACCGTGTGCCTGGTGATGGGGCAGGGGCTGTATGGCGTGGTGTTCGTGGGCCTGATGCTGGCCTTTCTGGCGGCGCACAGCACCCAGCGGGCCAAGCGCCTGCGCCGCCTGTACGGCGGCATGTACTTCCACATGCCCGATGGCGAGGTGGTGCCCCTCAGCTTTGAGCAGGTAGCCGCTGAATACGTGAAGGGCCAGCAGGGCAAGTACGCCGACCGGCGGGTGTCCCTGTGGTTTCCCTATTGGCGCGTCAACGAGGATGGCCTGCTGGATACCGCCTTTGGCCTGGAGATCGATCTGACGGGCTATGACGATCCCGACGGTTTGCTTCCCCGTCTGAAAAAGGGCGATTTCATCTACGTCACCGGCCGCGTGCAGGCCAAGAGCCGCAACTATTTCCGCATCGACAGGGTGGAGGAGATCCGCCGTCAGGAGACGCGGCCATGAAACAGGAACACGGCGATCTGCGTTCCTTCCTCCACGGTGTTGTCAACTTGATCTGGCCGGTCTTTGCCTACGATCTGGCGGAGCTGGCGTCGCTGATCATCGGGGGCTACAGCTGGGCCACCATGGTGCCCTCCACCATCATGCTGATTCTGCCCATCGTGTCGGATGTGGCGGGTATCGTGACGGCGGGCGTCCGCTATTACCGGCGGCAGAGCGTGCTGGCCCTGATGGGACTGATCTTTTCCATCGCGGCGCTGGCGCTGTACTATATCCTGCGGGTCATGATGCAGTTTTCTCTGGGATGGTTGGAACCGGCAATATAAGCTTTTTGGCAATAAAATCTTTGATTTCATTGCCAAAAGGACAATTTAAGAGACTTCAGGAGATTTAATTATATGAAACAAGAACGCATCGCGGTGGGCACCATTGTCAACGCCCATGGTATCCGGGGGGAGGTCAAACTGAACCCCGTGGGCTTTGACCCCGCCTTTCTGGCGGAGTTTGACCGCTTCAGCATCGGCGGAAAGGAGACGGAGGTGCGCGCCTCCCGTGTCCACAAATCCGTGCTGCTGCTGACGCTGCCCGGGGTGGAGGATATGGATGCCGCCCTGGCTCTGAAGGGCAAGACCGTGGAGATCTACGCCGACGACGTGGAGCTGCCGGAGGGTGAATACTTCGATGTGGAGCTGGAGGGCTGCACTGTGCTGGACGATGCCACCGGCGAGGAGCTGGGCAAGCTGAAGCGTGTGCTGCACTATCCCGCCCATAAGGTGTACGAGGTGAAGGGGGCGCGGGAATATCTGATCCCCGCCGTGCCACAGGTGTTCATTGCCTCGGTGGATATCGACGGCGGCGTGGTGCGTGTCCATAACATGAAAGGATTGGCCACCGATGAGAATTGACATCATGACTCTGTTTCCTGACGCCATCCACGCCATGATGGATCAGTCCATCATCGGCAGGGCTCAGGAGCGGGGCTATATCACCATCGCCACCCACCAGATACGGGACTATACCACCAACAAGCAGATGCAGGTGGACGATTACCCCTACGGCGGCGGCCGGGGCGCGGTGATGCAGGCCGACCCACTGTACCGCTGCTGGCAGCATATTTGCGATGAGGCGGGGCAGCGGGTACACACCATCTATATGTCCCCCTGCGGCCGCACCTTCGACCAGCAGGTGGCGCGGGAGATCAAGGAACAATACGACCACCTGATCTTGGTCTGCGGTCACTACGAGGGCGTGGACGAGCGGTTTTTGGAGGAGTGTGTGGATGAGGAGCTGTCTCTGGGCGATTTTGTCCTGACTGGCGGCGAGATCCCCGCCATGGCGGTGGCCGACTGCCTGTGCCGCATGGTGCCCGGCGTGCTGCCGGAGGAGAGCTGCTATACGGAGGAGAGCCACTGGGATGGCCTGCTGGAATATCCCCAGTATTCCCGCCCCGAGGAATGGCATGGCCGCAAGGTGCCCGCCGTGCTTCTCAGCGGCCACCATGGTAATGTGGCGGACTGGCGCAAAAAGGAGAGCTATAAGCGTACCATGCTGCGCCGTCCCGATCTGTTTGCCAAATTCGACGAAACGACCCTGACCACCAAGCACGACCGCAAAGTATTGGCCGAAGCCAAGGCCGAGTTTGCCGCCATGCAGGGGGAAAAAGAAGAATAAGCGATACCGGCTGTTCTGCGGAGCAGCCGGTATCTTTATATATCGTGCGCGGGGCGCTCTTTGCGCTGGCGCGGCGGGGCATGCGGGATGATCGGGATGTATTCGATTTTTCTTCAAATCACCTATTGACAAGGTAGGCGATTCGTGCTATTATCCAATTAACCTACAAAACAGGTGGGCAAAAGCTCGCCGATATGATAGAGTATACGAGGAGGAACGCCATGCAGATCTATGCCGACAACGCGGCCACCACCAAGATGAGCCGCACAGCCATTGATGCCATGCTGCCCTATATGGAAACGTATTTCGGAAACCCGTCCAGCCTGCACACTGTGGGCCAGCAGGCGGCCGAAGCCCTGATGAACGCCCGTCAGACCGTGGCCGACTGTCTGGGCTGCCAGCCCCGTGAGATCACCTTTACCTCTGGCGGCAGTGAGGCCGATAACCAGGCCATCATCTCCGCCGCCCGCATCGGTGAGCGGAAGGGGAAGAAGCACATTATCTCCACTGCCTTTGAACACCATGCCGTGCTGCACACCCTGAAAAAGCTGGAAAAGGAGGGCTTTGACATTCAACTGCTGGATGTGGGCCCCACCGGCACCGTCACCGCGGCGCAGGTGGCCGACGCCATCCGTGAGGATACCTGCCTGGTCACCATCATGTACGCCAACAATGAGATCGGCTCCATTCTGCCCATTCCTGAGATCGGCGCTGTGTGCAAGGAAAAGGGCGTGCTGTTCCACACCGACGCCGTGCAGGCGGCGGGCCATCTCCACATTGACGTGAAGGCCCAGAACATCGACATGCTGTCCCTGTCCGGCCATAAGTTCCACGGGCCCAAGGGCGTGGGCGTGCTGTATGCCCGTCAGGGAATTCCTCTGACCAACATTATCGAGGGCGGCGCCCAGGAGCGGGGCAAGCGTGCCGGCACCGAGAACATCCCCGGCATCGTGTCCATGGCCGCCGCTCTGAAGGAGGCCTGCGACCACATCGACGAAAACGCTGTCAAAGTCTCCGCTCTGCGGGATAAGCTGATCGCCGGTCTCAGCCGGATTCCTCACTCCGCCGTCAACGGCGACACCGTTCACCGCCTGCCCGGCAACGTGAACTTCTGCTTCGAGGGTATCGAGGGCGAGAGCCTGTTGCTTCTGCTGGACGCCAAGGGCATCTGCGCCAGTTCCGGCAGCGCCTGCACCAGCGGCTCGCTGGATCCCAGCCATGTGCTGCTGGCCATCGGCCGCCCCCACGAGGTGGCCCACGGCTCCCTGCGTCTGAGCCTGTGTGAGTGGAACACTGAGGAAGAGGTGGATTATATCCTGCAGGCTGTCCCTGAGGTGGTGGCGTATCTGCGGAGCATGTCCCCCGTGTGGAAGGAACTGCTGTCCGGCCAGCGCCAGTTTATGTTATAATGTAAGGAGGCTTCTATCATGGCACTTTATACCGATATCGTAATGGATCACTTCACTCATCCCCGCAACGTGGGGGAGATCCCCAACGCCGACGGCGTGGGCGAGGTAGGCAACGCCAAATGCGGCGACATCATGAAGATGTACCTGAAGATCAAGGATAACGTGATCGAAGACGTGAAATTCGAAACTTTCGGCTGCGGCAGCGCCATCGCCTCCAGTTCCATGGCCACGGAGCTGGTGAAGGGCAAGACCATCGAGGAAACGCTGTCCCTCACCAACAAGCAGGTGGTGGACGCGCTGGGCGGTCTGCCTGCCCACAAGCTCCACTGTTCGGTGCTGGCGGAGGAGGCCATCAAATCCGCCGTCAAGGACTACTACGACCGCAATAACATCCCCTACGACAAGAGCAAATTCCCCGCCTGCGATGACTGCGAAGCCTGCCGCATGGTATAAACAGCAAAACCGCCCCGATGGGGCGGTTTTGTTGTGTTTATTCCTCTTCGCGGTGCAGCTTGCGCTCCAGTTCCCTCAGCTTGGCGCGGCGGTCTGCCATGGCGGCAGTGGCAGACTCCAGACGCTGGGCCAGTTCCTCCAGCGCCTCGCCGCTCTTGCGGTGGCGGGTGGTCTCCGCCAGCAGCTCCTTCACGCGGCGCTGGGCGTCCTTAAACTCCCGCCGTGCCTGACGGGCGCGCTCCACCATAGCCTTGGGGCGGGCCTGCAGCTCTGGATATGCCTGCTGGATACGCCGCAGCAGCATGTTGCGGTCACGCAGCAGGGCGTGTACCTGACGGCTGATCTCCTCGGTGCTGTCGCCCTCCTGGGCGTCGATCTCGCGCCGGACAATACCCATCATGATGTGGGATGCCACGCAGTCTCCCGCCAGCAGCACCACGATGGCGATGGCAGCGAAGTGCAGCCAGAACGGGGACAGCTTTTCGATGAGCCGGAAATACAGCGGGTCGATCCACAGCACGATCACCACGCTGGCCAGACCGAACAGCATCAGATTGCCGATCCACACGCGGCCGTTCAGGTTCATAGGCTTGCGGCTATAGTCCCACCAGCGGGCGTGGAAGGCCTTTTCCATGTACCAGCTGATGAAATACTCCAATTCGCCGCAGATGAAAAAGCCCGCCAGAAAGATCTCGCCCGGCGTGCCGCCCCGCAGGCCCACCAGACCGCCCACCAGCACCGTCACCAGCACCACGCCGCTGCCGTAAATGGGGCAGTAGGGGCCGATGAGAAAGCCGCGGTTGATGAACCGGTGGTACTGGAGGTATTTCAGCGTGACCTCCATCATCCATCCCAGCACGGAGAACACGAAATAAAGCACGATCAATTGACACAGCAGCGTCCAGTTCATAGGGTACCTCACAGCAGTTTTTTCCAATTATAGAGGACGGCAGCGCTCCTTGTCAAGAAATACAAAAAGGGTGTTGCATTTTTGTTAAAAGATGATATGATAGTTGAACTGATTGGATGGGTGCGAAATGCCCCTGCTCATATAGAAATTACAAAAGGAGGAATCCCCCATGCCTCGTACCAACCGCTATGAGATCGACATGTGCAGCGGAAAGCTGCTGCCCAAGCTGCTGGCGTTTGCCCTGCCGCTGATGTGCTCCAGCGTGCTGCAGCTGCTGTTCAACGCGGCGGACATCGTGGTGGTGGGCAAATTCGCCGGCGACAACTCGTTGGCCGCCGTGGGCTCCAACGCCGCGCTGATCAATCTGATGGTGAATCTGTTCGTGGGACTGTCGGTGGGCGCCAACATTCTGGCGGCCCGCTACATCGGCGCCGGCAACCACGACAGCCTGCGCCAGACGGTGCATACCTCCATGCTGCTGGCGCTGCTGAGCGGTCTTGCTCTGGCGGTGGTGGGTGTCACCACGGCGCGGCCCCTGCTGCGTCTGATGCAGGTGCCGGATTCCATCCTGCCGCTGGCGGCGCTGTATCTGCGGATCTACTTTCTGGGCATGCCCGCCGCCATGCTGTATAACTTCGGCGCGGCGCTGCTGCGGGCGGTGGGCGACACGCGGCGGCCCCTGTACTACCTGATCGCCGCGGGCGTTGTCAACGTGGCGCTGAACCTGCTGCTGGTGATCGTGTTCCAGCTGGACGTGGCGGGCGTGGCTATCGCCACGGTCATCAGCCAGTGCCTGTCGGCCTTTCTGGTGGTGCGCTGCCTGATGCGGGAGGAGGGCGGCATCCGTCTGGAGCTGCGGGCCCTGCGCATTACCCCCCAGCGCCTGCGGCAGATCCTGGAGATCGGTATTCCCTCCGGCATCCAGGGTGTGGCCTTCTCCCTATCCAACGTGATCATTCAGGCGGCCATCAACGGCTTTGGCGAGACGGTCATCTCCGGCAACACCGCCGCGGGCAATATCGAGGGCTTTATCTACGTGGCCTGCAACGCCTTTTGTCAGGCCAACACCGCCTTTACCAGCCAGAACTACGGAGCGGGACAGTTTGACCGGCTGCGGCCCATCGCCCTGTGGTCGGGGGCCTGCTCGGTGGCGGTGGCGCTGGTGGGCGGCATGGCGGGCTGGATCTTTGGCCCCCAGCTGCTGCATATCTACTCCAACAGCGACGCGGTGGTGGCTGCGGGTATGGTGCGTATCGCCATCATGTTCCCCCTGTACTTCCTGTGCGGCGCCATGGACGTGATCGTGGGCTCCATCCGCGGTATCGGCTATTCCGTCACCCCCATGGTGGTGACGCTGCTGGGTGCCTGCGCTTTCCGCGTGGTGTGGATCGCCACTATCTTCCGCCTGCCCCAGTTCCACACGCCGGAGGTCATCTACTGGTCGTATCCCATCTCCTGGGCACTGACGTTTTTGACCCACCTGATCTGCTATCTGCTTATGCTGCGCAAGCTCTACCGCCGCGAAGGACTGGTCTCGCGGCACCATCATCTGACCCATAAGACATGAGAAAAGGCCCGCCCCATGAAGGGGCGGGCCTTGCTGATATATACATGTCCGGCAAACATTGATAAGGGGGTCTGCCCCGTCCTTGCGCATATTGCGCAGATGCGAACACGCTGTCTTTACTCCTTGGCGTGTACGTTGATAAACTCTGCCCGCAGCTTGGAGTAGAGGATGGTCTGGCTGCTGTACAGCCCGCAGTAGCCGCTGAGCAGATAGCTGATGGCGCAGGCAAAGGCAAAATACAGCACGCCATCCGTGCCGCCGAACAGCTCCAGACTCAGCAGTACCGAGGCGATAGGGCAATTCACCGCGCCGCAGAACACCGCTACCAGGCCGATGGCCGCGCCGAAGCCCGCCGGCAGACCCAGCGCCTGCCCTGCCACGCAGCCGAAGGTGGCCCCCACGAAAAAGCTGGGCACCACTTCGCCGCCCTTGAAGCCGCAGCCGATTGTCAGCGCCGTGAACAGGATCTTGGCCAGCCATGCCCAGGGCACGGCCTGCCCCTGCTCCACCGCCCGGGCGATGATATCCATGCCCGCGCCGTTGTAGTCCCGCCCCAGCAGCAGCGTCAGGCCAATGATGGCCGCGCCGCCTGTCGCCGCCCGCAGATACGGATTTTTCAGCAGTTTTTCCGCCGTGTGCTCCACCCAGTGCATACCCCGCACGAACAGGATGGACACCAGTGCGCAGCCGATGGCCAGCAGGATCACCAGAAACACCGTCCATACCTCCAGCGGCGGCAGCACCGCCGCAAACCGCGTGGGCGCCACACCCAAGAGGGACGCGATCAGATATGCCACCGAGGCGGACATCAGGCAGGGGATCAGTCCCGCGTAGTACAGCACGCCCACGCTGATGACCTCCAGGGCAAACACCGTGGCTGTCAGGGGCGTGCCGAACAGGGCGGCAAACACAGCGCTCATGCCGCACAGCGTGGCCAGGGGCAGATCCTTTTCCCCCAGATGCAGCGCCCGGCCGGTGCGGTAGCCGATACCGCCGCCGATCTGCAGTGCCGCGCCCTCGCGGCCTGCCGAGCCGCCCAGCAGGTGGGTGATGCAGGTGGAGAGGAAGATGAGAGGGACTAATAAAATGGGGACATCCTTGCCGAAATGGACAGATTCGATGATGTTGTTGGTGCCCCGCCCCTCCATGTGGGTCAGGCGGTACAGCCCCACGATCACCACGCCGCCCACCGGCAGCAGCCAGAGAATCCACGGATGCAGGAGCCGCAGCTCCGTGGCCTTTTCCACGCCGATGTGGAAGGCCGCGCCCACTACGCCGCCGATGAGCCCCACGCCGCCGCCGATGCAAAGCCATTTGCCCAGGGCGATGATGTACAGGGAGATATGTTGAAAGAAACCTTTGACGCGTTCCATGGTGTGCTCCTTTGTGTGGGTCGGGGCGTTAAGAAAACATGCCGCCGCAGCATCCATCTTGTTTTTGAAGGTACTATCTTACTTGCGTGCGGGCGGACAGGGTCGTCCGCCCCTACGGGGTTCTGGCGGTGGTGCCGTCGTATACCGGACGGCGTTTTTTGTCGGTTTATGCCATTTTAACACCCCCCTTTCCCCTTGTCAATCGGCGGGTACTGGCGGTTTGTACGAGGAAAACTGACATTTTGTCAGCAAGCCATACAAATTTTGCAATTTTTAATTTTCCCGGTTGATTCTCACAGAAATATGCCGTATACTATGGGTACGAGCAAAATTGTACACCCGACTTATGACAATTGAGGAGGAACTTGAAATGAAATACGGTCGTACATTTAACTTCTCCGCCGGCCCCGCCATGATGCCTGAGAGCGTGCTGGAGGAGATCCGCGACGAGATGATGAACTACCGCGGCAGCGGCATGTGCGTCATGGAGATGAGCCACCGCTCCAAGGTGTTCCAGCAGATCGCTGACGAGGCCGAGGCCGACCTGCGCAAGCTGATGAACATTCCCGACAACTACAAGGTGTTGTTCATCCAGGGCGGCGGCACGCTGCAGTTTGCCATGGTGGCTATGAACCTGATGAAGAACGGCAAGGCCTGCTACGTGGAGACCGGCGCATGGTCGAAGAAGGCCATTGCCGAGGCCAAGAAGTACGGCGAGGTGCAGGTCATCGCCTCCTCTGCCGACAAGAATTTCTCCTATATCCCCGATTGCTCTGATCTGGATATTCCTGCCGACGCCGACTATGTCTACATCTGCGAGAACGAGACCATCAACGGCACCACCTGGAACAAGCTGCCCAACACCAAGGGTCATGTGCTGGTGTCCGACCAGTCCTCCATGTTCCTCAGCAAGCCCTGCAACGTGGCTGATTACGGTCTGATCTGGGCCGGTGTGCAGAAGAACGTGGGCCCCGCCGGTATGGCCGTGGTTATTATCCGCGAGGATCTGATCCGCGATGACCTGGATCCCAAGACCCCCATCTATATGAAGTATAAGACCCATGCTGACAACGACAGCATGTACAACACCCCCAACTGCTGGGCCATCTACTGCTGCGGCAAGGTCTTCAAGTATCTGCTGAGCATCGGCGGTCTGGAGGAGATGCACAAGCGCAACATCGCCAAGGCTAAGGTCATCTATGACTTCCTGGACAGCTCCAAGCTGTTTAAGGGCGCTGTGGTGCCTGAGGATCGCAGTCTGATGAACATTCCCTTCGTCACCGGCGACAAGGATCTGGACGCCGCTGTGGTGGCCGCTTCCAAGGAGGCTGGCTTCGACAACCTGAAGGGTCACAAGTCCGTGGGCGGCCTGCGCGCCAGCGTCTACAACGCGATGCCCATTGAGGGCGCTCAGGCTCTGGTGGAGTTCCTGACCAAGTTCGAGGCGGAGCACAAGTAAAAAATATTTGTAGGGGCGGACGACTCTGTCCGCCCCTATCGGAAACGATGCGACTATCGTCAGGGCGGATACCCCAAGGGCACTCGTTCCACAGCGCTCGTCGTCCGCCCCTACGGAATGTGACAAGAGACATTCTTTCCACAACAAACTGTAATATAAAAGGAGATAATTACCATGCGTATTCTGGTTACTGACGGTATGGATAAGACCGCGATGGCGCAGCTGCGCGAGATGGGCCACGAGGTCGTCGAGCAGTTCTATGAGCCCGATCAGCTGGGCAAGGCTCTGCGTGATTTCGACGTGGTGGTCGTCCGCTCCAAGACCAAGGTTCGCGCCAACCACATTGACGAGGCCAAGGGCAGCAATCTGAAGCTGATCATCCGCGGCGGCGTGGGCGTGGACAACATCGACGTGAAGTACGCCGAGGCCAACGGTATCGCCGTGAAGAACACCCCCAAGGCATCCTCTCAGTCCGTGGCCGAGCTGGCTATGGGCCACATGTTCTCCTGCGCCCGCTACATCTCTCACGCCGGCTACACCATGCGCAACGACCAGTGGGAGAAGAAGGCCTACGGCAAGGGCATCGAGCTGCAGGGCAAGACCCTGGGTATCGTGGGCTTTGGCCGCATCGGCCAGCATCTGGGCGTGATGGCCAAGGCCATCGGCATGGATGTCATTGCCTTCGATATCTTCCACATCCCCGGCATCGAGGAGCAGTTGGGCATCCCCTACGTGGAGATGGACGAGCTGCTGGCTAAGTCCGACTTCATCTCTGTCCATGCTCCCGCTGTGGACGGCGGCGCCCTGATCAGCGCTGAGAATATCGCCAAGATGAAGGACGGCGTGGTGGTTATCAACACCTCCCGCGGCACCAACGTGGACGAGGCTGCCCTGCTGGCCGCTCTGGAGTCCGGCAAGGTGCGTGCCGCCGGTCTGGATGTCTACGCCGACGAGCCTGCCACCAACAAGGCCCTGTACAGCCATCCCATGGTGTCCTGCACGCCGCATATCGGCGCCGCAACGGTCGAGGCGCAGAAGCGCATCGGTGCGGAGATCGTGGACATTATCAAGGCGATGTAACGCTGCCGTTAAAAAGCAATAAAAAGGAAGCCATCCGATGGATGGCTTCCTTTTTTATAAACGCTTACTTGGAACGCAGTTCCGCGCCGAAACGCTTTACCAGCTTGTTGATAACACCATTTGCCACTTCCTCGATCTCGGCGGAGGTCAGGGTCTTCTCCTTGGAGCCGATGGCCAGCCGCACGGTGACAGACTTCTTGCCCTCTGGCACCTGCTTGCCGCGGTATTCATCCACGAACTGTGCGCCGTGGAACAGCTCGCTCTTAACGCCGCGGATGGTCTGGGCCACGTCCTTCCATTGAACCTGGCCGTCCAGCAGCACGGAAATGTCGTACTCCGTCATGGGGTACTCCGGCAGATGGGTGAAGCTGTTGGTGCGGGAGCGGAAGGGCTTCATGCAGTCCTGATCCAACTCGAAGAGCATCACGTTCAGGTTCTTGATGCCGCACTCCATGGAAACCTTCTTGCTCAGCAGCGCCAGATCACCGATGCGCTCCTCACCCAGATAGACATTCAGCCACACAACGTTGTCGGCCCACACGGGTTTTTTCTCCTGGCGGAAGGTGAAGCCCTCCATGTGAGTGTAGCGGGGCATCATTTCCAGCACACCCTTGGCCTTGCGGAACAGGGTAGTTATGTCTTTACCGCCGCACACGAAGGCACCGGCCACATGCTTGCGCTGGGAGGGCAGCTTCTCGCGGGGGTCATAGGGCGTGGTATAGTTCTCGTCACGGAACACCTGCGCCGTCTCGAAGATAGCGAACTCGTCGAAATACCGTTCGTTTTTCACCACAGCCTTGCACAGATTGGGCAGCAGGGAGGAGCGGACAAACCGCTCGGCGGGGGAGGGCGGCGTGGACAGGGCCAGGATACCCTCGGTGCTCTGCAGCACGGCGTTGACGTACAGCTCGTCCATCCAGGGATAGGTGAAGATCTCCTGCATGCCGCAGCGGAAAGCCAGATACTCCTTGATCTTCCGCTCCAGATCCTTGTCCAGCTGGTTGATGGCACCATCGAAGGAGGTGGTGATGGGGGCAGCCTCAAAATTCTCGTAGCCGTACATGCGGGCCACTTCCTCCATAATGTCGGCTTTGATGCTCACGTCGCCGGTGGAGCGCCAAGTGGGCACCACCACGTGCATGTTGTCGCCGTTGAAGGACACCTGATAGCCCAGCAGCTCCATCTTCTTTTTTACGTCGTCGGGGGTCAGGGACTTACCCAGCCGGCGCTCCAGCCAACTGAGGGTCACGTCGATTTCCGCCTGCTGCAGATGCACGGGGTACTGATCCACCAGTCCGGTGACCTTCATCTCCGGATACAGCTCAGAGAACAGCTGCATGGACAGATCAAAGGCCTGGTCGCAGCGCTCGGGGTCGATGGCCTTTTCGTAGCGGGCGGAAGCCTCAGTGCGGTTGTCGTACCGCAGGGCGGTGCGGCGGATGCCCTTGGCGTCGAAGTTGGCTACCTCCAGGATAACACGGCTGGTTTCCGGCAGGATGGAATCCTTGGCGCCGCCCATGACGCCCGCCAGACCCACTGCGCCCGCATCATCGGCGATCACCAGATCGTCGGTGCTGAGGGGCAGTTCCTTGCCGTTGAGCAGCAGCAGCTTTTCGCCCTCACCGGCACGGCGGACGATAATGTGGCCGGCGATGTGGTCGGAGTCGAAAGCGTGGGTGGGCTGTCCGGTAGCCAGCATCACGTAGTTGGTGATGTCCACCAGCGCGTTGATGGGCCGCATGCCTACCTTCCAGATGCGGCTCTGCATCTGATAGGGGGCGGGCTTGACGCTCAGTCCCTCGATCTGCGCGGACAGATAGCGGGGGCAGCGCTCCGCGTCCTCCACGGTGACGTGGAAGCCGGCGGTATTCTCAATATTGCGGTCAAAGTGCCGGAAGGGCTTCAGCGGCAGGTGATACAGAGCCGCCAGCTCACGGGCGATGCCGTAATGGCCCCACAGGTCGGGGCGGTTGGTCATGGACTTGTTGTCGATCTCCAGAATGATATCGTTCAGCTCCAGCGCGTCGGCCAGCGGCGTACCGGCAGGCGCGTCGAAGTCGCTCAAATCGAGGATGTGGGCCTCCTCCTTGGTGGGGAACAGGTCGGCAAGACCGATCTCCACCGCGCCGCAGATCATGCCGTAGCTCTCCACGCCGCGGAGCTTGCTCTTTTTGATTTCAACCAGCTCACCCTCGCCGTGCCACTTGCACATGGCGCCGGGCAGAGCCACGGCCACTTTCATGCCTTCGCTCAGGTTGCTGCCGCCGCAGACGATGTCCTTGACCTCGCCGCCGATGTCCGTCTTGCAGACTTTCAGCTTGTCGGCGTTGGGGTGCTGCTCGATGGTCTTGATCTGGCCGACCACCATGTTGTCAAACTGCTTAGCCAGTTCGATGGTGTCCTCCACCTCCACGGTGGACATAGTCAGGTCATAGGCCAGCCGTTTCAGATCCATGTCCGCCGGCAGAGCCACGTAATCTTTGATCCAGTTCAGTGATACTTTCATGTGTCTTACCCTCCCTTAGCGGAACTGCTCCAGGAACCGCAGGTCTGCGCTGTGGAACAACCGCACGTCGTCCACGCCGTAGCGCATCATGACCAGACGATCCAGGCCGATGTTGACATAGAAGCCGGTATATTCGTCGGGATCAAGACCGGCGGCCTTCAATACGTTGGGGTGGGGGGTGCCGCCGGGCATGACTTCGATCCAGCCCACGTGCTTGCACACGCTGCAGCCCTTGCCGCCGCACACCAGGCAGCCCATGTCGATCTCAAAGCCGGGCTCCACGAAGGGGAAGAAGCCGGCACGCATGCGCACCGGGACATCCCGTCCGAATACCTTGCTGAGAATACTCTTGATCATCACTTTGCCGGAGGAGAAGGTGAAGTCCTTGTCCACGATCAGCGCCTCATACTGGAAGAAGGCGCGCTCGTGGCGGGCGTCGGTGGTCTCATTGCGGTATACCTTGCCGGGATACACAAAGCGATAGGGGGCCTTGTGGGTCTGCAGATAGCGGACGGAGCCGCCGGTCAGGTGGGGACGCAGGCACAGCTTATCCCAGCACTCGCCCTTGTCGTGCCCCTCCAGCCAATAGGTGTCCATGCTCTCACGGGCAGGATGGTTGGGGGGGAAGTTCAGGTTGTCGAAGCCGTACAGCTCACTGGTGATGTCGTCCTCCTCAAAGATCTCGAAGCCCATGGAGCGGAAGGCATCATTCAGGTCATAGCACATCTGGGTGATGGGGTGCAGGCCGCCGCCGGACGGCAGGATGCCCGGCACGGAGATGTCGAAGTCGGGATCCACCTCAGATGCTTTCATTTTCAGTTCGTTGCGGCGCTCATCCAGCAGCTCCGTCAGCTGGGTCTTGACCTGATTCACCGCCTTGCCCATCTCGGGACGAAGGGACACGTCCAGCTTGGGCAGCTCTTTCAGCAGTCCGGTCAGCGTGCCCTGCTTGCCCAGCAGCAGCGCCTTGACCTCCTGCAGCTCCGGTTCAGAGCGTACAGCCTCGATCTTGGCCTTGCCCTCAGCCAGAAGCTGTTCCAGTTTCTCTTTCATATGCAACGTTTCCTCCTTTTGAGAGTTTGGTTTTAGGGGGATAAAGGAATAAAAAAACGCCCCTCATCCCAGTCAAACAGGGACGAAAGGCAAAACTTCCGTGGTACCACCCAGCTTCGCGGACGTGTCCGCGCACTCGTTTCCCGTTAACGGAGGCCGACCCGTCCGCGCATTTCCTCGCGGCAGCTCCGGAGCGAACACCACATCACGGCACGGGACGGCTTTCAGCCGGTGACCATCCCTCTCTTGGAGCCGTGTTCCCACGTGGAACTTCTCCTTCATAGCTTTTGTATCAGATTACCTACTATTTATAACACACCCTATCCCAAGATGCAAGGGGGAATTTTCGCAAAAAAGCCACAAAAAGGGGAGAAATTTCCCCTTTGTTTTTGACTTTGCGGAAAAAAGGAGGAAAAACGTAAGGGAAGCTGTAAAGGAGAATGTCGTTATCCGATAACCAGCTGAGCGGAATAGGGTGCCGTATTTGATGGCGCTGCCGGCTATGACGATATAGCCGGCAGCGCCCCTGCGTGTATTCTTAAAACGACACCACCAGCAGCATTTTGAAGCGCTCCTGTCCGTATACTGCGTGGGGGACATCCTTGGGCATCACCAATGTCTCGCCCTCGGTCAGGGTGAAGACCTGGCCGCCCACGGTGAAGCGGCCGGTACCCTCCAGCACGGTAACCATGGCGTCACCGCCGCTGGCGTGGGTGGAGATCTCCTCGTCCTTTTCAAAGGAGAAGACAGTGACGCTGAGCAGCTCGTTCTGCACCAGCGTTTTGCTGACCACCTGGCCGGGCTGATAGTCCACCAGATCCTTCAACAGCAGCTTCTGCTGCTTGGCAATATTTTTATACATGGTCGTTACCTCCTGTTTTCCTTCAGTGTTTGCCGCCCACCACCGGTTTATCCCGCCGTGCTACCGTGACGGTGAACATGACGGGTACTTCCCGCTTCAGCAGGGGCAGGCGCAGGTGCTTGACGTATTTTCGGTAAAAATCAGAAAAGGCCATGGGCGCCGCGGCGAAGGAATTGGGAAAGGCATAGCGTCCGTCTTCGCATCGCCGTACCAGCACGTAGTGGCGGGAGCGGCCGGTGTGATACCATAGGATGCCCGCGTTGGCATCCTTCAAATCGCGGTAGCGCACGCCGGTGACTTTCATGCCGAAGCGGCGCAGGCCGCGGCATACGTGAAAGATCGTGGTGCCGAACGCACCGCCCAGCAGCACGCCGCGGTGAAAATACCGCCATACCTCCGTCTCCGTCACCGGCAGGGCAAAGAAGCGGGCGGCGTTGTACACCGCCATAAAGCCGCAGCCCACCTTGGCCACGGTGCGGCGGCCATAGGGAACGTCCGTCATCAGGCTCTGGCGCACCAGATAGCCTTCCGCATCCCGGCAGCGCGGGGGGATCTCCATAGACAAGCCCTCCTTTCCTTTTATGGTAGGATACCACGTTTCTGCGGCAAGGGCAAGGGCGGCGTGAAAAACAGCGCCGCCGGAAAGGGCAAAAAAGTAAGGAGGGAAGAAACATCTTCCCTCCTAACAAGGACACACGGTGACGGCTTATTTGCCAGCGGCCACGGACTTGATCTCCTTGACCTGACGGCCATTGTAGGTACCGCATTCCGGGCACATTCTGTGAGGCAGATGCAGCGCACCACACTTGGGGCATGCCACCAGACCGGGAGTCGCCAGCTTCCAAACGGAGCTGCGTCTCTTATTGCGTCTTTGCTTCGATACTTTTCCCTTAGGGACTGCCATGTTGACACCTCCTTGGTCTTTTAACTGCCTTGAGCAGTAGTATAATAGTTGAGCTTCCGCTTACCGGTTTTCCAACAGCTGGGCCAGCTTGGCAAGGCGGGGATCGACCGCCTTTTTACACCGGCACGGCTCCACATTCAGATCCGCGCCGCAGCCGGGACATAAGCCCTTGCAGTCCGACGAGCAGAGGTTTTTTGTGTCCATCTCAAGGATAAACGCAGTGCGAGCCACTTCGCCCAAGTCCACCTGATCGTTGTCCAGCAGCACGATATCCTCGTCATCGTCGGACTGCCGTTCCTCAGCCAGTACACACTGGTATTCGACGGTTTTGTCCTTGGTGAAGGGCTTTGCGCAGCGGTCGCAGACACAGTGGAGCGTCGTACTTGCCTCCAGCGTACACAGCAGGACGCCAGCCTTGTTCCGAAGCCTGCCTTCCACAGTGACGGGCTGGGACACGGGGTAGCCGCCGCCGAACTCCATGTCGCTCAGATCCATGGTAAACTGGACATCCTGAGCGGCGTCCGGCGTATGCAGCAGCTTGTTCACATTCAAAAGCATAGTACACCTCGCAATGACACGGATAGTATTATAACGTGAAAAACAAGGGTTGTCAAACCTTTTTTGCAATTTTTCACCATAATTTTCGCGTCATTTCCACCGCGCAGATTCCCTTTGACATTTGTCCGGCGGTTGGGTACAATGGAGACGATCATTCTATGCGGGAGGTGCGCCTATGCGGGAGCTGACCATTGGAAAAAATGACGCGGGACAGCGGCTGGATCGGTTTGTGGCCAAGTCCCTGCCGCTGCTGCCGCCGGCGCTGCTGCAGAAGTACATCCGTCTGAAGCGCATCAAATGCAACGGCGCCCGCGCGGCGCGGGATCAGCGGCTTTGCGAGGGCGACGTGCTGCAATTGTACATCAACGACGAGTTCTTTGACAAGCCCCGTGAGGACAATCTGTTCCTGACGCTGTTCAAGCCCAGTCTCACTATCGTGTACGAGGATGAGAACCTGCTGCTGCTGGACAAGCGGCCTGGGCTGGTGGTGCATGCCGACGAGACGGAGAAGGTCAACACCCTCATCAATCACATTCAGGCATATCTCTATCAGAAGCGGGAGTGGAACCCCAAGTGGGAGAACGCCTTTACTCCCGCCCTGTGCAACCGTATTGACCGCAACACCGGCGGCATCGTCATCGCCGCCAAAAACGCCGAGACCCTGCGGATCATCAACGAGAAGATCCGGGATCGTGAGCTGGACAAGCGGTATCTCTGCGTCACGGTGGGTGCGCCTCAGCCGCCGAAGGGGCGGGTGGAGGTCTTTCTGGTGAAGGACGAGAAGAAAAAGGAGGTTTTCGTCCGGAATAAACCGGTTCCCGGCGGCAAGACCGCCATTACCACCTATGAGACACTGGCGCGGCGCGGTGAGCTGGCTCTGGTGGAGGTGGGGCTGGAGACCGGCCGTACCCATCAGATCCGCGCCACTTTCGCCCATATGGGCTGCCCCCTGCTGGGGGATGGCAAGTACGGCCGCGGCGACGTGAACCGCCGCTACGGAGAGACGCGGCAGGCGCTGTACTCCTACAAGCTGACCTTCGACCTGCCCACCGATGCAGGACTGCTGAACTACCTGCGTGGCCGGACGTTTGAAGTGGAGCGTGTGCCTTTTCGGGAGAAATATTTCGGAGCGTAAAGAGGGTGGCGGGGCTGACATGCCCCGCCACCACTTCTTCTTATGACTTCCGCAAAAAACCACTTGCAAAGTAATACTGTCCGTGTTATTATGAAACCATATTAGTAGCTCATATAGCCGCGCTGAAACGGGGCGCGGCGTCTCTACGGCGTCACCGATGACGCCACTATGGGTGCTTTGCCGCATGGCGCGGCGGGGCGCTCATTTTATTTTGCCTGAAAAGAGGGATCGTTTCATGACACAGGTCTTGAAGGGCCATATCGTCCACGCGCCGGCGCTGGGCCGGATGGACATTACGGAAAACGGATTTCTGGTGCTGGAGGACGGCATCATCGCCGGCGTCTATCACACCCTGCCGGATTGCTACGCCCATGCCCCCTTGCGGGACTTCGGTGACAAGCTGATCATGCAGTCCTTCGCCGACATGCATCTGCACGCCCCCCAGTACCCTATGCTGGGCATGGGCATGGATCTGCCGCTGCTGGACTGGCTGAATACCTATACCTTCCCCACTGAGTCCCGCTTTGCGGATCTGGACTATGCTCGCCGCATCTACCGCCGCCTTGCCAGCGACCTGATCACCAACGGCACCACCCGCGTGGCTATGTTCTCTTCGCTGCATACCGAGGCTACATGGGTACTGATGGAGGAGCTGGAAAACGCCGGCGTCACCGGCTATGTGGGTAAGGTGAACATGGATCGCAACGGTCTGCCCGGCGTGCTGCAGGAAACCACCGAGGAGTCTGTCCGCGAGACACTGCGCTGGCTGGAGGGCTGCCGTTTTGAACATGTTAAGCCCATCCTCACCCCCCGCTTTACCCCCAGCTGCACCGATGAGCTGATGGCGGCTCTGGGCCGTATCGCCGATGAAAAGGGGCTTTATGTCCAGTCCCACCTGTCGGAGAGCCTGGGGGAGATCCAGTGGGTGCGGGAGCTGCACCCTGAGTGTCAGCGTTACTGGGAGACCTATGACAAATACGGCCTGTGGAAAGATCATACCCTCATGGCCCACTGTGTCCACTCCGACGAGGTGGAGCGCAAGGCCATCCGCGACGCCAACGTGGTGGTCGTCCACTGCGGCGATTCCAACGTGAACATCTGCTCCGGCGTGTGTCCGGTGCGGCGGATGCTGGACGAGGGCATCTGGGTCACACTGGGCAGCGATATCGCCGGCGGCGCACAGCTGCCTATGTACAAGGTCATCGCCACCTCCATCCGCACCTCCAAGGTGCGCCGCATCAGCGACGACTGGCACACCGACTTCCTGACGGTAGGGGAGGGCTACTATCTGGGCACCACCGCCGGACACAGGTACTTCGGCGCGGGCGAGGGCTTCGCCGTGGGTGACAAGCTCCACGCCATTGTGGTGGACGACGCCGATTTTCCTGAGGCCAGCCATCCCTTGAACGTGGAGGAGCGGTTTGAGCGCATCATCTACATGACGCATCGCCACAACATCGTCTCTGTTTGGTCGGACGGCAGGGAAGTGGTGAAGAAATAAGAAGCGGGGGCAAACGCCCCTGCTTTTTTGCAAAAGGACAAAAAACGACAAAATTTTTGCCGGGAGAATTGGGAATGTTATGCATTTATGACACAAAACAGGTATAAAATGCGGGACAAGTATTGACATTTCTACGATTTGTCGATATACTAAAAGCATATATGGGATAGTGCCCTCACACCCTGAACCCCATGGGGTTCGCGTTTTTCACATGTGAAAAACGGATGACCTTCCACAGTGTTCAGCGGGAGAGGGGGAAGGGACACCCCGTATACAGGAAAAAATGAAAAGAAAGAGGTATTCGACATGAGAAAACTATTGGCGATTCTGTTGGCGCTGACGCTATGCCTGTCGCTGACCAGCTTTGCGTGGGCGACGGAAGGCGGCGCGGCAGCAAATACGATCGACCTTGCGGAGTTCGTCCAGCAGGTTGAAGCTGCGGGATACGACTACGATGGCAACGGCATCACTGTCCAGTGGTCGCCGGTCAGCGGCTGTTTTGACGACATGCATAAACTTGTTGATTGTGCCCAGACCCCTGCCACAGCCAACACACCGAATCGTGTGAACAGTGGGCTTGCACAATTCCACCTGTTTGCAGCCGCGACGAATGTGACCATTAAAAATGTTATTTTTAAGTACACGGCTGGTGATTTCAAAACCTGTCAGAACAGTAATTGGAAAGGCAGCTATACGGCTGCTGACGCAAAGACGGCGCAAATATTCCTTCTTAACAGCGGGAATATTACCGTTGAGGAGTGTACTTTTGATAATGCAGTTTTTACGGGGTGGAAGAATACCGGTAAGACTGAAGTTAAAAGTTGTACGTTTAAAAATACTTACGACACTTACGCCATCAAGGATCTTGGCGGCTCCAGCGTTGAGGTTACTGGTTGTCGGTTTGAGAATTGCAGCGGCGGTGTGATGCTGAACGGTAACGGAGACCGTACAGCATCTGCTGAAGTTATCATTGCCAGAAATACTTTTAATAACGTTGATGTTGCCGGTACGGCTTCTGCTGAGAAAGTCGGCACCCGCGCTCTGATCCAGATTGCTGATTCTGGTAACTATGCGAATACGACCTTTGATTTCAGCGGTAACAACGCCACCAACTGCGGCCCCGCTATGCGGCAGCTGAATGACAGCGCCAAGGCAAAGGTGGAGACCAATCAGAACCCCCTTCGTTATCTGAATGGAACCACCGGTATGTATACTAATGATTCCAAGAAGAGCGCTGTCCGAGCTGGCGCGGATTATTATGATTCCCTGCAGGAAGCGATCAATAAGATCAATCCCAAGGTTGACAGCACTTCCCTTGCCCTGCTGGACAACATCACACTGACGGAGCCTGTTGATGTGAAATACAACATCACACTGGATCTGAACGGCAAGACCATCACCAACGCCACTGGCTACACGGCGGATTACCTGCTGGGCGTTATGCGCGGTAAGACGTTGGTCGTTGAGGACAGTGCTGACGGTGGTGCGATTACGACTACGGAGGTTCCCTGTGCCATCAAGATGACGCTTTATGGCGAGGCGGCTGACGGCGATGCTGCCACTCTCGTTGTCAATGGCGGTACCATCTGTGGTAAGGATTATGGTATTTCCGGAAATGGAACCCGTCAGAACACGGATATTACCATCAACGGCGGTGTGATCAAGGGTGCAAACTCTAATGCATCTTTGGCAATCTACCATCCCCAGCGCGGCAATCTGCTCATCACCGGCGGTGAGTTGATCGGCAACACCGGCCTTGCCATGAAGTCCGGTTATCTGACTATCACCGGCGGTACCATCAAGGGAATCGGTGCAGACGCGGATTATGTGCATAATAGTAATGGCTTCAATATGACGGGCGATGCGCTGGCGGTAGAAGCCTGCGATTATCCCGGAGGTCTGCCTGTTGTTGTGAAGATCAGCGGCGGCAGCTTTATCAGCGATCATGGCGACGCGGTTGCATATTATCAGCAGGCGGATAACTATAAGCTGGAAAATGAAAAGTTCATCACAGGTGGAACCTTCTCCAGTGATGTGCGTGAGTTGGTTGCTGACGGCGTTGCCGTGGCAAGAGTGGATTACTTCAATAAGCCCAGCGACTTTATCGTTGGCAGCGATGCGATTGCCGAGGCGATCAATTCCGATGATGGCACGATCGAAAGGGTCATCATTGTGACAGGCGGTACGATCAATGGTGTCAAGGTCGGCAAGACTATCCAAATCAGCAAGAAGCTGGGTGACGCGATCAAGAGTGGCGGCAGCACTCTGATCATCAATGGCGAGAAGGTCGTGCTTAAGGGTGAACTCATCAGCGATTTCTATGAGTACACAGTCCCCACCCCCACCAATCCCGACCCCGTGAAGCCTGAGCCGGAACCCAAGCCGGAGCGGCCGGTACGCCGGTATCCGACCAACAATACCACGACCACCACGGATACCAAGACGGACAGCGTGACCTCTGCCCGTACCTTCGACGCCGGTGTGGCCCTGTATGTGGGCATGAGCGTCCTGTCCCTCACCGGCAGCGCGGCGCTGTTGAGCAAGAAGAAGGAATTCTGAGCATAAATAAACTCAAAAGAGACGCCCTACGGGGCGTCTCTTTTTCCGCTATATCTGCCCCGCGGCTTGCTGCCGGTCGCGGGGCGTTTTTACGCTTGAACGGCCTGCCGCACCTGACGGAGCTTTTCCGCCAGCTCGGCAAAGGCAGTGCAGGTCAGGGACTGGGCGGCGTCGCTGAGGGCGGCGGCGGGGCGGTCGTGGACTTCTACCAGCAGACCATCGGCGCCGGCGGCAGTGGCGGCCAGAGCCAGGGCGGGCACCAGCGCCGCCTCGCCCGCCGCGTGGCTGGGATCCACCAGCACCGGCAGGCGGGTCATCCGTTTCAGCAGCGGGATGGCGCTGATATCCAGCGCGGCGCGGCTGGTGTGGGAGAAGGAGCGGATGCCCCGTTCGCACAGCACCACGTTGGGATTGCCGCCGGACAGCAGGTATTCCGCCGCTTGCAGCAATTCCTCCACCGTGGCACCCGGGGCGCGTTTGAGCAGTACCGGCTTGGGCTGGTCGCCCAGTGCCCGCAGCAGCTCGAAATTCTGCATGTTCCGCGCACCTACCTGCAGCATGTCGATGTGCTCGAATTGGGGCAGCTGGGCGGCGTCGGTGATCTCGGATACGGTGGGCAGGGCGAATTCGCGGCCTGTCTGGGCCAGCAGCTCCAGCGCCGGCGCACCATAGCCGGAAAAGGCGTAGGGGGAGGTGCGGGGCTTGTAGGCGCCGCCGCGGAGCATGACGCCGCCGGCGGCCTTCACCGCCCGCGCCACCGCCTGCATCTGCAGAGCGGACTCTACGGCGCAGGGGCCGGCAATCAGACAGAAATCCCGCCCGATCCGCACGTCACCCACGGTGACGACGGTGTTTTCCGGATGGTTTTCGCGGGCGGCCAGACGCCAGGGGGGTGTCAGCCGTTCCACCCGCGCCACGTAGGGCAGCGCCAGCAGGCGCTGCTGATCCAGCGTCCAGGTGGGGCCCACCAGCGTCAGCATCGCGTGGCTGTCGGCATCGGCGCGGGCCGCGCCGATGCCCTGGCGGCTTAGCTGAATGACCAGAGAGCGGATGGCCGCCTCCGGCGTATCTTTTTTCATAAAAACGAGCATAGGGAAGCCTCCGTTTTTTTGCTCTATTCTATCACAAACGGGACGTTTTGGCAAGATAACAGCAGCCCCCGCCCGAGGGCGGGGGCGTATGTCAGGCTTTTTGCTTTTCGGGGAACTGGATCTGGGCCAGAATGACGGCGGCGAACATGATGACGCAGCCGATGTACTCGCGGATGGTCATTTGCTGGTGCAGGATGATAGCGCCGGAGATGACGGCGAAGACGCTCTCCAAACTCAGCAGGATGGTGACCACGGTGGGGTTGGAATCCTTCTGAGCCAGGATCTGCAGGGTATAGCCCACACCGGAGGAGAACACGCCTACATACAGGATGGGCAGGGCGCAGGCCAGAATGGCGCTCCAATCAGGCACGGCAAAAATGGAGGTGACAGAGGTTACATCTCCGGTGCCGTTCATGCCCAGCAGTACGCACACCACTTTGGCGATGGTGGCCCACACCGCCGCCACCAGGAACTGCACGCAGGAGAGCTTCATGCCGTCCACCGTGGCGGTGAAGTGGTCAATGACCAGAATGTGGATGGCAAAGCACACGGCACACACCAGCACCAGCAGGTCGCCCGGAGCCAGGGTGAAATCACCCTTGATGCACAGCAGGTACAAGGCGATCACCGACAGCACCACGGCGATCCAGGTGGCCAGATTGACCTTCCGCTTGAAGAACAGGCCGAACAGGGGCACCAGCACCACGTACAGGGCGGTGATGAAGCCGGCTTTACCAGCGTCGGTGCCGGCGGCGATGCCCGCCTGCTGGAAGTTGGAGGCGATAGCCAGCGCCGTGCCGCAGCAGATACCGCCGATCCACATTTGGCGGTTGGCGGCCTTGCGCTGGATGTTGGTCAGGCTGGGCTTATCCTTGTTGACGGCGTTGAAAATGGCGATGATTACCAGCAGCACCAGCACCGCGATATAGGAGCGGACAGCGTTGAAGGTAAAGGTGTCAATCACGTCGGCGCACAGATCCTGCGCCACAAAGGCGGTGCCCCAGATCAGGGCGGCCAGAATGGGGAAAACCACCTGGCGGACTTGGTTGTGTTTCATAGGGAAGCTTCCTTTCTGTATGTGGAATATATGGAATATTGTCGGGTGCGGCGTACCGAACCAAAGCCTCCCTTGTGCAAAGGGAGGTGGCGCGGAGCGCCGGAGGGATTGTCGATGATCGAACAATCCCCCAGTCACCTTCGGTGACAGCCCCCTTTACACAAGGGGGCCTTTGGTTCGGCCGCCGTCACAGTACATTCATTTACTCCTTCGACGGGCCGGAGTACCACTGGAACTTCCGCTCCGTGCCGTGCAGTAATCGGGTGATATTCTCCCGGTGGCACCACACCACCAGTGCGGAGATAGCCAGTGCCAGGGCGGTATACAGGAAGTCGTGGCCGTAGAACAGAAACACGGACACCGTCAGGCTGACACCGGCGGCCAGGGAGCCCAGGGACACGTATTTCGTCAGCAGCCACAGGGCCGCGAACAGGCCCCAGGCCACCAGCCCTACTTTCCAGCCCAGCATCCATGCCAGCACGCCGCCGCACAGGATACCTTTGCCCCCTTTGAAGCCGTAGAAAGCGGGGAACATGTGCCCAAGCTCGCACCCAAGGCCGGACAGCAGCAGACCCAGTGTCCAGTTGCCTGCGGCAAAGTCCATCAAAAAACCGCCGATCAGGCAGGCCACCACGGTCTTGCCCATGTCCAGCGCGATCACGCCTAAGGCAAATTTGGCGCCGTAGGTGCGGTAAAAGTTGGTAAGACCCGCATTGCCGCTGCCGTGGGAGCGGACATCGTCCTTGATGACGAAATGGGATACCATCACCGAGCCGTTGAAGCAGCCCAGCAGATAGCCCACCAGCACCACGATGGCCGCCATCAGATAGGCAAACAGGATAAAACCGTCCTTTGCCCCTGCAAAGCCAGTGTTCATCCTTCATCCTCTCCCTTCTGGCGGATAGTTATGATCACAGGGGTGCCCTCCAGCCCGAACACGCTGCGGATCTGGTTCTCCAGATACCGGCGGTAGGAGAAGTGGAACAGCTTCTTGTCATTGCAGAATACCACGAAGTGGGGCGGCTTGATGCCCACCTGGGTCATATAGTAGATCTTCAGCCGCCGACCCTTGTCGGTGGGGGGCTGAACGCGGGTCTGAGCGTCCGCCAGCACGGAGTTCAGCATGCCGGTGGTGATGCGCATGGAGGCCTGATCGTTGACGTAGTTGATCAGTTCAAACAGCCGCTCCACCCGCTGGCCCGTCAGAGCGGAAATGAACACAATGGGGGCGTAGGTCATAAAACTCAGATCCCGGCGGATATCCTCCCGCATGCGATCCATGGTCTTGTCGTCCTTTTCAATGGCGTCCCACTTGTTCACCACGATGATGCAGGCCTTGCCCGCCTCGTGGGCCAGTCCGGCCACCTTGGTGTCCTGCTCGGTAACACCGTCATTGGCGTCGATCATGATGAGGCACACGTCGCTGCGCTCGATAGCCATGGTGGCCCGCAGGACGCTGTATTTTTCAATGTTGTCGTCCACCTTGGACTTTTTCCGCATACCGGCGGTGTCGATGAAATTATACTTGCCCTGGGCATTTTCGAAATAACTGTCGATGGCGTCGCGAGTGGTGCCGGCCATATTGCTGACGATGACCCGCTGTTGGCCCAGGATCCGGTTGGTAAGACTGGACTTGCCCACGTTGGGCTTGCCGATGATGGCTACCTGGATCACGTCGGACTCGTCGTCTTCGTCCTCCTCAGGGGGGAAATATTTCAGGCACTCATCCAGCAGGTCGCCGGTGCCGTGACCGTGGACGGCGGACACGGCAATGGGATCGCCCAACCCCAGGTTGTAGAACTCGTAAAAATCCGGATCCACCGTTCCGGTGGCGTCCATCTTATTGACCGCCAGCACAATGGGCTTTTTGCTGCGCTGTAGCATCCCCGCCACCTCCTGATCGGCGGCGGTCATGCCGGTCTTGATATCGGTGACAAATACGATCACCGTGGCGTTGTCAATGGCGATCTGGGCCTGCTCCCGCATAAAAGACAGGATCTGGTTGTCGGTGCTGGGCTCAATGCCGCCGGTGTCCACCAGGCGGAACTTGTGTCCCAGCCACTCGCTTTCACCGTAGATACGGTCGCGGGTGACACCGGGGGTGTCCTCCACGATGCTGACGCGCTTGCCGATGAGCTTATTGAACAGCATGGACTTGCCCACGTTGGGGCGGCCCACAATAGCGATCAAAGGTTTTGCCATAGTCTCTCCCTCCTACTCAAACATCCAGCAGCGCATCCAGCAGGGCGCCGCCGTCGTCGTCCACGATGCGGACGGGGCAGCCCAGCTCCTGGGACAGCCTGTCCACCGTGTAATCATCCAAAAATACCGTTTCGCCGTGGCGCAGCATGTGTACCGTCAGCAGCAGCCGCCGTCCGGCCATTTTGCCCTGCAGCTGGCGGGCGATGTCCTGTCCCGTCAGCAGGCCCGTCACGTCGATCGTGCGGCCGAAGAAGTCATTTTCCACCGCTATCACCTGTACATCCAGCTTGGGGAAGCGGGCGCGGGCTTTGGCTATCAGCGCCTCCATAAAGGGGGCGGCGGCCACGCCGGTGGCGATGGTGCAGGGAATGGGGGCGGCGTCCCCCTCCTCAAAGGCCATGGCGGACAAAAACTCCTGCTCCAGCGACCGCAGCATGCCCACGCCGTTTTCAATCTGGCGGTAGCCTTCGTAATAGTCCTCATGCGGCAGCGGCAGGCCCGCCCGCAGAAACAGTTCGTCGGCGCAGAAGAAACGGCGGGTGCCGAAGCGGCAGAGATTCTCCTGCCCGAATTCCTCGGCAATGGCGATGATCTGCCGCGCGGTCTCGCTGTCCACGGGGCGCAGTCTGGCAAGGCCCTGCCGGTACTTGGTGATGCCCACCGGTACCAGAGAGCAGCTGGAAAACTGCCACTCCGTCAGATCCCGCAGAGTGCGGCGCAACGCATCTCCGTCGTTCCAACCGGGGCACACCACGATCTGGCCGTTCATGACGATGCCCGCCTTGCAGAAACGCCGGATGTAGTCCAATGACCGCTCCGCGTCCCTGTTGCCCAGCAGCGTGCAGTGAAGCTGCGGGTCGGTGGCGTGAACGGAGACGTTGATGGGGCTGATGTGCAGGTCGATGATCCGCTGGGCTTCCCGCTCCGACAGGTTGGTCAGGGTGGTGTAGTTGCCCAACAGAAAGCTGAGCCGTTCGTCATCGTCCTTGATATACAGGGACGGCCGCATGTGGGGCGGCATCTGATCCACGAAGCAGAACAGGCAGTGGTTGGCGCAGCGGTGCATCTCGTCCATCAGATAGGTGTTGAAGTTCAGTCCCAGATCCAGCCCCTCCTCCTTGCGGATGGTCAGGGTGCGGGTATGGCCGTCCTTTTCCAGCAGCAGGCGCGTTTCGGGATCGTAGCCGTAAAAGCGATAGTCCAGCACGTCCACGATGGGGTGGCCATTGATCTGCAGCAGCTTTTCACCCACCGCCACGCCGGCTTTTTCCGCCGGAGAACGGGGGTCGATGGACGTGATGACGGTACTCATAGGCGGCTCTCCTTGCAAATACGCATACGGGTGCATGATAACCATACTATTATACCGTTTTTTTTGCCGCTGTGCAAGATATAATCGGGAAGAAAACGGTTTTTTGTACCGGTACGCCGCGCCGGAGGGAAGCGAGAAAAGAGAAAAGGGGCGCGGTGCACCGCAGTACGTCAGTGTTTCCATCATATCCCCCTGATAATGGAAAGTAAAGCGCATGAAATTCATGGAGGATATGAGAAAAATTCAGGGAGGCCACAGGAGCGGACGGTGGAGAGGATAGAAAAAACCGCCCTTTCGGGCGGTTTTGGGGTTATTCGGCGGTTTCCGTGGATTCGGTGCTTTCGGTCGCCTTGGCGAGCTTCTGGAGTTCTTCCTCCTCCAACACGCGGTAGGCCACCTTGCCCACCAGAGTCTTGGGCAGTTCGGCCCGGAACTCAATGTCGTAGGGCATGGCGTACTTGGCTACATGCTTACGGCAATAGGCCAGCAGCGCGTCGCGGGTAGCTGCGGTGGGCTCCACGCCGGGCTTGAGCATGACGAAGGCTTTTACCTTCTGCATCTTATAGGCGTCGGGCACGCCGATAACGCAGCTCATCTGCACATCCTCGTGGGCATCTAAGATATTCTCGATCTGGCCGGGGTAGACGTTGTAGCCGGAGGAGATGATCATACGCTTGGCGCGGCCGCGGAAGTAGATGAAGCCCTGGTCGTCCATAACGCCCAGATCGCCGGTGTAGACCCAGGTCAGGCCGTCCGCGTGCTTGCGGAGGGTCTTGGCGGTCTCGTCGGGGTGGTTCATGTACTCCTTCATGACGGTGGGGCCCGCCAGCAGGATCTCGCCCTCCTCGCCGTAGGGCAGTTCTTCGTCGGTATCGGGCTTGACGATCTTAATATAGGTATCGGGGAAGGGCAGACCGATGGAGCCCTCCTTATAAATATGGGTGGGCGTCAGGCAGCAGGCGGTGACAGTCTCGGTGGTGCCGTAGCCCTCCCGCACCTGAATGACGGCGTGGTGGTCATACAGGAATTTGTCGAACTTTTTCTTCAACTCGATGGACAGGCTGTCACCGCCGGAGAACACGCCCTTCAGGCTGCTGAGGTCGGCGTTGTCCATGCTGGGCAGGCGCAGCAGCGCCTCATACAGGGTGGGCACGCCGGCAATGAAGTTGCACTTGTACTTGACGATCTGCTTGGCGTAGCTCTTGGCGGTAAAGCGGGGGATCAGGATGCAGCGGCCGCCGTTGGCCAGCATGGAGTGGACGCACACGCCAAGACCAAAGCCGTGGAACAGGGGCATGGCGGCCAGCATCTTGTCGCCGGGGCGGAACATGGGATTGGTGGCGATGATTTGCTGACCCAGGGCGTTGAAGTTGCCGTTGGTCAGGACGATGCCCTTGGTGGTGCCGGTGGTGCCGCCGGAATACAGGATCACGGCGGGGTCGTTGTAGCCGCGCTCTACACGGTAGTTCTTATAGAAGCAGAACCGGGACATGTCCATGAATTCCTTCCAGCGGATGACGGGGGCGTCATCGGGGATCTTCTGGATCTTGCGTCCCTCCGTCAGCATATAGCCGGCGCGGATGGTGCGGCTGAGGGCGTCCTTCACCGAGGCGATGATGATGTTGATGATGCCGGTGTTCTGGCGGATATGCTCGAACTTGTCATAGAACTGATCCAGCGTGATAGCAGTGGTGGACTGGGATTCATTGAGATAGAACTCGATCTCCTTCTCCGCCGACAGGGGGTGGATCATGTTGGCGATGCCGCCCACCAGGTTGACGGCATAGAACATGTAGATGGCCTGGGGGCAGTTGGGCATGGCGATGGTGATGCGGTCGCCCGGACGGACACCCAGGGTCTTCAAGCTCTTAGCGCACTTTTCGATCTCCTGCACCATCTTGCGGTAGGTGGTGGACTTGCCCATGAAATCAAAGGCGATGTTGTTGGGGTACTGCTCCGCGATGCGTTCCACCGCGTCAAACATGCTGCCCTGGAAATAGTCCAGATGCATGGGAACGTCGCCCAGATAGTCTTTCCAGGGGGTCTTGACCTCACTCATATTGTACTTCCTCCTTCAAGGGTTTCTCTAATTCTTCCGGATGCTCCAGCAGATATTTCAGCAGGCGCACCGATTTGGAGTAATAATAGCCGTCAGCCAAACGCTCGTCGATAGTCAGTCCCAGATCCAGTGTCTCCTTCATGGTGACATTGCCCTGTTCATCGTAGAAGGGGGACAGCTTCTTTTCACCGATGATGCAGAACAGGGAGCAGGTGCCCCAGTTAGTCAGGTGGTGATAGCCGCACTTAAGCTTGATGGAGCCCAGATTGGACAGGGTGACGGAGCTGTAATAGGGGTCGGTAGCCACCATGTCGTCCGGCACCCAGCCGTGCTTGTCCAGCCACATGATGAACTTGACAGCGGTTTTGCCCAGCCAGCGGGGCAGCTTGTTGAGAATATCCATATTCTCGGTGGAGGAGTCCGCCTTTTCGCTGCGGCAGGCCTGCACCTGGGAACGGATGTACTCGTGAACGTCCTCCACGGTGAAGTCCTCCTTGCTGTGGAGGAAAGCAAGGGCCTCGGCGCCCTTGTCGGAAAACTGCTTCTTCACCACGAAGGCGGCGGAGATCTCGTTGCGCTGATAGAAATTGCTATTGACGATGAAGCGGTTCAGCTTGGGCCGCAGGGTGATGGTCTTGAGAAGGGCCGTCACGATGAGATGGAACATGGTGTAGGGGAAGTCTGTCTCCGTCTCGTTCTTTTTGGCAAGGTAGGCGTTGATAGCCGTCAGGTCGATGCGCTGGGAGATGTAGGCTTCGTTATCGCAGCGATTGGGATAAATGATGCCGGTGATGAAGTGCAGGGAGTCCAGTTCCCGCAGCAGCCGGCCATCCTTCCGGTCGCCCGGGCGGCGTTTGTATTGCTCCATATGTGTGGGATTCTCCTTTTTTATTTGTATATGCAGTGTAATCGTTATATGCTTGTAGGGGCCGGCGTCCTCGACGGCCCGTGCGGTGTACGATGACATTTCCAATATACGGCGGGGCGTCGGAGACGCCGCCCCCTGTGAGCGTTTATCACGGGCATATTGGGTTCCGCCACCGGACACCATACCAAGTTTATAGTATAGACAAATTTTCCCCGTTTGTCAAATTTCCGGGAAACCGTCTGCATCTGCTTGCATTTGCCGTCGGCGTGTGTTACTATTAAAAAACAGAAAACCAAATAATGTATACGCCCTGCGCACAAATGTGAAGGAGGAACCACTATGTTGACTATGGCCATGCTGCACGACGCCCAGCGGGTATTGTCCGGCGTCATCAACAAGACCCCTGTGATCCCCAGCACCGGCATCACCGACCAGTGCCGCCTGTTCCTGAAGGCAGACTGCCTGCAAAAAACCGGCGCGTTCAAGCTGCGGGGCGCGTATTATAAGATCGCCACGCTGTCGGACGAGGAAAAGGCCAGGGGCGTCATCGCCTGCTCCGCCGGAAACCACGCTCAGGGCGTGGCCTTTGCCGCCCGCGACATGGGCATCCACGCTGTCATCTGCATCCCACAGGGTGCGCCCCTGTCCAAAATCGAGGCCACCCGCAGCTATGGCGCCGAGGTGGTGCTTGTCCCCGGTGTGTACGACGATGCCTATGCCGAGGCCATCCGACTGCGGGACGAGAAGGGCTATACCTTCATCCACCCCTTTGACGATTACAGCATCATGGCCGGTCAGGGCACCATCGGTCTGGAGATCTTAGAGCAGCTGCCGGACGTGGATATGATCATCACCGCTATCGGCGGCGGCGGACTGGTGTCCGGCGTGGCCAAGGCCGTGAAGGAACTGAAGCCCTCCTGCCAGGTCATCGGCGTGCAGGCCGAGGGCGCCGCCAGTATGTACGAGGCGCTGCGGCAGGACAAGATCATCACTCTGCCACAGGTGGGTACCATGGCCGACGGGATTCAGGTGAAGACCGCCGGCGAACTGACCTTCGACATGTGCCGCCAGTACGTGGATAAGGTCGTCACCGTCAGTGAGAGTGAGATCGCCGCCGCCATCCTGACGATTCTGGAAAAGCAGAAGCTCATTACCGAGGGCGCCGGCGCGGTCAGCGTGGCCGCCGTCATGTCCGGCAAGCTGGATGTGAAGGGCAAGACCGTGTGCGCCCTGCTGTCCGGCGGCAACGTGGATGTGACTATGCTGGAGCGGATCATCAAGCACGGCCTTACCGCCGAGGGACGCATTGCCAGCTTCTCCACCGTCCTGCCCGACCAGCCCAATGCTTTGGCTACCTATCTGGCGGCCCTGTCCCACGAGGGTGTCAACGTGCTGGAGGTGTATCACGAGCGCAGCAGCATGAAGGTGGGTGTGGGATCCTGCCGCGTCCGCATGGTGGTGGAGACCCGCAACCACGAGCATATTCACCAGCTTTACAGTTATCTGGCAGAACGGGGCTATACCATTAAGGAGTGACCGGACGGTTTTCCGTATCACAGGCTGTATTACTACATATGGAAAAGCCCGTGGAGCATTGCTCCACGGGCTTTTATGCTATTCCGTTATCCGCAGAGTCTCCCGTACCCGCATCAGCGCTTTGCCCAAAATACTCTCCCCCTGCCATTGGGCGGGATCCTGGTGGCGGGGATCATTCAGGGCAAGGCCAATGCCCCAGATGCGGTCGTTGGGGGAGCACTCAGCGATCAGAGCGTCGCCGGTAGCCAGCAGCTGGTGCTTCAGGCCGCTGTTCTGACCGAATTTTGCCAGCAGGCCGCGATAGATGACCTCCTGTCGTGCGGCGGCCCACTTGTCCTCGTCATAGGGGGTGATGGCCCGGCCCAGCAGCTTCACCGTCTTGGGATCGGGGTTCTCCATCACCTTTTCGGCAGTGGCGGCGTCACCGCAGCACAGGGCCTTCCGGTGCATCAGGTACTGCTCCGCGTTGAGATATGTCACGCCGTCCACGGTGAACACCGCCGGATACCAATTGCTGAACCAGCCATTGGGGCCATATTCATGGAAGAAGCCCACCACATTTCCCGTGATGGGAGCGTCCTCCTCCGTGACGGCGAATTCCTCGTACAGAGCGAGGGTGCGCGCATCCGGCGCCAGCAGCGTTACCGTCAGTGCCGCGTGGGGATGAGCCTTGCGCCAGTTCTCCACCGCCACCAGCGCCGCGGGTACGGCGAACTGGGGCGGCCAGCCTCCCGCAGCCCCCAGCGTGGGAATGGCGACGGCATCGTCCCCTGCCGTCAGAGCGTCATCCAGCGCCGCGGCATAGCAGGCGGCCAGCGCCGCCGTTTCGTAGGGGTGTCCGTCATAGGCGGGGGGCGTCAGGGGAATATCCCGCCCGCCGGCGCGGCAGACGCAGCCGCCGCCACGGACGGTGTCCAGCTGAAAGGTCAGGGTCATGATGGGGCCTCCTTGTTTGTTTTTCTTCATCCTACCACATACGGACGGGAAAAGGCAAGGGACGGACGAAATATCCCTTGCAACCGCCGCGGCGCTGTGATACAATACATTCGCATAATATGACACGGTTCGCCGTGTACAAGGAGGAGCATTACCATGTCTTTCATGATCGAAACGTCTGCCCGTCATATCCACCTGACTCAGGAGTCCGTGGAAAAGCTGTTTGGCGCGGGCTATCAGCTGACTATCCGCAAGCCCCTGTCCTATCCCGGACAGTATGCCAGTAACGAGCGTCTGACCATCGTCGGCCCCAAGAAGGAGATGGCCAACGTGTCCATCCTGGGCCCCACCCGTAAGGCCGACCAGGTGGAGATCTCCGCCACCGACGCCCGTACCCTGGGCATCGACGCCCCCGTTCGCGAGAGCGGCGACGTGAAGGGCTCCGGCGCCTGCAAGCTGATTGGGCCCAAGGGCGAGCTGGATCTGACCGAGGGCGTCATCATCGCCAAGCGCCACCTGCACATTCTGGAGAACGAGGCCAACGAGCTGGGCATCAAGACCGGCGAGATCATCAAGGTCGCCTGCGGCGGCGAGGGCCGTAAGCTGATCTTTGACGATGTGGTCGTCCGCGTCAACAAGGACGGCGCCACCACCATGCACATCGACACCGACGAGTCTCAGGCTGCCGGCAATCCCACCGTGGGCGAGATCTTCCGCGGTTGAGCATAGAAAGAGTGAATATAGAGAAGAGAGGACGCATGAGCGCCCTCTCTTTTTTAATATTTCAGCCGTCACCGGCGGTGCTTGCGTTTACAGTGCGCACTTGCCGCGTTTGAGGTATTCCCCCTTTACGTCGTTTACCTTTCCGTTCTCCACGGCCAGTGCGCCCCGCAGGTATACGGCGGCGATGCTGCCGGAGGTCTGGAAGCCCTCGAAGGGGGTATAGTCGCAGCGGGACACCATATCGGCGGCGCGGAGGGTGTGATCCGCCGCGGGGTCGTATACCACGATGTCGGCGTCCGCGCCGGCGGCGATGCAGCCCTTGCGGGGATAGAGGCCGTACAGCTTGGCGGGATTCTCGCTGAGGGCGCGGCACAGGGTGGGCAGGTCGATACGGCCCGCCGCCACGCCGGTGGTATACACCACCTCAACACGGGTCTCCACACCGGGCAGGCCGCCGGGGATAGTGGTAAAGTCCCCCTGACCTGCCAGCTTCTGCTGAGTGGTGAAGGAACAGTGGTCGGTGGATACGGTGTTGACCCGCCCGTCCTTCAGCCCCGCCCACAGGGCATCCTGATCCGCCTTTTTGCGGATGGGAGGGGAGCAAACGAACTTGGCGGCGGACAGCCAGTCCTTCTGGTAATATACGCTGTCGTCCAGTGCCAGATACTGGGGGCATGTCTCGGAGTAGACGGTCTGGCCCCGCTGGCGCGCCTGGTCGATCTCCGCAAGAGTGGCGGCATTGGTGGTGTGAACGATCACCACCGGCGCGTCCGCAGCCTGAGCGATCCGCAGGATACGGCCCACGGCCTCGGCCTCCAGATAGTCGGGGCGGGTCTGGGGATGGCATGCCACGATGTTTTCCCCCTTAGCCTTCTTTTCCGCCACCAGCGCGTCGATGACGCCGCTGTTTTCACAATGCACGCCGCAGATGCCGCCCCGGGCTTTCAGTGCCTTCAGCGCGCGGTACAGGTCGCCATCCGGCAGCATCATGGCGGGATAGGTCATGTACATTTTGAACGAGGTGATGCCGGCGGCGAACATGTCGTCCAGCTCGCCCTCAATGCTGGGATTCCAGTCGTCGATGGTCATGTGGAAGCCGTAGTCACAGTGACAGTGTTCCGCCTTTTTCCGCCATAGCTCCAGTCCGTAGGCCAGTGTCTCGCCCTTGTTGGGGCAGGCGAAGTCAATGACGGTGGTGGTGCCGCCCCGCAGGGCTGAGCGGCTGCCGCTTTCAAAGTCGTCGGCGGTGGTGGTGTTGCACACGTCCAGATCGAAGTGGGTGTGGGCGTCGATACAGCCGGGCAGCAGAAGCTTGCCGGTCACGTCCACCACTTGAGCGTCTGGCGCGTCGATATGGGGGGCGACGGCGGCGATCGTTTCGCCGTCTACCAGCACATCGGCGGGAATGACGGCGCTGCCGCTGACCACGCGGCCGCCGGTAAAGAGTCGTTTCATCAGAAGGCCTCCTTGAATTTATATAGTGCAACCATTATACCACCTGACAGACGGCGTGGATAGAAAATTTTTTAGCTTTTCCAAAAATTTTTCGTTGAAAAAAGAGGGTATGGGAAAAATAATTTGTATATATAGTACAGGAAAAATCTCTGACACGCCAAAGAAGGGAGGGAGCGCCGTGCTTTCACCGGCATTTATGGACGAGCTGATCGCCCGCAACGATATCGTGGATGTGGTAGGCGGCTACGTATCCCTGACGCCGAAGGGCGGCAGCTATTGGGGATGCTGTCCCTTCCACAACGAAAAAACGCCCTCCTTCCATGTGCTGCCGGACAAACAGTTTTATCACTGTTTCGGCTGCAAAAAGGGCGGCGGCGTCATCAATTTTGTGATGGAGATTGAGAACCTGTCCTATATCGACGCCGTGCATTTTTTAGCCAGGCGCGTCAATATGGAGGTGCCGGATGACCGCGAGAACGCGGAGACGGAGCGCCGCCGCAGGCGTCTGCTGGAGCTGAATCGTGACGCCGCCCGCTGGTACTATCAGGTGCTGCAAAGTCCGGACGGCGCGGCGGTGCGGGCGTATCTGGACAAGCGTGCCATCTCGCGGAAGATCGCGGTGCGTTTCGGCATGGGCGCGTCACTCAATAGATGGGATGCGCTGCTGCGGGCCATGACGGCCAAAGGCTATACCAAGCAGGAACTGCTGACGGCGGGATTGATCGTCGCCAACAAAAACGGCAGTTTTTACGATAAATTCCGTAACCGCCTTATGCTGCCGGTCATTGACGTGCGGGGCAATGTGGTGGGCTTCGGCAGCCGCGTTATTGACAAGTCCGAGCCGAAGTATATGAACAGTACCGAGACGCCGGTATACAGCAAGCGTCGGGTGCTGTACGGTCTGAATCTGGCAAAGACCACCAAGCGTCCCAACATGATCCTGTGTGAAGGAAATCTGGATGTGGTGACGCTGCATCAGGCGGGCTTTGACAACGCGGTGGCTTCCATGGGCACAGCGCTGACTACCGAGCAGATCCGCCTGCTGGGGCGGTATACCAAGGAACTGGTGCTGTGCTACGACAACGATAAGGCCGGACAGCTGGCTACCCAGCGCGCGCTGCAGATGCTGGACAGCACTGATTTTACCGTGCGTGTACTGACCCTGCCTCAGCGGCTGGTGGACGGCGAATATGTGAAGCAGGATGCCGACGATTTCATCAAGTACCAGGGGGCGCCCGCCTTTGAGAATCTGCTGAGCGGCAGCGGGAACGGCGTGGAGTTCCGGCTGTCCCAGGTGGCCGCCAAGTATGACTTGAAAAGCGATCAGGGCCGCATTGACTACACCGCCGAGGTGACCCAGGTGCTGGCCGAGCTGAACAGCCCGGTGGAGCGGGAGATCTATGCCGGCCGTGCCGCCGAAGCCGCCGGCCTGACGCCGGAAGCCATGCGGCAGGAAGTCGAGCGCGTTGCCCGCCGGCGCCGCTATAAAGACCGCAAAAAGCAGGAGCGCAAGGAGCTGAATCCGACGCTGCAGGCCCAGCCCGCCGCCTATGGCAACCGCTACGACAACATCCGCAGCGCCATGGCGGAGGAGGGCGTGATCCGGCTACTGTATCTTGAACCGGCGTTGTTTGGCGATGCGCCGCCGCTGTCGGCGGAGGATTTTTCCTCACCGATGCTGGGCAGGATCTTTGCCGCCATGTGGCCCCGCCGGCATGACCGCAGCGGCGTGTCGGCGCTGACAGGCGAGTTGACGGGTGACGAGATGAGCCACCTGACTACGCTGCTGCAAAAACCGGAATCCACCGCCAATGCGTCTCAGGCGCTGGCGGACTACATACGGGTGATCCGCGAGGAGCAGGCCAAACGGGACGGCTCCGGATTGGATCCCCTGCTGTTGGCAAGGGAAACATTCAAAGATAAGAAACGATATGGAGGAAAGCGCACATGACGGATAAGACGTATACCAAGCAGGAGCTGGAGGAGATGGCCAACGCGCTGCTGGAGGAGGATGCCAAGAAAAAGGCTGCCAATAAGGCCGACGCCGCTCCCCAGGCAGAGGGCAAGGAGGATGACGCCAAAAAGGACAAGGGCAAGCTGGACGATAAGACCATCGCATCCCTGCCCGCCGCCGCGTTGATCCAGGCCAACGAAAAGCTGCGCGACATGCTGGCCAAGGGCAAGAAAAAGGGCAAGCTGGACGCCAACGAGGTCAGCGACGTGCTGGACGAGATGGATCTGGAGAGCGAACAGATGGATCGCATCTATGATTCGCTGGAGGCTCTGGGCATCGAGGTGGGTACCGAGGAGTTCCTGACCAGCATCGACGACGATATCGAGCCGCCGCTGGAGGAGATCGCCGAGATCGAGGAAGAGGAGCTGGTGGATCCCAACACGCTGGTGGACAGCTTCAATATCGACGATCCGGTGCGCATGTATCTGAAAGAGATCGGCCGCGTGCCGCTGCTGAGCGCCGATGAAGAGGTGGTGCTGGCCACCGCCATGTCCGCCGGCCGCGCCGCCCAGGAGCGTATCGACGATGCCGCTGAAAATGATGAGACCATTCCTGAGGAGGAAATGACCCAGCTGAAAAAGGACATCAAAGAGGGCAACAAGGCCAAGCAGAAGCTGGCCGAGGCCAACCTCCGTCTGGTGGTGTCCATCGCCAAGCGCTATGTGGGCCGCGGCATGCTGTTCCTGGATCTGATCCAGGAGGGCAATCTGGGTCTGATCAAGGCTGTGGAGAAGTTTGACTATACCAAGGGTTATAAGTTCTCCACCTACGCCACCTGGTGGATCCGTCAGGCCATCACCCGCGCCATTGCCGACCAGGCCCGCACCATCCGTATTCCGGTACATATGGTGGAGACCATCAACAAGGTCATCCGCGTCAGCCGCCAGCTGCTGCAGCAGCTGGGCCACGATCCTTCTCCCGAGGAGATCTCTGCGGAGATGGGTATGCCGGTGGACAAGGTGCGCGAGATCCTGAAAATCGCCCAGGAGCCCGTGTCGCTGGAAACCCCCATCGGCGAGGAGGAGGACAGCCATCTGGGCGACTTCATCCCCGATGAGGGCGCGTCCGAGCCCAGCGAGGCCGCCAGCTTCACCCTGCTGAAAGAACAGCTGGTGGACGTGCTGTCCACCCTGACCCCTCGTGAGGAGAAGGTACTGAAGCTGCGCTTCGGCATCGAGGATGGCCGTACCCGCACGCTGGAAGAGGTGGGCAAGGAATTCAACGTTACCCGCGAGCGGATCCGCCAGATCGAGGCAAAGGCCCTGCGCAAGCTGCGCCACCCCAGCCGCAGCAAGAAGCTGAAGGACTTTTTGAACTAACGGAGGTAGCCACATGATCCTGGACTTCACCAAAATGCCTGCCAACGCCGTGCCCCACTTTAAGGGCGGTGAGGGGCAGGTCACTGTCCGCAAATTTGACGATCCCGTTATGGGCGCGGTGGTGCAGCTGACGCTGCCGGTAGGCGCGTCTATCGGCCTGCACACCCACACCGGCAACTGCGAGGTCGTCTATGTGCTGTCCGGCAGCGGGCGGTGCGTGGACGACGGCACGGAGTATCCCATTGCCGCCGGTATGTGTCACTATTGTCCCGAGGGTCATTCCCACAGCATTATCAACACCGGCGATGCGGAGCTGGTGTTGCTGGGCGTGCTGCCCAACATTCGCAGGGAGGCGCTGTGATGGATAAGACGCTGGGCTATATCCTCTGCTGTCAGTCGCCGGGGTTGTTTCTGGCGGCGGTGATGCTGCTGCTGTTTTACTTTGCCCGCCGGAAGGAACACCATGCCCGGGCGGTGTTGGATCTTATTCTGTGCGTGCTCTGCGCGGCCGGCGGTGTGGCGCTGTACTTTGTGGGCATGGGCAACGGCCATTTTACCATCCGTGATTTTTATGCCGTCCGTACCCCTGGCTGGGTCGGGCTGGGCATTGTGGTGGCCATCAATGTGTGGCTGCTGGTGCGCGGCTTTCTGGCCGTCAACCGCCGCCGCACGGCGGAGAAGAACGCCAACCGCGCCGCCAATGCCGAAGCCATGCGGCTTGAACAGGAGCGCAAGGCAGCACAGCAGCAGGCTGCGGATACCGACGCCGGCATGAACCCGCCGCAGCAATGATCCCTGCCGATCGGCAATGAGCGCCGCCATGAAAATGGCGGCGCTTTTCGTATGCGCCGTCTTTTTCCCGCCGCCTACTTTCCAATTGCCGGGAAATACGGTATAATGACACCAAAGACGATCTTACAGAAGAGGAGAACACGCCTATGCTGTCTATCTGGATCGGCCGCGCGGGCAGCGGCAAATCGGCGCGTGTGCTGGAAACCATCGGGCGGGAGCGGGAGAGCCGTCCCCAGCTGCTGCTGGTGCCGGAGCACACCTCCCATGAGGCGGAGCTGGATCTGTGCCGCGCCTGCGGCCCCACCGCCAGCCGCAATGCCGAGGTGCTCAGCTTTCAGAACCTTGCCACCCGCGTGCTGGGTGAGACAGGGGGCCTGGCAGACATCACGCTGGATAACGGCGGCAAGCTGCTGACCATGCGCCGGTGTCTGCAGGAACTGCACACCCAGCTCAGGGTGTTTGGACGGCCCTCTCAGCGTTCGGCATTTCTGCGGCAGCTGACGGATCTGGCCGACGAGTTTTACGCCTATCAGATCGCGCCGGAGACCCTGTACCACCATGTGGAGGACATGGAGGGCGCCATGGGCGACAAGCTGCGGGATGTGGCGCTGATCTTTGCCGCCTACGACGCCCATTTGCGCCACGGCGGCACCGATACCCGCTCACGGGTGCAGAAGATGTGTGACACTCTGCCCCAGTCCCGCTATCTGGACGGAAAAGACCTGTATGTGGACGGCTTTTCCTTCTTTAATAAGCAGGAGGAGAGCGTGCTGTCCTTTGCCCTGCGCCGGTGCAGCAGCGTCACGGTGACGCTGCTGGGTGACCGAAGCACCCAGCAGTTCCAAAACGCCGCTGCCCAGAAGGATCGCCTGATCCGCATGGCTCAGGAAGCGGGCGTGGAGTGCCGCCTTAACTATCTGCACCGTCAGGACGACAGCCCGCTGGGGCATTTAGAGCGCCATTTCTTCGGCGGTGACGCCCCTTGGGAGGGGGAGACGGATGCGGTGTCCGTCTATCAGGCGGCCACCGCCTATACGGAAGTGGAGTATGCCGTCGCTCAGATTCGCCGGCTGGCGGCGCAGGGTTACCGCTACCGTGATATCGCGGTGGCCAGCCGCACCATGGAGCTGTACGGCCCGCTGCTGGAGACGGTGTTCCGGCGGGACGGCATCCCCACCTACATCAGCCGCCGCAGCGATATACTGGAAAAGCCCGTGATGACGCTGCTGCTGTCCGCTGTGGACGCCGTCACCGGCGGCTTTGCCTACGAAGATATGTTCCGCTATCTCAAGACCGGCATGACTGATGTGACGGCGGCGGAGTGCGATGTGCTGGAAAACTACGTGATCCGCTGGGATATCCGGGGCAATATGTGGCTGCGGGACGTGCCCTGGACGCTGAACCCCGACGGCTACGGTGTGGACTTGACAGAGGAACGGGCGGCCCGCCTGGCGGAGGTGAACCGCATTCGCCAAAAGGTACGCGCCCCGCTGTTGACGCTGGCGGAGGGATTGAAGACGCAGAGCGCCGCCCGCGACAAGGCGCGGACGCTGTATGAATTCGCGGCGGCCTCCGGCGTGCCGCAGGTGCTGCGGGACAAGGCGGATGCCCTGCTGTCGTCGGGCCAGGTGCAGCTGGCGGAGGAGTATGCCCAGCTGTGGCAGATCTTCTGCGATGTACTGGATCAGTTCGTCAGCATTCTGGGGGATACAGAGCTGGAGGGCGAGGAGTTCGCCCGCCTGCTCCGTCTGGTGCTGACCCAGTACAGCGTGGGTACCATTCCCGCCACGCTGGATCAGGTGAAGATCAGCGAGATTACCCGTAATGACCGCCACCGCGTCCGCATACTGTTCCTGCTGGGCGCCAACGATCACCTGCTGCCCCAGATCGACAAAGAGGGCGGCGTGCTGGACAGCGAAGACCGGCAGGCGCTGCAGCAGCGGGACATCCCCCTGTCCGACGCCACCTTTGACGCGCTGGACAATGAATTGCAGAATATTTACGCCTGCATCGCCCAGCCCACAGAGCAGCTGCGTATCAGCTGGAGTACCACTGACGTGACCGGCGCGGAACTGCGCCCCTCCTTCGTGGTGGAGCGGGTGAGCCGCCTGTTCCCGCGGATAAAGACGCTGCGGGAGGATGGCGCCTATCGCCTGACGGTGCCCGCCACGGCTCTGTGCGCCGCCGGTGAAAACGAGACGCTGTGGCGCTATTTTGCCCAAAATCCCCGCTACGTCCCCACTCTGCGGGCCATGGAGCGGGCGCGGCATATGCAGCGCGGCAGCCTCTCACCGGAGGCGGTGCGCGCGCTGTATGGCAGCACCATCGCCATGTCCGCCAGCCGTATGGATCAGGTGAAGTCCTGCCACTTCGGCTATTTTATGGAATATGGCCTGCAGGCGAAGGAACGGAAGAAGGCAGGCTTTGAAGCCCCCGAGGTAGGCACGTTCCTCCACTATCTGCTGGAAAACGTGAACCGCGACGTGAAGGAGAGGGGCGGCTACGGTCAGGTGACGGATGAGACGCTGCGCCAGATGGTGAAGGACTGCGTGGCCCGCTACGCCGCCGAGTGTATTGAGGATTATCCCAACAAGTCCGCCCGCTTCCGTTATCTCTTCAACCGCCTGCGGGAGACGGCGTATACCATCGTCCTCAACATCGCCCAGGAGATGCGCCAATCGGATTTCGTACCGGTATTCTTTGAACTGAGCTTCGGCGGCCGCGATGGCGACCTGCCTGCTATTACCGTGCGGCAGGACGGCGCTGCGCTGGCGGTGTCCGGCAAGGTGGATCGGGTGGACGGCTGGCTCCACGACGGAAAGCTCTATCTGCGTGTGGTGGACTATAAGACCGGCAAAAAGAGCTTTGATCTGACGGACATCCGCTATGGCCTGGGCATCCAGATGCTGCTGTATCTGTTCACGCTGGAGCGGGAGGGGCCGGATTACTTCGGCTATCCCGTCGTTCCCTGCGGCGTGCTGTATCAGCCGGCGCGGGATGTGATCCTGCGGCAGGATCGGAATATCACCGATGAAAAGCTGAAAACAGCGCTGCGGGGCGCCCTGCGCCGCACAGGACTGGTGCTGGATGAGCCTCAGGTGCTGTATGCCATGGAGCACAGTGCTCTGGAGTCCCCCTGCTATCTGCCCATCGGCGTGAAAAAGGATGGCTCGCTGTCCGGCGATTTGGCCTCGGCGGCCCAGCTGGGGCATCTTGGGCGGTACGTGGATAGGCTGCTGCACCAGATCACCGGCGAGATTGCCCGCGGCAACATCGACGCCGACCCCTATACCAGAGGGCCCCAGGACAGCGCCTGTACCCATTGCGCCTTTGCCTCAGCCTGTTATTTTGACGAAAGCCGCGACCGCCGCAGGCTGCTGAACAAAACCGACAAGGACGCCTTTTGGGCGCTGATGGAAACGGAGTACGGAGAGGAGGGACACCATGGCGGTGGAATTGACAATTGACCAGCGAACAGCGGTAGAGGATCGGGGCGGCAGCCTGCTGGTGTCCGCCGCCGCCGGCTCCGGCAAGACCAAGGTACTGGTGGAGCGCCTGTTCCGCTATATCACGCAGGAGCAGCAGTCGGTAGATGATTTCCTCATCATCACCTATACCAAAGCGGCAGCGTCTGAGCTGCGGGGCAAGATCGCCGCGGAGCTTGCCCGGCGGGTGGCGGAGCATCCGGAGGACGCCCATCTCCGCCGTCAGCTGTTCCGCGTCTATCAGGCGGACATTAAGACGGTGGACGCCTTCTGCGTGGCGCTGCTGCGGGAAAACGTATACCGCCTGCCGGCGGTGGAGGGGCATACCCTGACGCCGGACTTCCGCGTGCTGGACGAGCAGGAGGCTGGTATGGTGAAGGAACGGGTGCTGTCGGCGGTGCTGGAGGATTTTTATGCCAACATGGACGATCAGCGGCGGCAGCTGGCCGAGACGCTGGGCGCGGGACGGGACGATCGGTCGCTGGAGCGCCTGGTGCTGGAGCTGCACCGCAAGCTGCAGAGCCACCCCTACCCCCTGCGCTGGCTGGAGGAGGTACGCCGTGACTGGGAGATCATGCCGGAGGATCTGGGAGAATCCCCCTACGGTATGGTCGTCATGGAGGATGCCGCCGCCAGAGCGGAATTCTGGGCTTCGCTTCTGGAAAAAACTGCCGGCAGCATCATGGATGACGCGGTGGCGGCGGTCTATGGCCCCAGCCTTGCGGCAACGGCGGAGGATCTGCGCTCCTTTGCCGCGGCCCAGGGGGACTGGGAGGTCATGGCGCGGCGGCTGCCGCTTTTCCCCCGTATGAAGCCCATTAAGGGGGATAATCCGGAAAAGGAGCGGGTCAAAGCGCTGCGTGACCGCTGCAAGGACGCGGTGAAGGAGCTGGCGAAGCCCTTTGAAACGCTGCAGGAGGAGCATCTGGAGGATCTGGCGGCCATGGCGCCGGCCATGCTGGCACTGACGGCGCTGACCGCCGACTTTACCCGCCGCTATCAGGCGGAAAAGGCCCGCCGCAATGTGATGGATTTTTCCGATCAGGAGCACTATGCCATTGATCTGCTGCTGGACGCCTCCGGTCAGCCGACCGAGCTGGCGGGGCAGATCGCCCAGCGCTATCGGGAGATCATGGTGGACGAGTATCAGGACGCCAACGACGTGCAGAACTGCATTTTCACCGCCATCTCCCGTCAGGAGCAGAATCTTTTCGTGGTGGGTGATGTCAAGCAGAGTATTTACCGCTTTCGTCTGGCGGATCCTACTATTTTTCTGCGGAAGTATAACGCCTATGTCCCCGCCGACCAGGCGGAGGAGGGACAGCCCCGCAAGGTGCTGCTCAGCAAAAACTTCCGCTCCCGCCAGAGCGTGCTGGACGGCTGCAACGCCATTTTCCACAGCATCATGTCCCGCCGCATGGGCGAGATGAACTACGGCGCGGAAGAGCAGCTCTATTTCGGCGCGGAATACTATCCGCCTCACGACGACACGGCGGCGGAGTTCCACTTCATCGACGTGTCCGACACGGAGGAGGAGCGGTTTGACCGCACGGCGGTGGAGGCACGTTTCGTGGCCGGTCGGATCCGCCGCATGCTGGATGAGGGCTATCCCGTTACCGGGGGTGACGGCCTGCGCCGATGTACGCCGGAGGATTTCGTCATATTGATGCGTTCGCCCCGCAGCCGGCTGAAAGCCTTCACGGCGGCGCTGGCGGAGCAGAATATCCCCTGCGCCGCGGACGAGAGCAGCGATTTCTTTTCCACGGTGGAGATTGCGGTGGTGTGGTCGTTGCTGCAGGTCATTGACAATCCGCGGCAGGATGTACCGCTGATCTCGGTGCTGCGCTCGCCTTTGTTCGGCTTTACGCCCGACCGTCTGGCGGCCATCCGCGCCCTGCAGCGCCGCGGCGACTATTATGACGCCCTGTTACTGGACGAGGAGCCGGATACCCACGCCTTCCTGCAAACGCTGGAGGAATTGCGTGCCGCCGCCCGTGATGAGACGGTGGACGCTTTGATCTGGCGTATCTACGACACCTGCCGCTGCATGGCGGTGTTCGGCGCCATGCCGGGCGGCCAGATAAGACGGGATAATCTGGTGGCTTTTTATACCTACGTCCGCCAGATGGCGGCGGCAGGGAAGAAGAGCCTGTTTGATTTCACCGCCTATCTGCGTACCCTGCTGGAAAACGGCGATGCGCCGGATCTCTCCACCCGCCAGAGCGCCGGCGGCGTGCGATTGATGTCCATTCACAAGTCCAAGGGACTGGAATTCCCCATCGTGTTCCTCTGCGACCTCAGCAAGCGCTTTGACCCCCGTGATACCCAGGAGCCGGTGCTGGTACATCCGCAGCTGGGACTGGGCGTGGAGCGGGTAGACCGTGACCGCCATATCCGCTACGACACCATCAGCAAAACGGCGGTGGCTTTGCAATTGCAGCGGGAAAGCCGCTCCGAGGAAATGCGGATCCTCTACGTGGCCATGACCCGTGCCCAGGAGAAAATGATCGTTGTGGACTGCCTGCGGAAAGGACGCAAGCGGGTGGCGGATCTGGCGGCTATCGCTGGCGTCCCCACCCCGCCGGAGGCGGTGGCGGCGGGCAGATGCCTGGGGGATTGGATGCTGCTGCCGCTGCTTTGCACCGCTCCGGGAGCAAAGCTGTGCCAATGGGCGGAGACCTTTCCGCCGGAGCTGACGGCGGCGGATGGCGGATGGCAGGTCTTTCTGTGGGAGGATCCCGCCGCTCTGACGGCGGGAGAGATCGCGGACGGCGTGGTATGTGACGCCCCGCCGCCGCAGCCCTTTGATCCCGCACCGCTGGAGTGGGTGTATGCCTACCAGCGCGCCGCGGCCATCCCCGGCAAGGTGACGGCCACTCAGCTGAAGGGCCGCGCCATCGACGAGGAACTGACGGAGGGTGCAGCCCACCGCCATCGGGCCGTGTTGTTTGAAAAGCCGAAATTCCTGCAGGAGGTCACCGGCCTGACGGCGGCGGAAAAGGGTACCGCCGTCCACGCGGTGATGCAGTACATAGACTTTCATACTCCCGCCGCCGCAGAGGCCGTGGCGGAGGAGGTGGAGCGGCTGCGGCAGCGGCGGCTGCTGACGTCCCAGCAGGCAGCGGCGGTGGACTGTGCCATGGTGGCGGCCTTTCTGGCCTCTCCGCTGGCGGAGCGGATCCGTGGAGCGGAGAAGGTCTGGCGGGAATATCGCTTCGCCCTGCTGACGGATGCCGCCCTGTACGACCCCTCCGTGACAGGGGAGGAGCTGCTGCTGCAGGGCGTGGTGGACTGCGCCTTCCAGACGCCGGAGGGCCTTGTGGTGGTGGATTTCAAAACCGATCGCATCACCCATCAGCAGCAGGCCCAAAGGGCGGAACGCTATCGCCCCCAGCTGGAGGCCTATGCTCTGGCCCTGGGACAGGTGCTGGAGCAGGAGGTGTCGGAAAAGCTGCTCTATTTCTTCCATACAAATTCTGTGGTAAAATTATAAAAAATGCTTGCATTCTGCCGCAAGGTGTGGTATTATCACAGTTGCGTTTATGGGTTAAACCAGACGACAAGTGTACCGGAAAGGGGTGAACCAGAGCAATGAAGGAAGGAATCCATCCCAATTATCAGCAGACTACTATTAAATGCGCCTGCGGTAATGTGATTGAGACAGGTTCTACGAAGAAGGATATTCGCGTGGAAGTCTGCTCTAAGTGTCACCCGTTCTTCACCGGCAAGCAGAAGCTTGTCGATACCGGCGGACGCGTTGCCAAGTTCAACAAGCGTTTCGGCCTGGAGGGCTAACAAGACACATAAAAGACCTGTTCCCTTGGGGGCAGGTCTTTTTTTCGTTTACAACCGGCGGAAAAACAGCTATAATAGGAAAAAACTTTTCACCGAGGGAATTATGGAACGTAAAACACTGGAAAACAACAAGGAATCCCGTGATCATGCCGTGCTGGTGGGACTCCGTTCCCCTGTGCTGGGGGAGGACAGCGCCGATGAGGAGAGCCTCATGGAGCTCTCGGAACTGGTGGATACCGCCGGCGGCGACACGGCGGGCATTATCCTACAAAGCCGCGAAAAGCCCGACCCCCACAGCTTCATCGGCGAGGGTAAGGTGGAGGAGGTCAAACGCATGGTGGAGAATGAACAGGCCACCATGGTCATCTTCGACAACGACCTGTCTCCCTCCCAGATCCGCGTGCTGACTGAGCTGCTGGGCGTTCAGGTCATCGACCGCAGCGGCCTGATCCTGGACATCTTTGCCCAGCGGGCCCGCACCAAGGAGGGCTGCCTGCAGGTAGAGCTGGCTCAGTACCAGTACTTGCTGCCCCGCCTGATCGGTATGTGGAGCCATCTGGAGCGGCAGGGCGGCACCGGCGGCTCTCCCATCGGCACCAAGGGTCCCGGCGAGACTCAGCTGGAGACTGACCGTCGCCACATCCGCCGCAAGATCGACAAGCTGAAGGACGAGCTTGAGGAGGTGCGCCGCGTCCGCGCCACCCAGCGCCAGCGCCGCAGTAAGAACGAAATTCCCGTGGTGGCTATCGTGGGCTACACCAACGCGGGCAAGTCCACGCTGCTGAACGCCATCACCGGCGCGGACATCCCCGCCAACAACCGCCTGTTCGACACGCTGGACACCACCACCCGCCTGCTGACGGTCAGCGACACGTTGGATGTGGTGATCTCTGATACCGTGGGCTTTATCCGTAAGCTGCCCCACCAGCTGGTGGAGGCCTTCAAGGCCACGTTGGAAGAGCTGGAGTACGCCGATCTGCTGCTGCATGTCATCGACTCCTCCAACCTCCAGTGGCGGCAGCAGGCGGAGACGGTGGATCGCCTGATCCGCGAACTGGGGGCTGATACCATCCCCTGCATCCGCGTCTATAACAAGTCCGATCTCAGCTTCCCCGGTGAACGGGCGAAAGAGGCCGATGCCGTGGCCATCTCTGCCAAGACAGGGGAGGGTATCCCACAGCTGCTGGCTCTTATCGACAAAAAGCTTGATAAGGGCACCCGGCGGGTGACGCTGCACCTGCCCTATGACAAGGCGGGGGCGCTGGACGCCCTGTACCGGGAGGCCAAGGTGGAGAGCGTCGAGTACGCCGCCACCGTGGACGTGGTGGCTGTCTGCAATCCCCGTCTGCTGGGCCAGCTCAAGGACTATATCGAGGGTTGGCAGCCGCCCAAGGAGGACTGGGAATGAACGAGTTTCGTGTGCCCTTCCAACCGGCGGAGAGCGAGTTCGTGGAAAAACGCTCTCGATTTATCAGCCACATCTGGCCGGTGGAGACGGAGGAGCAGGCCCAACAGTGCATTAAGGACATGAAGGCCCAATACTACGATGCCCGCCACAACTGCTGGTGCTACCGCGTCGGCCCCACCACTGCCCGCTACAGCGACGACGGCGAGCCACAGGGCACCGCCGGTCAGCCCATGCTGAAGGTGCTGGAACGGGAGGAGGTCACCAACGTCTGCTGCGTGGTGACCCGGTATTTCGGCGGTATCCTGCTGGGGGCGGGCGGTTTAACCCGCGCCTATGCCAAGGGCGCCAGAGACGCGCTGGTGGCTTCCGGCGTGGCCGTCATGGGCGCGTGGGCACGGGTGGAGATACCCTGCACCTACCCCCTTTATGAACGGGTGAAGTTGGAGGTGGAGGCCCAAAGCGGCGTTATTGACGATACCCTCTACGGTGCGGATGTGACCTTGTCCGTCTCCCTGCCCGCCGAAAAACGAGAGACTCTGCAAGGGCGTCTGACGGATCTGTCCTCCGGCGCCATCACCCTCCACCTGTTGTCCGAGGAATTCCGACCCGGCCCGCGGGTGGAGGTATGAGGCCTGCCTGCGGCGCCGGGCCTTTTCCGGCAAAAACGATGAAAAAGACCGCCCTTCGGCGGTCTTTTTTGCATGGTAGGATGGTCTTGCGGCGGTACGTTACCGGTTTCGCTTCGCCATGGCGGACAGCAGCGGGAATTTACTCATGATATAGCTGTAGCTTCCCCTCCCGTGGGGCAGCATGCAGGCGGAGCAATCCTTGATGCCGTTTTCCAGCCATTGGCAGTTGCCGCCGCACTGGCTGCCCAGGGCGTACAGCGGGCAGTAGCAGAACAGACAGTTAAAATCCTCCGGATGCGCCGTGGCATGGCAGGGGAAGAATTCACATTCCCTGTGCTGCACAAAGGAGTAGCGGCACTCGCTGGGATCCTTTTCAAATACGTTATCGCTCATGGGTATCGACCTGCCTTTATATTATGATGTATCTCCATTGTACCAGCCGCAGCCCGAAAAGTCAACGAGAGGGAAGGGGAGAGGGGGTTGCTTTTTCCGCCGGTATTCTATATAATAACCCCACTTTATCAGGTTTTTTACCGGAGGTGACGCACTTGAAAAAAACTCCGCATCCAGCCCTTACCGCTGTCCGCGCCGCATTTCCCAGCACCGTGCCGGTGCTGACCGGCTATCTGGTACTGGGCATCGCCTACGGCGTGCTGATGCAGACAAAGGGCTACGGCGTGCCCTGGGTGCTGCTGATGTGCTGCGTGGCTTACTGCGGCAGCATGCAGTTCGTGGCGATCACGCTGTTGACCACCGCCTTTGATCCCCTTCAGGCGCTGCTGATGAGCCTGATGGTCAACGCCCGCCATCTGTTTTACGGTGTGTCCATGCTGGGCAAATACCGCGGCATGGGTGCCGCCAAGCTCCCGCTGATCTATACCCTCAGCGACGAGACCTTTTCCATTGTCTCCTCCGTGGAGCCGCCTGCCGATGTGCCCCTCAAGGATTTCTACCTGGCCGTATCGCTGCTGAATTATGGCTATTGGGCCGCCGGCTCGGTGCTGGGCGCGGTGGCGGGACAGTTCATCACCTTCGACACCACCGGACTGGATTTTGCCCTGACGGGCCTGTTCGTGGTGCTGTTCATCGAGCAGGTGAAAAACCCCGAAAACCGCATGAGCGGCGTCATCGGCCTTGTCTGTACCGCCGCGGCGCTGGCGGTGTTCGGCGCGGATAATCTGGTGATCCCCGCCATGGTGCTGGTGCTGATCGTATTGCTGCTGGGGAGGAAGAAGCTATGACATTGACAACCACACAAGCCCTGATCATCGTGGGCGCGGTGACGCTGGGTACCGTCATCACCCGTTTTCTGCCCTTTCTGCTGTTTCCTGACAACAAGCCCATCCCCAAGGTAGTGGAGTATCTGGGCCGCACCCTGCCTGCCGCGATGATGGGCCTTCTGGTGGTGTACTGTCTGCGGAACGTGGACGTGGCCGCCGCGCCCCATGGCCTGCCGGAGCTCATCGCCCTGGCGGTGGTCACGGCGCTGCACCTTTGGAAGCGTAATGTGCTGCTGTCTATCGGCGCGGGCACGGTGGTCTATATGCTGCTGGTGCAGCTGGTGTTTATCTGAGCGTTCCATCAAACAGGGGCGGAGGATGCCTCCGCCCCTGCCTTTTTGGAAAAATTTGAAAAGTTTTCAAAAAAGGTCTTGCCAAACGCGGATAGGTGTGTTATACTGTCTATAGTTCCAATAGGAAAAGGAAAAGAACTGCTCTATGAAGCAGCTTTTTTAAGACCAATAAGTTAGCATACGCTAACCAAAATAATTGCCCGCCAACCGGCCGGCTTTTTTAAGACCTATCAGTTAGCAATAACTAACCAATAATCGAAATGCTTTCGGGGCACCCTACAGACAGAAGAAAGGAGGCGGCCCATGTCAGAAGAATTGATCATCCGGCAATGTGCCCCCACGCTGGCGGGCATCAAAACCGGCAGTCTGTTTCCCTGCCCCTGCCGCGACCGCGGGGCGCTGCTGGCGGATATCCGCCGCCTGAACCGCCTGCTGGTGCCAAAGGGCCTGTGCCTGCTGCCCATCCGCTATCGTGACGATCAGGCGCTGCTGTACCTCTACCGTCCCGCCGAGCTGCGGCGTGATCTGGAAAGCGGCCTGGCGCGTGACATTCTGGCCCGGCAGAACTACCCCGAGGGCTGCCAGCGCTGCGTGGCTAAGCTGATCCGCCGCTTCCGCGAAGGCGATTTCCCCCACGAAGTGGGCCTGTTCCTCAGCTACCCGCCGGAGGATGTCCAGGGCTTCATCCAGCACCGCTCCCGCGACTTCAAGTGCGCCGGACTGTGGAAGGTCTACGGCGACGAGGAGAAGGCCCAACAACTCTTCACCCGCTTCCGCCGCTGCACCGAGGACTACTGCGCCCGCTGGCGCTCCGGCTCCAATATCGAGCAGCTGACGGTTGCCAGCTGAAATGACAGAAAAAGCAATTTAGTAATAAAAAGAAAGGAAACAACACATGAAAAAAACTGCTGTGATCTACTGGAGCGGCACCGGCAACACCGAAGCCATGGCCAACGCCGTGGCGGAGGGCATGAAGGAAGCCGGCGCTGAAGTTACCGTCATGACGCCGGATCAGGTGGACGCCAACGCCCTGGGCGGCTACGCCGCCATCGCCTTCGGCTGCCCCGCCATGGGCAGCGAAGTGCTGGAGGAGCTGGACTTCCAGCCCATGTTCGACGGCTGCAAATCCCGCCTCAGCGGCAAAAGCGTGGCTCTGTTCGGCTCCTACGGCTGGGGCGACGGCGAATGGATGCGCACCTGGGAGAAGGACTGCGAAAACGCGGGACTGAATCTGATGTGCGAAAGCGTCACCTGCTGCGAAGCGCCGGACGATGCGGCCCTGGCCGCCTGCCGCGCCCTGGGCAAGACTCTGGCCCAGTGACCCCAAAACAAACGGAATCCCTTTTCCCTCTGTTTTCTACCCTCTATTACTTACGCACTTCACACTTACGCATTTTCCCCTTCAAAAGTTTTCCTATCCAATCAAAGCGACCCAATCACTTACTCACCTCTCTTCTCTATCACTCTTAACGGGAAAGCGGCGGCCTGATCGGAAACAGGCCACCGCTTTTCTGTGTTATGATGTCTTTGTCGCCAGCAGCACGCGGGCGAAGCTGTCGGCAAAGATGCGGGCGCTGTGCAGCGCCTCATCCAGCGAGTTGCCCGCCGCCCCTACCTCCACCAGCATGGAGCCCAGCGACATGTGCTGGTTATAATTGGAATTGCGCAGCGTGATGGGCCGCATCACCGTGGGATAGTCCGCTTTCACGCTCTCCGCCACCGCCGCCGCCAGCTTCAGATTCTCCTGCCACCCCTCGTGGTTGCTGCCCATGATAAAGCTCAGCTGCGCCGCGTGGGGATCCTCCTGCGAGATCAGCTTATACTGCCGGTGCTGGGCGTCCTCCACCGCGTCACGGTGAATGTCTAAAATGAACACCAGCGACGGGTATTTCTCCAGATACCCCTCGATGCCCTCCACCGACCGGCCGTAGGCCCCCTCGTACAGCGGATCATCGTATAGCGTCCGGTCGTGCAGCACCGAAATGCCGTAGCCCGACAGCACCGACGCGATCTCGTCCCCCACCCGCACCACGTTTTTCGTGGTGTCGCTGGTGCGGCATGTGCCGGTGGAAACATATCCCTGCCCCTCCGGCATGGTGTATGCTTCGCTGCCGTGGGTGTGCAGGATCAGCACCTGCGGCGCGTCGTCCGTCAGTCGGGCGGCAAAGCCCTCCGCCGCCAGCGCGGCGGCGTCCAGCGTCTTGTTGGAGGCGTTCTTGATGCACACCCCCCGTACCACCGTGTACCCCGCCGTGTTGGTGATCTTCACCGTCTGCGACGGTACGCCGTTGTCCGGAAAGGCCAGCGCCGGCCGGTCTGCCGCCGGCAGCGTCGTGATGGCGGGGGAGGGGGCCGCCGTCTCCTGCGGCGCATCTGCCTCCGGCGCAGTGTCGTCCTCCGGCTGCACCGGCTCATCTGCTGCCGCCGCCACGTTCCACCGCGCCGCCAGCAGCAGCGGCGATTGCCCCAGCGCCAGCATCGCCGCGCCGGATAGATCGTCCGGCGGCATCCGGCTCTCCAGCGTCTGCGCCAGCAGCCACTTCAAAGCGCTGCCCTCCACCGTAACGCCCCGCTGCTCCACGGCTCCCGCCGTAACCACCGTCAGCGCCGCCAGCACCCCCGCCGCGCCCCGCCGCACCCATTTCGCCATACCATCACCCCGGACAAGTATATGCACCCCCACCCCACCCATATGACAAAAGCCTCCTCACAAAAAAGCCTCCCCTGTGCAAGGGGAGGTGGCAAAAATCTTTGATTTTTGACGGAGGGGTTGTCTGGCCGCGGACAATCCCCCAGTCAGCGCTACGCGCCGACAGCCCCCTTTGCACAAGGGCACAAAAAAGGCTCCCCTGTGTAAGGGGAGCTGTCAGCCGTAGCGCTGACTGAGGGGTTGCCACGTCAAAAAAACATGCCGCCGCCATGTTTTTTCGCCGCCGCGCCCTATGTCCATCCCCTGGTAACAAACTCCCCACAAACGGTTACACTTTGGAAACAATCTCCCCCAATCTCTTGACTGCTGGAAAATTTATGCTATACTGGCAACTGTAAGAACGAGAAACACGTTTTTACAAAAAATTTATTTTGGAGGAAACAATCATGAAGAAAATTGTTGCTCTGGTTCTGAGCCTGGCTATGGCTCTGAGCCTGTGCACCGTTGCCTTCGCCGTTACCAATCGTATTGTGTACGGCCCCCTGGATGGCAACAACAACGTCGACAAGACTAAGGTCGTCCAGAATGGTGGCATCACCCTGGAGAAGGCTCAGACCAAGGACAGCGTCGATGGTAAGCACATTGCTTATTATGACTGGATTGAGCGCACTTACACTGTCGAGTATTATGTTGGCGCAGATGAGAAGGACAATAAGGTTCTGGTTCCTAAGGCTGATTTGGATGCTGCTTGGATTGCAGACGGTGAAACTGTTGGCACCGAGTTCAATAAGGTTCTGGCTTCCGTTAAGGCTGTGACTGTTGATACGTCTAAGACTGAAGAGAAGACCTTCGTGGAGTACCAGTATGGTATCCCCTGCACTCAGGACGATGCTGACGCTGCTGTTTACAACAACGGCAAGTTCGAGAACTGGATCATGATCCGTGACACCGCTGACGCGGCTTACTATGATGTGGCTGCTACCGCTCAGGCTGCTACCACCAAGCTGCCCAACTGCACCACCTCCCAGTATCTGGAAGACGGTTATGTGGATGCCGATGGCCACTACTATGTCGAGGACGCTTATGAGGCCGGCGGCGCTCTGTATGCTCTGAACGTCAATGGTGTGATCGTGTATGCTTACGATGTCACCAACGATGACGATTACTTCATCCCCGCTTCCCACATCTTCGCCAAGGGCGTCAAGAATGACAAGATGGGCTACGATGTCGCTACCTGCCTGATCTGCAAGGGCGAGTTCGGTTGCACCAACAACGAGGCCATTGCTACCAAGACCGGTTACAAGGTCAGCAACACCTTCTCCTACAAGTCCGATGATGCTGAGCGCGTCTATGATGCCAATGCCTATGCCAATGGTTATGACTTCGCTTGGGGTCAGGCCTATGCTACCGACTATAAGTTCTGCTGGGCTCTGAAGGCCGGCACCACCGAAGAGGCTGGTAAGACCACCGACACCACCAAGACTGGTGTTGACTCCGCTAAGACCTTCGACGCTGGTATCGCCATGTATGTTGGCATGAGCCTGCTGTCCGTCGCCGGTTCCGCTGTCGTGATCGGCAAGAAGAAGGAGTTCTAATTAGAACTTGTTTCTAACAAAAAAGAGACGCCCTACGGCGTCTCTTTTTTTGCAATAAACAGAGCGGTACATAAAAATTCGTAGGGGAGGGGTTCTACCCCTCCCACACGATAAACGAAACGCTGCACGAAAATTCGTAGGGGAGGGGTTCTACCCCTCCCACACGATAAACGAAACGCTGCACGAAAATTCGTAGGGGAGGGGTT